>JAAYFS010000004.1 GCA_012728115.1 Bacillota bacterium | reverse complement strand
GTGTAGATCTGAACATTCGTAATCGCTAGCATTTGTCTTCCTCCTAAAACCAAAATATTATTTTGAGACTAGCATACTGAATAAATTTCGGAAATGAGGATAGTGGTTTAACATTAATTCTGGATGCCATTGTACTCCCAGAACCTTAGTCCCACCAACATATTCGATAGCCTCAATCACACCATCTGCTGCCTCAGCGGAGACAATAAAACCTGGTGCCACCTTTTTTACCGCCTGATGGTGAAAGGAATTTACGTGTAACTCGACAGTTCCAGCATTCAATGCTTTACTCAGCAAACTCTTAGGCTTAACAGTTACCCTATGGGTAGCGTGCCATTTTGGTGATTGTTGAGTATGTTTAATATGACCATTTACTTGCGAAGGTATATCTTGAATCAGATCGCCACCCATGGCTACATTTAAGACCTGCATCCCACGACAAATCGCTAGAATTGGAATCTCCCGCTCCATTGCCTTACGGATTACGGTAATATCAAGTTCATCCCAGATGGGATCGATTTCACCACATTTGGGATGAGGTTGGTCATTAAATAGCAACGGATCAATATCAATTCCTCCTGGTACCAAAAGCCCGTCAATCATGTTAACTATACTTTCCAAGCGCTTGGTTGTCAAATGCGGAATCAAAATTGGGGTACCACCAGCTTGTTCGATTGCCCTTATGTAACTAGCATTGACATAAAAACGTTCAGGGTCCTGCCAGCTATGTCCGCAGGTAATCCCAATAATCGGCTCCATCCATCATTCCTCCGGTTTGCCAATCTTTATCAATATTTCCCATTTGATTCATTGATTTCCTGCATCTCAAAAAAGAAAAGCAGGGAAATAAAAAAACACTCATTTTGTTATTCATGAGTGCCTGTCTCTTTATTTTCCCACATTCAATCAAGATCAACCAATCCAAAACTAATCTGCAGAGCTTGGTTTATCTGTTCCATAGTCTCGTCGTCTAAATGAGCTATTTTCTCCTTCAAACGCCTTTTATCGATCGTGCGAACCTGTTCTAGCAAAATAACCGAGTCCTTTTCTAAATCGAATTTACCAGCCTCCAACTCAACATGCGTCGGAAGCTTAGCTTTTTTAATCTTTGATGTTATCGCCGCAACGATGGTAGTCGGGCTGTATTTGTTTCCAATATCATTTTGAAGAATTAGAACTGGCCGAACTCCACCTTGTTCGGACCCAATGACGGGATTAAGATTAGCATAAAAAATGTCGCCGCGCGATAGGTTAACCACTTATTCCGCCTCCGCTAATTCTTTTTCGTATTCCTCTAAAGGATCCATTCCAGCGCCTTCTTCAGCTAACACCAAATTCAGGGCAGCCATTCTTTGGTACCCTTCCTTTAGTCTTTCACGAAGAAGTCGTTTTTTACGTTCAAGGATGTAGTGTTGTATCGCCTCTCTTACGAACTGACTGCGATTTCCATTTTCTTCTTTAACTAGTTTATCAACTTCTAACAATAGTTTATTTGGAACAGAAACCATAATTCTTTTTGTTTCAGACACAATCTCACCCCGTTATTAATGGACAATCCTATCGCTAATCTAATTATATCCCTCACAAGAACTCACTGTCAATAATGGCAAGTAATGGAGTCGAGCACCAGTCTAAGTGCTCCTTTTAATCCCGCTTCATCGCCTAAACGGGATGGTACGATAGGAGTGTCGCAAGTTGGTGATTTTGCTAGTCTTTCAGCGACCACTTTTCGAACTTGATCAAATAGTAGCGGACCTAATTTGGCAACTCCTCCACCAATAACGATTACGTCTACATTCAATGTATTGATCAAATTTACAATCGCTAATCCTAAGTATTCAAAGGCTTCATTCAAAATCGCTTTTGCTAAACCATCTTCCTTAGCGGCGATTCCAACGATCTGGGCATCTACTTCTTCGATAGACTTCACAAGCTTAAGGATCTCGCTGCCAGCACCTTCCTTAAGCCTTTCCTGGGCAATTCGCGCGATCGCTGTGCCTGATGCTAGTGTTTCTAAACAACCATATTGGCCACAGCCGCATTGTATGTTACTTCGGCGTTCCATAATCATATGACCAATTTCACCAGCACACGAATCTTTTCCTCGATATAGCGATCCATTTAGAATTAAGCCCGCCCCTATTCCAGTTGATACCGTCAGATAAAGCATGTTGTCATTTCCCACACCCGCGCCATGATGAAATTCGGCAAGCGTAGCACAGTTCGCATCATTGTCCAGAAAGATTTCGACATCCTTAAATTCTGCTTCGATCAATGCTTTTAGAGGAAGATCTCGCCAAGGAAGATTGGGCGTAGAAACTACAACTCCTCTATTACTATCAACTATACCTGGGCAGCCTATTCCTAAGCCTCTCAATTTCGATCTTATGCCTAATTCATTTACTAAATTACTTATAGCAGAAATAACCTGCGCAACAATTTCGTAGCTGGTTCCATTTGACTTGGTCTTCTCAACAGATTTCTTTATTATCTGTCCTTCTAAAGTCCCTATACACGTAGCAATTTTTGTTCCACCAAGATCCACTGCGAGTAGAAATTGATCACTCATCCTTTTCCCACCTAGACATAACATTAGTTTAAAATTCCCGAAGATCTTGGAAAAAATACATCAAAAAAGGGGCGGTTTCAAACCCGCCCCAATGCTTTCAATCTTAGTCTCTAAAGATACGTCCCTTCTTGCGGAGGGTTTCTTCTGTATCCTTATCGAACAATTGGCACTTAGACATGTTAACGATAACTTTGTGTTGTTCAAGGGCTTTTGCTCTTGAGGTTGAATCAACACGAGCAACGAATTCCAACTCGTCACCGAAAGAAAGGTATAAGAAAGTCTCCGCACCCATTGGCTCCAAAACATCAACCATAGCGGTAAAGGAATAGTCTTCTGATTCTTCACCGCGATCTTCGAAGTCATCGATATCTTCAGGGCGGATTCCGAAAAGGATCTCTCTATCAACATAATCTTCGAGGTTTTCGAAATAGTTTTCTCTTTCCTTAGGAATCTTCAATCTAAAGGTGCGCTCCATATTTTCAACCCAGTAGCTATCGCCATCTTTTGTTAAGATTGCTTCAACAACGTTCATTGCTGGGCTACCGATAAATGTAGCTACAAAGACTGAATCTGGGTGGTTATAGATCTCTAATGGAGCACCGACTTGTAAAATGAATCCATCCTTCATAACTACAATTCTGTCACCCATGGTCATAGCCTCTGTTTGGTCGTGAGTAACATAAATCATGGTAGTTTGAAGTCTATTATGAAGCTTAGTTAACTCCGATCTCATTTGTACTCTAAGCTTCGCGTCTAGGTTTGATAAAGGCTCATCCATCAAGAATACTTTTGGTTCACGAACGATAGCTCTACCAACAGCTACACGTTGTTTTTGACCTCCAGATAGTTCCTTCGGTTTTCTTTCCATCAAGTTCTCGATACCGAGTAACTTAGCAGCTTCTTTAACTCTTCTTTCAATCTCAAGCTTAGGGAATTTTCTTAACTTAAGACCGAAAGCCATATTATTGAAAACATCCATGTGAGGATATAGAGCGTAGTTTTGGAATACCATTGCAATATCTCTATCTTTTGGTGGAACATCATTAACGATTTTATCATCAATGTAGATGTTTCCACTTGAAATATCCTCTAATCCAGCAACCATTCTCAATGTCGTTGATTTTCCACATCCAGATGGACCGACAAGAATAAGGAATTCTTTATCTCTAATTTCCAGGTTTGCGTTATTTACAGCAATAACATTTCCAAATTTCTTGGTAACGTTCTCTAATACAACCTTACCCATCTTTTAACCTCCTTCGTGATTCATAGTACATTCGTACATAATTCTATCATAATGATTCCACTCTTCACTACAAGAGAAGGAAGTAAAAGTTTTCTGGTTTTCGCCAAAAAAATCTTTGCTCACTTCCAAAATATATTTAAATTATTGACTAGCAGAACCATTATTACTAATAACACATAAACGCTATGCAGACCAGCTCTACATAGCCAGGAACTACGAAAATCACCCCCTGAGAAAATATATATCTAAATGGTTTTCGCAAATTTTAGAGAGATCGATACTTACAGCAGTCATCACAAAAAACCTTTGTAATAATGTCATTACGTATAAGCTGAAACACATGTTTCTATCCTTTTTCTGATTGTTTTCATGTATATAAAACCAGTTAGGATGTTTATATAACAATATTATCTCTCTTATTCCACTATTCCACAAAGGATCATGATATCCTTTTTTTCAAGTCGATTTTTTTACATTTTATTTACCTGGGAATCACTGGAGGTTAATAATGAAAAAAGAGCCTGGAAACCAGGCTCTTTCTAACCAAATCCAATTCATTCTTAGAATGGGATGGTAACTTTTGAATGGAATGATTTTCCGCCAGTATTGTACTTAGCGGTTGTTGTAATGAGTGTGCCACCAGTACCGATCTTGTACTCAACTTTACCTTGTAAAGTTACGTCTTCGGTAGCGAAGTTATATCCAACTGTTGGCCAAATGGTAACCTTATCGGAAGCAACGATCTTAGCATCTGCAACGGCATTGAATGATTTGTCAGCGCTCTTGTAGAATCCTTGAACGCGGTATGCACCTAAACCGTCACCAAATGGACCAGCAACTTTTACGTCAGCTTCATAAACGGTAGCGTCAGTAACGATTTGTCTTACGTCAGCACGAGCTCCGAAGCCTGGTAAGGTGTGCCATACCCAATCCAAGTGCATGTCATGCCACCAGGTGGTAACACCAGGAGCGCGATAGAACGCAGTTAAACCAGTGCTGGTGTTAGCATTATTTTTATTGAATTGATGATATGCTTCTGCTCTGTAAGTATTTTCATATACTACGTTACCACTAACTTTTGTATCGGTTAAACCAGCTTTTGGACCCCAGAGGTCTACACGAGCTTCAGTTGTGAAAGAATCTTGGAAGAAGTTAACCTTTGCGTAAGCACCAGTTGCGTTACCATTGAGGTAGTTAACGTCCTTAGAAGTGTATTGAGCTTCTACTGAACCACCGTCAAATGGAACGTATGCTCTTACACCGTATGCAAGATTCTTGTCTTCAGCTGTGGTTGTGATACCAGCGATAGCGTTAATGGTAGCAACGTCAAGGTTAAATGTACCATAAACGTTTACGGTATCCTTTTTAGAGTCAGTTCTCTTTTGTCCAGCAACACCAAAGGAATTACCAGCAAAGTTGAAGGTAGCAAAAGCGGTAGCAGCTGTTCCTCTGTGGTAGTCAACGATAACGTTAGCTACGTCTTGAACTGGAACGGTAAGGACTGCTTGCTCTGTATCACGCCATCCACCAACGCTGATAAAGCCGAAGTTGTCACCTCTCCAGCCGTAGTCAACACGGTTACCAACTTTTAAGTTGAAGTGTTGGTCGTTGATGTTGATGTTCCACCACTCGAGACCGTAATCGTCTCCCATTGCGTATCTGTGGAAACGACCGTCAACGCTCCAGTTAGCGCCATCATTGTTAGCAAAGTAATAGTGGAGGTTCCACCAGTGCCAGAAATGAGTTTTATCGTTGTTAAAGAATTCGTAGTCATAGCTTAAGAACTCAACATGGAGGTTACCATGTAAAGTTACACCAGCAAAAACACTGCTGCTGAGTGCCATTACGAGCACAAGAGTAAGTAATAAAATTCTCTTTTTCATTATATTTCCCCCTCAGTTTTTTTGAGTAATAATGGTGCATCATCGTAACCTTAGGGAAAAAGTATCCTTGTTTCCTTTTTCCTTACGTAGCGTACGATAATGCTTTCTTTCTTCCTTGTCCTGGTTACTGGCAACTGAACGGGCACCTCCTTTCCTCCCAGTTAACCTTCCGGAAGAAATACACTAGTTTACCTAGTCATTTATTAGACACTTCCCGACTAATTCCTCCTTAAAAGCCCGGATTTTGAAAAATTTTTTTCTGATAGAAGGAAGGCCCATTTTATACTTCTCTATTAAAATTAACATTCCTTCTTTATTTTAACAAAAAATTAATAGGACGATGTATTTCTACATCGTCCTACTTAGTGTTTGGGCTTACTTTTTTCTTTAGGAAGCGTCCTGCTTTGCAGGACGCTAAATTTCCCTTATCTTTGTGCTATTTTTAGAATTCGACTGTCATTCCAGCGTTAAAGGTTGTTCCAACGTTTCTTTCATGCTCGAATCCAAAGTTGATTCCATTTGGTGCTACAAATTCAGCGTTGAGTTTGTAACCAACTGTATCAAGATTCAATTCATGGAAGGAAACTTGACCATCGATTGCAAGACCTTCGATTGCAGGAATAATATCAAGTGTTGTACCTACTCCAAGTGTATGAGTGAGTCTCTTGTTAGCTGGTACATATTTACCTTGGTATCTAGCATCGAGTTCTACTCCACCTGGGATTTCGAATTGTTTTTCAACACCAAACTCGGTTGATCTTGTTGCCATTTCGTCCATTGAAGGAACATCGATAATGGTCTTAACGTTTAGGTTGTATCCTTCGTAATCTGTTTCTGCAGCAAGGACTGCTGTTTCAAAGATTTGATCATAATCGGCTTTAATGTTTACGCCTTGTTGTTCAGTTTGAAGTCCAACTACAAAACCTTGGTTATTGCTTCTAATAATTTGACCGTTTTGATCTTTTGCTAACCATTCAGCAGAAATCCATTCTGGATCCCAACCATCGGTGATAGACATATATCCACCGTGGACAACCAGGTTATCCATTGGACGGTAAATAGCTTTCGCGGACCATACTTTATTGTGTTCTTGTTCTTCTTCTGCTAACTCAACTCTAGCTGCTCCACCAACTATTAGGTTTTCTGCTAAAGCTGCATCGGCATCCATAACGATATTTAATTTTTCACCAAGAATAACTGCTGAACCAAATCTGATATCATCTAAGGTATAGTCAGCTCTAATTCCACCTAGGTCTTGGTTATCAGCGTTAGCTAAACCATAAAAACCATTCAATGTTAGGGCATCGATTTGCATATTGCTGATGCTAACACCACTTCTGTTAGTAATAGTTGCATATGGTCCATAGTTCATCTTTAGATGACCAAATCTGGTTGTTGCTTCAGGACCACCATGCCAGAATGCACCATCTGCTTCAATAAAAGCATTTTTGAATTGAAGTACTAAATCAGTTGGCATAATAGCTTGTTCATCTTCATCGGAAGCCATTCCAATATTTACGCCAGCTCTAACATTGTTTTCGCCAGCCTTTAGACCAAGATTTAGTTCAACGCCTGAACTAGGAATAACTCTTACTTCATCTGTTTTTTCGATTTCTAAGTTTGTAGCAATTTTACCATTAAGGTCGATACCTGCAGCAAGCACTGGAACTGTCAGTACCATAACAGCTGCAAGAGTTAAAGCTATAATTCTACTCTTCATTTTTATTTGTCCCCCTTGAATATTAAAGCTAATCAACATATGGCGATGTTCGTTGCTTTAAAACAGGAACTGCGTAATTGAGTATCCATGTTTCCTCTGTTTCGAAGTTCCTTTACTGCGATTGGTAGAATTCATCACTTTGCTAACTTCGTCCTTAGTACAATAGCGGGGGTGCACCTCCTTTCTTTGTCTCAGGCTTCAATCAGCAGTGATAAATTTGAAAATCTTTGTCTTACTGACTAACATAAGTTAGCACGTTCGACGCTATTAATATTCTTTTTTTCATTTGCTTTTCCTGCTCAAATGAGGATAGTAATTTATACCATTTCGTATCTTTTTGAAAAACAAAAAAGGCCGAGCAATTATGCTCGGCCCCTAACGCCTTATTAACGGATAACTTCTTCTGTTTCCTTGTCAAATAAGTGAATCTTTTTCATATCGAAAGCGACTTTCATTTCTGCATCCATCGCTGCCTTTGTACCATTTTCAAATCTTGCTACGAATTCATTTTCACCGGATGTAAAGTAGACAAAAACTTCTGCTCCCATTGGCTCGATAACATCAACTTTAGCTTCAAACATTCCCATGTCTGCACTTCTACCTTCTTCAAGCATTGCTACATCTTTAATATCTTCTGGACGAATTCCTAAGATAACTGGTTTATTTACATACTTACCAATGTTTTTGATTTGAGCAGCTCTTTCTTTTGCAACAGTTATTTTGAACTGTTCAGTGGAAAGAACGTAATCGTCGCCCTCTTTAGTTAGAACAACATTGAGGAAGTTCATTGCTGGGCTTCCAATAAATCCTGCTACAAACACGTTTGCTGGATGGTTATAGATCTCAAGTGGTGATCCAACTTGAAGAATCAATCCGTCTTTCATTACTACAATTCGGTTACCCATTGTCATAGCCTCTGTTTGGTCGTGGGTAACATACACAACTGTTGTTTGCAGTCTTTGATGGAGTTTTGTCAATTCGGAGCGCATTTGCACCCGCAATTTAGCGTCCAAGTTTGATAATGGCTCGTCCATCAAGAACACTTTTGGTTCTCGCACGATAGCTCGTCCGAGAGCAACACGTTGCTTTTGTCCACCTGACAATTCCTTAGGTTTGCGATCGAACAGAGTCTCAAGTCCGAGTAACTTTGCAGCTTCTTGTACTCGCCGATCGATTTCCAATTTCGGAAGTTTGCGCAACTTTAAACCAAAAGCCATGTTGTTATATACGTCCATGTGTGGATACAGAGCATAGTTTTGGAATACCATTGCAATATCTCTGTCCTTTGGAGGAACATCGTTTACTACTGTTTCATCAATACTGATGGTACCGCCAGTGATTTCCTCCAAACCAGCGATCATCCTTAAGGTAGTGGATTTCCCACAACCAGATGGACCTACGAAAACAATGAATTCTTTGTCTTTAATATCTAAGTTGATACCATTGACTGCAACAACGTTTCCGTAATGTTTGGTTACGTTAGTTAATAACACTCCTGCCAACCGTATTATCCCCTCTCTGCAACATAGTTAGTTTATTTTTGCATAGATATATTCATAATATCATACTGATTTAGATTTGGCAATTTCCGAATAAATTTGGAAAATATTTTTGCAATGCCACAGCTACACCGCACTCTTCATTGCTCGTTGTTACAAAACTTGCATAACTTTGCACCTTTGCGGATGCATTTGCAACCGCAACGGCTACTCCCGCAAATTTTAGCATTGAAATATCGTTTCCACTATCCCCAATAGCCATTACTTCGGACTGATCAATTCCCAATTTAGTTGCGAGGTTTTCCAGCGCAACTCCTTTCGTTGCTAATGGATCCGTGATTTCAATATAGATATCCTTCGAGTTAACGATCTGAGCGTTCTTGCCATATCGATCACGTAAATATTCCTTACGTTTTGCAATTTCTTGAGCTTCATCAATGATCAGAAGTTTAGAAAACTCTTTTTCTTCGTCCTGAACAAAATCTAAAAACTCTTTGACTTCGGTTGCTTCAACCCTAGCAAGTGTCTCATATTGACGAATATAGTGATTATACTTATTGACGTAAACTCGATCATCGTAGTAGGCATTGATAGTCCAGTTGTTTTCGAGACTTTGCTTCACGATATCTATACAGAGTTCCTTATTCAAAGGGGTATGATGGATTAATTCACCATCTACCCTTCGTACCATCGCCCCGTTATAGGTGATCAGTGGTAATTGAGAACTGAAACCGATCTCTTTGGCAAATGGTAATGCAGAAACGTGCATTCTTCCAGTTGCAAAGGTTACCACCACGCCTGCCTCAATCACTTTACGAATAGCTCTTATATTTTCCTCAGGAATCCTTAGGTTTGCATTGATCAAGGTATCATCGATATCTATAGCTACTAGTTTAATCATTATTAAATCTCTCCTCCTATTCAAGATCAATTTCGGTAAATTAGAACGTAGTCCTTTAAATAGGATATTAAATTTATTTAGCGAATACCTTAGGTGAACTTTAATAAATGCTAAGGATGGTCAAGCAATATGTCTCGGTTAAAGGTTACTATTCTAATCCTCACCCTGTTTTTATCTGGCTGCCTTTTTGGATCCAATAAAACTCCAAACAGCGACTATCTTAAAGTCTCGGGTTATGTATTAAATTATGCAAACGAACCGATTGTCGAAGCTACAGTATACTTAACCGATTACTCTGGTACCAAAGTAAATCTTGTACATAAAACTGACAACCAAGGATATTTTGAATTCAGCGTCTTGAAAAATACATTCCCATTATGGTTGGAAATCTCTCATGATGAATACTGGTCCCATCATGAGATTTTATCGCTTAGCACCGCAAGGACAGAGTTAAGCATCTCCATTTTAGCGAAAAACGAAACTATAGTGTCAGGAAGAGTTGATTATGCCTTAGTTGATTTTGGTATATCTAGTATACGTTCAACGTCTATTGAAGAGCTAAGTGTTATCGAACGTCCAAAGGAAATCTTAGTAAGAACTAGACTGAAGAGTGGTTCGGAACTAGAGAATTTGATGATTGAGCTAGACGCCCTAGAATATACCATAAACGAATATCTAGAATTAATCAAATTTCGAGTAAAAGAAGACGATGATATTGACCACCTTTATCAACGAGCACGCAACCATCCTGCGATCGAAGAAGTATACATAAACGAATATTACTTCTCCTTAGCAAATCTCAGTAATCAAACTACTTTAGCTACTAATCATACTCAACGAACTCAACAAAGAATCGAACCTAACGATCAATTCTTTGATAAGCAATGGAATCTAGAGGCTATCTATCTCCCAGAAGCCTGGAGTATTACTAATGACTCACCTAACATTTCAATAGCAGTAATTGATACAGGAGTAGATATTAACCATCCTGATCTCCAGGCAAATATCGACAAACAAAACGCTTATAATGTTATCGCTAAGAATAATAAAGTAGTGGATACAAGTAAGAATAGCCACGGGACCCATGTAGCTGGAATAATAGGAGCCACGACTAATAACCGAATAGGGATCGCTGGCGCCACCTGGGATGTAAATCTTATTCCGATTCAAGTCTTTAGCGACAAGGGGAATGCAACCGTAGAGTCCTTGGCTGAAGGCATTAAAAAAGCGATTGAATTTGAAGTAGATATAATCAATATAAGTCTTGGCGGAACTCAGGAATCAAGTTACTTACACGAGTGCATCAAAGAAGCGCACGATAAGGGAATCATTATTATCGCCGCAGCTGGAAACAAAGGTTTTATCTACCCAGCTCGTTATGAAGAAGTAATCGCAGTAGGGGCAACTAATAAATCTCACATTCGTTGGTACTACTATGAATCTGGGGACGGCGTTAAGATCTATGCACCAGGGGTGAATATCTGGAGTACTTTCAAAACCTCTGAAGTCCAAGCTTACGGAGAATTATCGGGAACGTCTATGGCGGCACCACTTGTAACAGGTTTGGCAGCTTTACTTAAGGCCAACAATGGAGTTTCCGATTCCGAGACTCTCAAAAGAATACTCTGGGACACTGGGATTGAATTAGACCTAGATTATCCTGGAACGAGATTGATAAATGCCTATGCTGCGATTACTGAGGCTAACCTAGATAACACAAAACTTACTTTTATCAGTGAAGATAATTCACGTTACGATGTGGAAATAAACAATCGCTTCTTTGAAGTTGTTTTACCGACTGGAACGTACTATATTGAAGCACATCTTGACATTACAAATAGCGGAACGATTAGTCCTGGAGATTGGGTGTATTTTTCAACTGAACCTTTTGGTGGAAAGGAATCGAAACTCAATATCAGACTTTCATTAAGACAATAAAAATCGACAAAAAAGGAACGTATTACCCACCACATTAGCTGGGATACGTTCCTCTTATTCTCTTCGATTTAATCGATTTCTCGTATTTGCTTTTTTCTTTTCTACCTAAAAGTTGATTACAATACCAGCACCGATGAGATTGCTGCTATAAGCATTAATACTATCTGGTACCTCCTTGGTTCCAACTTTGCTGTGTACGAAACCAGCTTCTACACCAATCATCTCGGTGATGCTGTAGGAAACGCCAACGCGTCCAACAAGAGCAGAACCTTCAACTTTCTCGATGTTGTCGACCTTGAAGTTTGTGATTTTCGGAGCATATGAAACATCTCCAAACAGTGTAATCTTTGGATAAACTTCAAAGCTTGCTCCAACTGCTAAGTGATAGCCACTACCGCTGATTGATACCTCAGGATTCATACCTTTAACGCCTAGTTCAACGGTCGAAAATCCTGCGCCTACGTAAGCGGACATGGTTGGATCGCTAAATACACGATAGCCACCGCCGATCGACATAATGGTTTGACCGATGCTTTCTCCCTCTGCTAGACCTTCATCGTCAATTCTGAAAGCAAATGTTTTCATAAATCTCGCTGATAAAAGAAAGTTATTAAATAACTCCGCTTCTAAGTTTGCTAAAACACCCATGTCGAGCTCATTTGCTTCCCCGTCTGCTAGAACGGACTTACCGAACAAAAACATTCCGTCCATTTTGAAAGACGATGCCATAACACCTACACTACTCGCCAATAACAAGGCTAATACTAGACTTGCAACTAACAACTTCTTCAAAACCATTTCCTCCATTCGCCAAGTTTTCTTTATTTTTCTATATTCTTGAAAGGTTGGCATTTACCTTCTTGCCTCGAAAATTTATTTTTTAGTCCGTAAGTGCTGGTAGACCTCTTGCGCCACCTTTTTATTCATCCCTTCCACTTCCATCAGTTGCTCGATAGTTGCTTCCCGGATTTTTTGCACCGTTCCGAAATGACGCAAAAGCGCCCGTTTTCTTTTGGGACCAACGCCATCAATACTGTCTAGTGCTGACTGGCGGCTCGCTTTTTGGCGCAAATTGCGATGATAAGAAAGTGCAAATCGATGAGCTTCATCACGGATATGTTGGAGTAATAGATGCCCTGGTGAGTTCTCTTTAAAGCCAACTGGATTGGGATCGCCTTCGACAAAAACTTCTTCATTCTTTTCTGCCAAACCAATAAATGGGATTGAATTTAACCCTAATTGGTCGCGCTCCTTAACTGCCGCATTTAATTGACCCTTACCACCATCTATTACCACTAAGTCAGGAAAATCACCGAGACTCTCATTAGAAAAGCGACGTCGAATAACTTCTTGCATCGATCGATAGTCATCTGGTCCATCGGTTACGCTAGTAATTTTAAAACGACGATAAAACTGATTCATTGGTCGGCCATCGATCATCACTACCATCGCTGCAACGATTTGGTTTCCTTGAGTATTGGAAATATCATAAGCCTCGATCCTGGTTGGTTCGTTCTCTAACCTTAACACATCCTTCAATTCAGACAAGGCAAGTGCACGCTCATTCTTTTTGCGTTCCTGATATGCCGAGTATTCCCCCAACACAAGTTCAGCATTCTGATTGACCATCTCAACTAGTCGCCTTTTCTCGCCCCGTTGTGGAATTTTCAACGAGATACGTCGTTGCCCGATTTGAGTTAACCACTCTTCTAAAACATCCCTATCGTCAAGACCAAAAGGCAACAAGATATCTTTCGGGATAAAAGATGCTTCAGAGTAGTATTGTTTAATAAAGGCAGCAAGAATCTCTGGCTCTTCCTCATCTACGGCACAATCTAACAGGAAGTGGTGGCGACCGATTACTTTTCCACTACGAACGAAAAATACTTGGACACAAGCCAACCCTTCTTCCTTATGGAAACCTAGGACATCATAATCCTCATCGCGATTCGAAACCACCTTTTGCTTCTCGATGATACTATTTAAAGATTGGATCTGATCACGATAACGGGCAGCTTTTTCAAATTGCAGGTCTGCTGCTGCATCCCCCATTCGCTTTTCTAAATCAGGAATGATCCGTTCATGACGTCCTTCTAAGAATAGACATACCTCATCTACCATCTGCCTATACTCTTCCACACCAACCTTTCCCGCACACGGCGCGAGGCATTTTCCGATATGGTAATTAAGGCATGGTCGATCCTGCTGACCAGGACGAATATCTTTCTTGCATGTTCTTAAAGGAAAAAGTTTGTGCAAGAAGAGCAATGTTTCTTTTACCGCTTTGGCATTTGTATACGGTCCAAAGTAGCGTGAGCCATCTTGTACTTTTCGCCTCACCATGAACACACGTGGAAAGTATTCGTTAAGAGTTACTTTAATATAGGGGTAACTCTTGTCGTCCTTAAGCCTAACATTGTACCAAGGGGAGTGTTTCTTAATTAGGTTACTCTCGAGAATAAGGGCTTCTACTTCCGAATCAGTAACAATATATTCAAAATCGGCGATATGCTCCACCAAAGCTTTTACTTTAGGACTTCCGTTTTTCGAGCTTTGAAAATAAGATCGAACCCTATTTCTCAAATTGACAGCTTTACCTACATAAATGATCTCATTAGCAGCATCTTTCATTAAATAAACTCCAGGCTTTGTAGGCAAAAGCTTTAGCTTTTCACGAATATCCAAAACACTCACCCCCCTTAAATTCTATTTTGTTACCATCTTATCCGCCAACAAGGGCTTCAGGTATTGACCTGTATAGGAAGCCGAAACTTGACAAATTTCTTCTGGGGTACCAGTTGCTACTACTGTCCCTCCTAACTCTCCTCCTTCTGGGCCTAGGTCGATCACATAATCGGCAGTCTTGATCACATCGAGGTTATGCTCGATCACGATAACTGTATCACCTGCATCCACCAATCTACCGAGAACCTCAAGTAATTTTTGAATATCCGCAAAATGTAAACCAGTAGTCGGTTCGTCCAAGATATATAGAGTTTTTCCATTACTCCTACGACTTAGTTCAGTTGCTAGCTTAACCCGTTGTGCTTCTCCACCTGATAATTGGGTTGCAGGTTGTCCAAGTTTGATATAGCCCAAACCGACATCGTAGAGAGTTTGTAGCTTCCGATGCACTTTAGGGATGTTTTTAAAGAATTCTACCGCTTCCTCAACCGTCATATCAAGAACATCGGCTATTGATTTACCTTTGTATTTTACTTCCAAAGTTTCTCGATTATAGCGTTTACCACGACAAACCTCACAAGGTACATACACATCTGGAAGGAAGTGCATCTCTATCTTGATGATTCCATCACCCTTGCAGGCTTCGCACCTTCCACCCTTTACATTAAACGAAAACCTTC
The DNA here is from genome assembly GCA_012728115.1 of Bacillota bacterium. Lineage (GTDB taxonomy): Bacteria > Bacillota > Limnochordia > Darwinibacteriales > JAAYFS01 > JAAYFS01. The sequence continues at coordinate 70,462 of JAAYFS010000004.1, read as the reverse complement.
CAGGAGCATAACCTCTTATTTTAGCTTCGTTCGTCAGCGAAAATACTTCGCGAATTCCATCGAACGCCCCAGTATAGGTTGCAGGATTAGAACGCGGAGTTCTTCCGATCGGCGATTGATCCACATCGATTACTTTATCCAAATGTTCGATTCCGTCAATTGCGGTATGCGCCCCTGGTTTAGTGGCAGCTCTATGGAGCGATTGAGCTAGTTTTTTATAAAGGATCTCGTTAATTAATGTACTCTTACCTGAGCCAGAGACACCTGTGATACAAGTCATTACTCCCATTGGAATCTTGACATCGATATTCTTAAGATTATTTTCGCGAGCTCCTCTGATGGTTAACCATTTTCCGTTAGGCTCTCTTCTTTGTTCAGGAACTCTAATCGCTTTTCGACGCGACAAATACTGCCCAGTTATCGAATTTTCGTTATCACAGATATCCTTATAAGCTCCCTCAGCGACAATTTCGCCACCATGTGCGCCTGCACCAGGACCGATATCCACGATCCAATCCGCTGCCTTCATGGTATCCTCATCATGTTCAACTACAATCAAGGTATTACCTAGATCTCGTAAACCTTTAAGTGCTGCCAGCAATCGATCATTATCTCTTTGATGCAACCCAATACTGGGTTCATCGAGGATATATAAAACCCCTACGAGACTCGAACCAATCTGAGTAGCCAATCGAATTCGCTGTGCTTCTCCACCAGAAAGTGTTCCAGCAGCACGGTCGAGGGTCAAATAATCTAAGCCAACGTTGATTAAAAAACCTAAGCGTTCCTTAATCTCTCTGATAACTTGATGAGCGATTGTTAATTCACGCTCAGTAAAAGTAAGCTCGGCAAAGAACTTATGACAGTCGCGAATCGATAAGGCGGTAAGTTCCATAATATTTACCCCACCAACAGTAACTGCCAAGATTTCTGGACGTAATCGTTTTCCGTTACAAGTGCCGCACACACGAGTACTCATATACTGTTCTATATCGTGTCTCGCCCAGTCAGAAGAGCTTTCCATGTATCTTCTATGGAGCACACCAATTAAACCCTCAAAGCGAGATTCATAAATTCTCTTGAGTCCAGCTTTATTTTCATACGGGAATTGAACCACTTCATCACCGATTCCATTAAGGAGAACATCTATCTGTTCCTGAGATAATTGTCTTAGCGGTATATTCATGTCGATATCGTACTTCTCACATACCGATTGCAAAATAGCGCTTAACCACTTACTTCTACTGTTTCTCCACGGAATCAACCCACCGTCATTGACTGTACTGTCCAGATCCAGTAGCAAATCTGGATCCAGCTCCATCCGTGAACCTAGTCCATCACAATCTGGACACGCCCCAAAAGGACTATTAAATGAAAACATTCTTGGGCTTAATTCTTCCATAGAAATACCACAGTCAATACAAGAAAATTTTTCACTAAAGATAACCTCTTCTTGACCAATAATATCGATAATGACTAAACCATCGCCACGCTTAAGTGCTGTTTCAATAGAATCAGCGAGACGACCGTGGATATCAGGGCGAACAACGATTCTATCGACAACGATCTCGATCGAATGCTGTTTGTTTTTATCTAGATCGATCTGTTCTGTCACTTCTCGCAGTTCACCATCGACCCGTACTCGAACGAATCCTTCTTTACGGATCTCTTCAAAAACTTTGCGATGCTCCCCTTTTCTACCGCGCACTACGGGTGCAAGTACCTGAATTCGGGTTCGTTCTGGCAATTCGAGCACCTGATCCACGATTTGTTGAACAGTCTGTTGCGCGATCGGTTTACCACAATTTGGACAATGTGGCTTACCAATGCGTGCGTATAATAGTCTTAAATAGTCGTAGATTTCAGTGACTGTTCCCACTGTTGAACGAGGGTTACGACTTGTAGTCTTTTGATCAATGGCGATAGCAGGCGATAAACCCTCAATAAAGTCGACATCTGGTTTGTCCATTTGTCCGAGAAATTGGCGAGCATAGGAAGAAAGTGATTCTACGTATCTTCGCTGTCCTTCAGCATAAATGGTGTCAAACGCTAGTGACGACTTCCCCGAACCAGATAATCCAGTGATCACGATCAATTTATCGCGCGGTAATTCCAGATCAATATTTTTTAAATTATGTTGTCTAGCACCTTTAATAATTAACTTATCCTTACTCAAGCTAGTAGCCCCATTTCTTCTCTTAATTCCTGAATTTCATCGCGCAATTTCGCTGCTAACTCAAAATTCAACTCACTAGCAGCATCGTACATTTGCTTTTCCAGCTCCTTGATATGAGCAGCAAGATCTTTATAAGTTTTCTTTTGCGGACTTTCTTTTGCACCGTATTTAGCTTCCTCTTCAGCAGCCCGCTCACTTTGGACAATATCCGTAATTGCTTTTTTCACCGTAGTAGGTATTATACCATGAATTCTGTTATGTTCCATTTGTCGTTCGCGCCGTCGATTAGTTTCATCGATCGCTTTTCTCATAGATTCAGTAATTGTATCAGCGTACATAATAACTAGTCCATTTACATTTCGAGCAGCGCGCCCGATTGTTTGGATAAGTGATGTTTCCGAACGGAGAAATCCTTCCCGATCAGCGTCTAAGATAGCCACTAAGGATACCTCTGGTAAATCAAGACCTTCTCGCAACAAGTTAATCCCGACTAAGACATCGAAAACTCCCTGCCGTAATTCGGTAAGAATTTCGATCCTTTCGATCGCATCGATATCTGAATGAAGGTAGCGGACCTTAACACCTGCTTCAGTGAGATAATCAGTGAGATCTTCAGCCATTCGTTTCGTTAATGTTGTTACTAAAGCTCGTTCATTTCTTTCCACCACTTTGGCGATCTCATCAAGCAGATCATCGACTTGTCCTTTAACAGGACGAACCAGTACTTTAGGATCTATTAAACCAGTAGGTCTAATCAATTGCTCTACTATTTGAGCGGAGTGTTCCTTTTCATAGGGACCTGGGGTGGCGGATACAAAGACAACTTGATTAATATGTTCCTCAAATTCATTAAACATCAACGGCCTATTATCGAGGGCAGATGGCAAACGAAAACCATACTCAACTAGGTTCTCTTTTCTTGAACGGTCTCCAAAGTACATGCCCCGAATTTGAGGAATTGTAACGTGTGACTCATCTATGATCATCAGATAGTCTTTCGGAAAGTAATCGATCAAAGTGGCGGGTTGTTCACCAGGAGCCCTACCTGTTAAATGCCTCGAGTAATTCTCAATTCCCTGGCAAAACCCTACCTCTCTCAACATTTCTAAATCATAAAGAGTACGCTGCTGCAATCTTTGAGCCTCGAGCAACTTACCTTGATCTTTAAGTTCCCGTAAGCGCTCTTCTAATTCCTCCTCGATGGAAACTAATGCTCTTTTTAGTTTTTCTTCAGATGTTACATAGTGAGAAGCAGGATAGAGAGTAATATCTTCTGGGACATCTAACACTTCGCCCGTTATCGGATCGATTTCCATGATCCGTTCAACCTCATCACCAAACAGCTCGATCCGAATCACATTCTCATAGTAAACAGGAATAATTTCGATAATATCGCCTCTTACACGAAACGTACCACGAGTAAACCCGATATCATTTCGTTCATACTGAATTCCCACTAATCGTCGCAAAATATGATCCCGATCCCGGAACTCACCACTTTTGATCGACAAAGTCATTCCCATATAATCTTCTGGTGAACCTAATCCATAAATACACGAAACGCTGGCCACGATAATAACATCGCGACGCTCGAAAAGGGCGCGCGTAGCAGCATGGCGAAGTCGGTCGATTTCGTCATTGATCGATGCGTCCTTCTCTATATATAAATCTGTTTGTGGCACGTATGCCTCTGGTTGATAATAGTCATAATAACTAACAAAGTAATTTACAGCATTATTAGGAAAGAACTCCCTAAACTCATTACATAGTTGTGCAGCGAGTGTTTTATTATGCGCGATAACCAAGGTTGGTTTTTGTACCTGTTCTATCACCTTAGCCATTGTATAAGTCTTACCCGATCCAGTTACACCTAAAAGTGTTTGAGCTTTTAGTCCTCGACGTATCCCTTCGGAGAGTTGCTCAATTGCTTTAGGTTGATCCCCTGTTGGTTCGAAAGGAGCCTCTACCTTGAATAAACGCGTTGATTGTGCCAATTCTACTCACCCCTTAACGAAACATATGTTCGTCATTTAGTAATTTTATTCCTTTTTATTTTGTAAAAAAAGGAATAAGAGATTTCAAGTTGAAAATAAATAGCACCCAAAACTAAGAGGAGGTTATTCTCTTGAATGATCTAAATGATCTATTAGTAATGGTCGAAATCCCCAAAGGAAGCCGAAACAAATACGAGTTTAATAAAGACGATGGACGTTTTTACCTTGATAGGATGTTGTTTTCTGCTGTTCATTATCCAGCGGATTATGGATTTATCCCCGAAACCCTTGCTGAAGACGGGGACGAGTTAGACGCCCTCGTTTTTGTTGGAGAAGCTACCTTCCCTGGTTGTTATATCCGAGTACAACCAATTGGAGTATTCGAAATGTGGGATGAAAAAGGATCTGACCAAAAAATCCTCTGCGTCCCCATCAGTGATCCCCAGTGGAATTGGGTGAAAAATATAGAAGATGTTCCCGATCATCTTCTGCGCGAGATAACTCATTTCTTTAAAGTATATAAGGATCTAGAAAAAAAGCAAACCAGAGTTGGGGACTGGTATCCAAGAGAAAAAGCAATAGAAATTATTAAGGAATCATTTGAACGATATAAGACACAAAAGAGGTAGATTATAACTCTACCTCTTTTGTTTGCCTATAAGCCTCTTGATAATCAAGTTCTCTTTGTTGTGGATATTTCAGTAACTCCGACACTGGCACTATTTTGACTCCTGATTCAATAATTTCAGGCAAGGAATCCCACAAGGCCCGAGCAGTTGCAGGACGAACATGTCCGATCATTATCGCCGATCCATTCTTTTGAGCAAGTGCTATACCACGCCTAATTTGTTCTTTAATATATTCCTCTTCATTTTCGTTATCGATAAACAACCGATTAACTGCATACGGAAGACCAACTTCCTCGGCTACTTCCGCTACTACACTGGTAGCAATCGTATAACTATCCAAGAAGAATAGTTCCAATTCCTTTAGGACAGTTAAAACATCCTTCATTAATCTGCGATCACTAGTTGCTTTCGATCCCATATGGTTGTTTACTCCAGAAATCATTGGAAGATGCTGAACATTGCGCATCAATTGTTCACGCACTTCTGTTTCATCCATAAAAGTATATAATGCACCTTCCCCTAGGTCTATTCCACTATTTACCGCTTCCATCGGTTGATGAAGAATTATCTCGTGACCGAAAACCGCTCCTTGTCTAGCATACTCAAAAGAGTGTGACAAGTGAGGAATGATTGCCATAGTTAAAGGAAACGGAAACTGCAGTAAAGGTTGGGCGGCGATCGAAGCATATCCCCAGTCATCGATTACGATAGCTAGCAAAGGTTGTGAAAATGTGTCTACAATAATCTGTTCTCCTTCGCCACCTTCTGCTACCATTTCTGGCAAGAAAGCACTTGTTGGATTGACATGGACAAACTTACTTTGATGAATCATCACGTGTTCATCAAGCTCTTCAATTTTCTTAAAAACTTTCACAAAAACTGAGTAATTATCGATGAATACTTCGGAAGTATAACCCAATGTTTCGAGCAGATCCGTCATTAACTCAACAGTACCAGTTAAAGTAATTTCTGGGCGACGCGGCACTAAAAACCACTCATCGCTTCTTTCCTCCCAAGAGAGATTGAGATCATCACGTTGCTCCGAACGTTCGTTAAATGATATCTCCATTGAAGCAATGAGAAAACCATGGGATTCCCAAAAATCCCGAAAAATTGCCTCAGCAACCAAATCGTCTGTCTCCGCAGTGATCAGAAGTTCTTTCGGTGAAGGAACCAGTCCAAAGAAACTTCCAACTTGTCCAAAAACGGTGCCAAGAAAAGTGAAGGCGCATAAGAGCAAAAAACCAGGGATTATCCATTTTATTAGTTGATGATTAGTAATTGAACTCTTCATAAATTACCTCTTTTTCCGTCGAAAGATATTCTTTATCCAGGAAATCAAACGGCCTTCTTTAATCTGGATATAAGCGCCGCGATTATACTCAGGAACAGGAATAATTCCTATCGGTGGTACTTTTCCTCTGAAACTCACGGCATGACGTTTCGTCCCCTCAAGCTGATTCTCCACTTCCAAGACTGGGTCAATCAGCCACGGAGTCATCTGGAACAAAAAATCTCGCGAATTGTACACTTCAACACCATTAACACTCTTGATGATATCTCCTGAACGCAAACCCATTTTATCCGCTGGGGAGTTGGGAAAAACATCTAGAATCATCACTCCACTTTGGTTGCTCACATAGATCGGTTCTTCCTTCGCTTCACGTTTATTACCCAAATAGATCACGAATTCATGCCCAAGCGGTGCAAATAAAGCAGGTAAAATCGCTAAAGAATTGAAACGATCCGCTAATAACGCGAGCCCTAATAATAGGATACTAAATAGTCCAAGATGAAGGGCGGTTTGGTTGCATTTTTCTTGTGGTTGCATAGTAACCGAAAAATCACTATAACCTAAAGCTGCCATCACAGGAATCAAAAAATAAACCAAACCCATACCTTCGGGGATCACCACTTCGGGTTTAACGATCGGCCACCAATTCGGCATCATGATCCCTTCCTCAACCATACTCAAACTTGCCACAGTATAAGCAAGAGCAATAAACGGTAGTGGCCAGAATTTCTGCATCATGAAGCCTCCGACAATTCTTCCACTCTTGTGTTTAAGATAAACAGGGCTAGCTTTCTTTTCTCCATGAATCCAAATTAAAGACGCTTCTACCAGGTGTAGTATGCTTACTAATGCCATTACAGCGACCACATCGATCTTCGGAAATCCAAAAATAATGCTTGAAACACTTAAGATCCCACCAGAATAAGAAAAACACAAAAAGCGAGGATGGATCAACATCAATAAAATGGCACCTAACCACAGGTACAATATTCCTGCTTCAGTTAGGGATACTCCTAACAAAAAAAATAAAAAGGTCGCCAGAAAACCACCAATTAACCCATACCCGAAAGACTCAATGGTATCGAGTAATGGGTTGCCACGAGCAAAACCAAACATTCTTTTCTCCCTGAAATGAATCTTTTTGTATTGACCATGAACAAGGAAAAAAACTACCGCAGTGATTAGTAAGAATTGGGTGTTGGTAAACATGTACACCATGTTTCTACCAACAAATGACAGAATCTCCCAGAAATATGTCATCTATGCCACTCCTCGCTCACTACCTCTTCCCAGATGTTCTAGTAAGACTTCAATTGCTTTTTCCAACTGGATATCTGGCGAATCTTCCTCGAAATACAATGCTTCTTCTTCCTCTTCAGAAATCTCAACAACTATGTCTGGGCTTATCCCGAGTTTGTTGATATCGCGACCTATGGAAGTAAGATAAACTTGCTCAGTTATTGCTACTGAACCACCATTGCTCAAAGGATAAATCGATTGAACCAATCCTTTCCCAAAAGAATCGGTACCGATCAAGGTCGCGATCGAATGGTCCTGAAGGGCGCCAGCAACAATCTCGGATCCACTAGCACTTCCACCATTTATCAGAACAGCCATTGGAATCTGTGGTCTAGTTCCTGCCCTAGTCGCTGAATAAGTAGTTCTGTTTCCATCTTTATCTTCCAAATGCACGATCGGACCTGAACTAATGAATAGATCTGCTACCCTAATCGCAGCTGATAAAGTTCCTCCAGGGTTGAATCGCAAATCCAAAATGAGCGCTTCCATCCCTTGTTCATCCAAGAGCTGCAATACCGTGGTTAATTCTTCAGCTGTTCGATCGGTAAAACTCGATATTTGAACATAACCGATTTTACCATCTAACATTTTGGGTTCACTAACGGAATCAACTTCGATCATATCTCTGATGATCTGAACCTCCAGTTGCTCGTCTTCGTCGCCACGTTGAATAATTATAGTAACTGCCTCACCAACTGGTCCTCGCATCAGACTTACCGCTTCGTTCTGGCTCATATAAGCAGTTTCTTTGCCATCGATCACCATGATCTTATCACCGCTGCGCAAACCCGCGCGCTCACCTGGCGTTCCTTTAATCGGGGACACGATGGTAAGTTGACCCTCACGCATTCCAATCACAATTCCAATACCGCCAAATGAACCTTGAGTATCACTTAACATATATTCTGTCGCTTGAGGATCCATGTAGCGGGTATAATCATCCTCAACTACCTCACTTAACATCCCATTGATCGTTCCATTAGCGACATAAGATTTTATTAATTTAAGTGGACTAACCGGTTGGTAAAAATGCCTATTAGTAACCAAGGCAATTGTCTCCATTACTACACCGATCTCATCAACTTTAGCAATCCCATCACCAGCCTCAGATACATGGGGGTGAACAACGCCTAAATAAACTCCTGTGGCTAGTAGCAGTATAATCGCAATCAAGATGGATCTTCGAAATCGCATTTCCATCACTCACTTCCTATAACATCTAAGATCGGATACAAAAGTTCATATTAATTCTATGACTTCTCTATCACTTCAATGAATTGTCAATTACTCTTTTAGCCTTTAACATAAGAATTCCTGCTAAATCAGAACTTTTACCAACTTCTTTACCATGCCTCATATCTTTCGCTTAGAGAATGAAACTCATTGACCGTAACTTAATCATTACTCAATAAATAATAAAATACAATAATGTTATTGGGCCTAACTTATGTTAGTTATCTTTACTTTTCATTATAAGCCCTGGATAGGGCTTATACAATGTAAATAATTTACACTTTAATTATTTACGAGTCACTGATTTATAACCTTTTAAAACCTTCACCGAGAACATCACGCACATCGGTGAGTACGAAAAAAGCTCTACTATCGATATTGCGTACTAATTCCCGTAGCTTAGATATCTCAAGCCTACTAACTGTAACGAAAATAACTTCTCGATCTTGCCCAGTATATAATCCTTCACCATCTAGTACGGTAACACCTCGATCTAATTGCTTCATTATCTCCTGACCGATCTCTCGACTCTTGTCGGAAATAATGAAAGCAGCCTTGGCATAATTTTGACCTTCTTGCACCACATCGATCGCTTTGGTAGTAACAAAAACAGCTATTAAGGCATATAAAGCTAATTCTGGACCAAACATTAATCCAGCTAAAGCGATTACAAAGCCATCAACGATAAGTAAGGCCTGACCGACACTGATCGGTACATATTTAGCAACGATCTGAGCAGCCATATCAGTTCCACCTGTCGAACCACCATAACGAAATACTAACCCCATACCGATCCCCGCAATTACTCCACCATAAATAGACGCTAAGAGCGGCTCCTTAGTAAGGATAATCTGATATCTTTCAAAAAGATCAATAAAGAGAGACATCGAAACTGCCCCTACAATGGTCTTTGCTCCAAACATCCGTCCGAGAATCTTCAAGGAAGCCAAAAAGAGGGGAATATTAAGGATTAGCATCGTTAAACCAACAGGAACACCGATCCAGTGGAAGATCACGATCGATAAACCACTCACTCCACCAGCTGCAATTTTACTTGGAATTAAAAACCAGCTAACTCCGATAGAGGTTATAATTACGCCTAAGAGTATTCCAGTGTATTCAAGAAATGTAGTTTTAAATGTTTCCCATCTACTTCTCGCCATTTAAATGTCCTCCTTGGTAACTAGTCGCTCAAGATATACATAGAGAACAAATAGTGGTAGTACGCTCATTCGCTTTATTCTCCGTGGTTCCCTTAACAAACGGTAAAACCATTCTAAAGACATATTCTGCATCCATTTTGGGGCTCGTTTTGAAACACCTGCTAAAACATCAAAACTTCCGCCAACACCCATAGCCACGGGCACCTTGACTTGAGCAAGTCTTAAGGCCGCCCATTTTTCCTGGCGGGGCACTCCTAAACCAATAAAAAGAAGATGTGGTTTGGATTCTACCAATGTTGAAACTACAAGTTCTTCGGCAGTACGATCAAAATATCCATGATGGCATCCTACTATATTCAAACCAGGGTATTTTTGCACCATTTTTTGAGCTGCTAGTTCTGCCACCCCAGGTTTTCCACCAAGAAAAAAAACGCGCCATTTCTTTTCCGTCGCTTTTTCGAGAAGATTTTCCATCAATTCAATCCCTGGGATCCTTTCCTTTAATGGGCTACCTAGAACTCGACTAGCCCATACCACTCCAGCTCCATCTGGAACTACTACATCAGCTTTGCGAATTATTTCTGCCAAAAGTGGATCCTTATTTGCCATCATTATCATTTCAGAATTTGCTGTTACCACTAGATGAGGTCCTTGATTATCAATAAGATTTTCGATAGCTACAATGGCTTCCTCCATGGTATAATTGTCAATTTCCACATTCAAAACACGAACTTTATCCATAGTATTCCTCCAACAGCTGTTGCAAACAAAATCTATTTATCTCATACCTTTCCCTGAGTAGAGAAACCTGTTGCTGTAACTGGTGACGAATCTTTTCGTGGTCCCGCTTAAATCGCTCGATTTCCTCATGAATCTCCTTATGTACCAACTCATTGACCTGAGCATTTACTATTTTCCCCTCTAGTTGTTCGCCCAGAGCGTTAATTTTCGGGTCGTAGTCGATCCCAATAATTCCACACTGTGCCAATGCAGCAAAAATCAGTCCATGTAATCGCATGGAAATACAGATATCCGTTTGTACAAATTCATTGATCGCTTCTTCGGCCGTGCCTGGATTTCGGATAACAAGGTCAGAGATAGCGAGACTCTTCCCTATTTCAATGTCACCTGGACCAAGGGCAATAAACTCCACTCGGTAACCAGAATGTTGAATTAGATTTTTTACTAGGTTTCTCCATTCTGTTTTGAACGAATAGAATTCTGGGTAAGATCGAAGATTAATTAACATCCGATTACTCTTGTTCTTGACTGGCTGGTAAGCTTTGGACCATCCAAAAACAAGGTCGCAACCGATATAAATATCTCGTTCCAAATCATCAAAAAACTGGGCACTCACCTGGTCTCTAACAACGATACCCCTTGCCCTGCGCGCGACCCTCTTAATCCAATTATGAAATACCATCGAATTAACTGGACCAATCCCTTGACCGAAAATAACCACGGGTACTCTAAAAAGAAAGGCTAGTTCAATAATTCCGAGATAATAAGGAATTGTTCGCTTGCTTGTTACATCCTGGAAAAGTGATCCTCCACCACTTATTACAAGCTTTGCCTTCCGAAGATAGTTTATGTATCGCCATCCATCATAACGATGGATAGCGATAATATTATGATGCTTTTCGGTTTGCTCTGGATTCCCCGAGAGAACAACAATTCTTGAACGCTCCACTCCCAAATCTACAAGTTGTTCTACTAATGCTGCTAAAATAGCTTCATCTCCGAGATTGCCATATCCGTAATATCCCGAGATCAGTATCATTCTCTAACCACCTTTTCAGGATGACAAACAGCTTAAACAATATCAAGCCGAACAAGTAACCAAGGATCAATCCATATGCCATTCGCATTAAACTAATTACCAATGGGGTATGCAGATGACAAAAAGTATTAACTATGGATAATTGGCCAATAACAGCAAACACAAAGAACCACGACCACCCTTTTGGCTTTCTCGTTCGCAATGCAAGAACCAATAATGGATGACCAAATAAAAATTCCTTGATTCGCGGTCTAACTATCAAAGTTTTTTCTAACCAATTACGTACCGCCAACTCGAATTGACTGACAGGCAGGATAAAATTGCCTGTTCGTCCTAAGTAGAATAAACCTAGTAAACCAAGCAGTCCAAGTAAGACTAAATGCTTGATCGGCAGTTTGTAATTCCAGAGTTTAAGAATCGCTTTACTGTCCCAGTTTTGCAATATCCCAGCTAAAAAGACAATGATAATAGGTGCTACATGCATCAATTTAACCCCACGAAATTCCTCTAGTTTAACAAGGTAGGCAGTTTCTCCAAGTGAATTCACTACAAAGACAGCACCGATTAAAGAAATTAGAGCGGCATTAAGGTAGGATGGTAGTAAGTCGTATTTCGTTCGTGATACAAAAACGATACTTAAGCTGGGGAAAACCATTGCTGCGACCAATGCCATGATCTGTTGGGTGAGTCGGAAATCAAAATAGGAAGCACCGATCACTGCTCCAAGCAAACCAAGTAACAATACTAAGTTTATTGGAAAAGAAAGTCTAAACAAGTAACTACCAAGTATCACGCTCGCAGCTATAACCCCTACCCAGCCTATGATAAACGAACCCTTCCAACGTTCCCACTTGGCGAAAGGTTTAGCCTCACCCAATTGATATCCGTTGTTCTCTAGTTCAGTAATTAGCTCAGAAAAGTAAGCGACACTATCTTCCACTGTATTTTTTTCCATCAAAATGGGGCGTAAATACAGTACCCGAATATTACGCTCTCGTACCGCTCTGAGGAAACGAGAAACTATCTCCTCGTTCGAAAGATTCCTTAATTCCTTTGGGTTAATTTCATGTACTCTCACAGTATTTTCAACAGTTGTGAATTGAGACAACCCTCGTTGATTACTAAATTCAATAGTTCCTACCATGTAGTCATTTGATGAAAGATAATCGCTAACCTCACCCAAAAACTCTGGATAACCAAGTACATCTTCTCCCGCAAAAAGAATTAATTTGGTTGGTATTTTTCTAAGAGTTGTTAATTGTTTTGTAATATTCCAAGGAGCATTGCTTAGCCGCGGCACAATTTGTAAATCATGTTGTTGAATCCGCCACAAATCTTCTGAAAGAAAACCAGCTGGCAAAGAAACTAAATCTCTGATCGGAATATTATTACTATCAAGATACTCGCTCAGATGAGTTGGTAGCTCCTCACCAAGTAAAGCGTATGAACCTATATTCCTTTGTTGAAGTGAGACATAATCGATGCCCACTTCCTTAACCATTCTTAACAGGTCATCGATTTCAACATCAGCAAGTAATGCTAATTCTTCTAAACTCTCATAGTCCACTATCAATTGCACAGTATTGTTCGTTTGCTCAATTTGGAGTCTCGGGAAAATAAAAATCAAAGAAAGAATTAAGGAACTAACAAGAATTAACCATAGCCACCGATTTTGCATATTGCACCTCATCAAAATGCATAGTAACGCTATTACCGATTTGGACTAGAACCAAAGATCATCAAAGTATTACCCTCTGTTTTGACCTGATTTAGCTCTATCGGTACTGGCAATGAACTGAAATCAAAAGCGAATTGATATTGATCATTAATTATTTCTAGCAAGACCTGTGGAAACCTTGTATCAGCTATCAATAATTCCTCGGGTAGAAAACGAATTTGCATATGTGTTGGTCCAGTGATTTCAAAGCGACCTTTTAGGGCAACATCCCAAGTTACATTCCAGAACTTAATACTTCCATTGAGGATCGCCCCATCCTCTGCTAGATCAATTACAAAAGCTTGCTGCTGATCGACATACTGATGATAATAATTGTTAATCGTTTCCTCACTAAGTGCAACCCAGGCAGTTATAGAATCTACATCTTGAAAGGCCAATTCTTGATCGCGAAAAAGGGATTGTATATCTAGCTTAAGGTCTTTAACTTCGACTTCGAGCTTATCAACCGTCAATCCTTCCACGATCAAATTGGTAGCCTTTACGTCAACCTCATCTATTTTCCCAAGCAAAAGTGGAAAACCCGAGTGAGATTTAATGCTAATCTCGAGATTCTCCACCACAACCTCTTCACGAATAACCTTCTCTATTTCAGCAGCAAGGTATTTAGGCAACATTTTAATTGACGCAAGAAGGGTAACTCCTAAAGCGATCAAGACTACTGCTGCAATTATTCGTCTCACAAAACGACCTCCCCTTAGGCGATTGGTAGGTTAAGCCTTCGTGCGTAAAAATCCTTCGATAAATGGATCGATGTTACCATCCATCACCGAATCAACATTTCCAATTTCAATGTTAGTTCTATGATCCTTCACCATGGTGTATGGACAGAACACATAGGAGCGGATCTGGTTTCCCCATCCGATCTCACTTTGTTCCCCTTTAATTTCTTTTAGCTTATCTTTTCGCTGTTGTTCGGCTAATTCAACTAATTTAGAACGAAGAATCTTCATCGCTGATTCTTTATTCGAATGTTGTGAACGCTCCGATTGACATTGAACAACAATTCCTGTTGGCAAATGCGTAATTCGGATAGCAGAATCCGTTTTATTAACATGCTGACCACCAGCACCGCTCGCCCGATAAGTATCGATCCGCAAATCATTTGGATCAATATCTACTGCAATATCATCTTCAATCTCGGGTGTAACATCGATCGAAGTGAAGGAAGTATGCCTTCTTCCAGAGGCATCGAATGGAGAGATCCTGACTAAGCGATGAACTCCCTTTTCGGCTTTAAGATATCCATAAGCATTTGGTCCTGAGATCAAGAGAGTAGCACTTTTTATTCCAGCTTCATCTCCAGGCAATAGGTCAAGAACTTGAACATCATACTCGTGATCCTCAGCCCAGCGCGTATACATCCGCAGTAACATCTGTGCCCAGTCCTGTGACTCCGTTCCACCTGCCCCTGGGTGAATACTCAATATGGCATTATGCGAATCATATGGTTCACTTAATAGTGCGTTTAATTCAAGTTTTTCCACTATCGAAACTAATTCATCAACATTCTCGGAAACCTCAGCTAACAAAGAGTGATCATTTTCTTCTTCGCCAAGTTCCAACATAACTAGAGCATCTTCAACAACGCGTTGCGCCTTTTCCCACTCTTCGAGAGTGCGCTTAATTTCATTTGCTTCTTTAATGACTTTTTGCGCTTTATCCTGATCGTCCCAAAAACCAGGCTCAGTCATAACATTATCCAGTCGGGCAACTTCCTCCCGTTTCTGGTCAATGTCAAAGATACTCCCCCATTTGCTCTACCCTTTTATTAAGAGCTTCAATTTTATCTTTTATTTCTCTAATTTCCATTCAGCTTTCACTCCTAACGACCACAACATTTTTTATATTTCTTTCCGCTCCCACATGGACAGGGTTCGTTTCTGCCAATTTTATTTTCCGCAGTGACAGGTTTGCGTTCAACCACGGAACCGTCAGAGGAACGATTCATCTGAGCTTGCGCTAAACGGTCTCTCCCTGCTTTTTTCGCACTTTCCTCATCCACGAGCCTTACTCTGAACAAGAGTCGAACACATTCTTCTTGAATACTCATTACCATTTCTTTGAACATCTCATATGATTCGAATCGATACTCCATCAGAGGATCATGCTGACCGTAAGCGCGCAAACCGATACCTTCGCGCAAATCATCCATGTTCCGTAAATGTTCCATCCATTTATTATCGATAAGTTGGAGTAAGATTAATCTTTCTAGACGGCGAATTACCTCAATACCGAGTTCCTGTTCTCGTTTCTTATATGCTTCTTTTACTGATTCAGTAAGTCTTTCTACCAGTTCATTGGGTTTATAGTTTTCTAGCTCACTTGCAGGAATACCGAATTGTGTTCCAACAATATCTTCGAAACGCTTCGCCAGCGACGAATAATCACGCTCTTCGGGCAGAATTTTTTCACCCGCATATTGCTCTACTACGTTTTCCACCACTTTTTCAAAGAAACTTTGAATATATTCTTGTAAGTCAGCCCCTATCAGCACATTTCTTCGTTGAGCGTAAATTATTTCTCTTTGTTGATTCATTATATTATCAAACTCGAGAACTTGTTTCCGGATCTCAAAGTGACGAGCTTCAACTTTCTTCTGAGCGTTTTCGATCGCTTTGCTTATCTGCGGATGTTCGATCGGTTGATCATCAGCCCAACCCAATCTTTCCATTAGACCCTTGATTCGATCTGAGCCAAATAGGCGCATTAAATCGTCCTCTAAGGAAACATAAAAGCGAGATGAACCTGGATCACCTTGTCTTCCTGAACGGCCACGCAATTGGTTATCAATCCGCCTCGATTCGTGCCGTTCGGTTCCGATAATGTGTAATCCACCTAAGTCAACTACACCATCACCGAGGACAATGTCGGTACCCCGACCAGCCATGTTGGTAGCGATAGTTACTGCTCCTTTTTGACCAGCATCTTTAACGATCTCAGCTTCCTTTTCGTGATACTTAGCATTTAGCACTTGATGGGGAACTCCTTGTTGTTTTAGCATTTTACTGATAAGTTCGGATTTTTCGATCGATATCGTTCCCACCAGTACTGGCTGACCTTTTTTATATAGTTCAATAATCTCTTTAACAACAGCCTCATACTTCGCTTTCGCTGTTTTGAAAACCGCATCGGGATGATCAACCCTGATCATCGGCTTATGAGTAGGAATAACAACAACGTCCATCCCATAGATTTTGCGGAATTCTTCCTCCTCGGTCTTTGCTGTTCCTGTCATACCACCTATCTTTTCATACATTCTGAAATAGTTTTGGTACGTTATCGAAGCTAAAGTCTGGCTCTCTTTGGCTACTACAACTCGTTCTTTCGCTTCGATCGCTTGATGCAATCCGTCGGAATAGCGTCTGCCTGGCATCATTCGCCCAGTAAACTCATCGACAATTATTACTTCTCCGTCTTTCACCACATAGTCGCGGTCTCTTTGAAAGAGCTCTTTTGCTTTAAGGGCTTGAATAAGGTAATGGTTAAGCTCAAAATTCGCATCATCGTAAAGATTGTCGATTCCGAGCATCTTCTCGACTCTGGTTACTCCTTCTTCAGTGATCGCAACCTGACGGAGTTTTTCATCAACGGTGTAATCTTCCTCACGTTTTAGTCTTGGTACTAATTGAGCAAAGCGCTCGTAGTGCTTAGCGGAATCATCCGCTTGTCCAGAAATAATCAATGGCGTTCGAGCCTCATCGATTAAAATAGAGTCTACCTCGTCAACTATTGCATAGTAAAGATCCCGTTGTACCATCTGCTCGGGAGCGATTACCATATTATCTCTTAAATAGTCGAAACCAAATTCGTTGTTAGTTCCATAAGTGATATCGGAGGCATAGGCTTCTCGCCTTTCTTCAAACGTAAGACCATGAACGATTACGCCAACCGTCATTCCCAAAAACTCATAAATCTTGCCCATCCATTCAGCGTCACGTTTAGCAAGATAATCGTTAACTGTTACAACATGGACACCTTTACCCATTAACGCATTCAGGTAGACGGGCAAGGTAGCAGTCAAGGTTTTACCTTCCCCAGTCTTCATTTCGGCAATTCTGCCTTCATGAAGCACAACACCCCCCATCAATTGCACATCAAAATGCCGCATCCCCAGGGTTCGAACGGCTGCCTCCCGAACGACCGCAAAAGCCTCAGGTAGAATTTCGTCAAGAGAGCTACCCTGGGCAATTCTATCCTTGAACTCAGTAGTCTTTTGGCGCAGTTGTTCATCAGTTAAAGACTTAATTTGTGGTTCAAAACTATTGATTTGTTCGACTAGCTTTTCGAGTCGTTTTAACTCCTTAGCGTTATCATCAAAGAATTTCTTGAAAATTCCGAACATGCTTCAACCTCCTATTGCTTAGATTTTAACACTATCATAGTTAACAAGCAAACAATAAGTATTTTACTGCAAAAAAGGGGAGCATAAGCTCCCCCCACTTTCAAATTATGCTCTTATTTTGTTCGCTCTAAAACTCTGGTTCGATTAAGCCGTAGTCACCATTTTTACGTTTGTAGACCACATTTATTTCATCTGTACTGGCATTAGAAAACACAAAGAAATCGTGACCTAAAAGTTCCATCTGCATAACCGCTTCCTCTACTGACATCGGTTTAAATGCAAATCTTTTTGTTCTTACAATTCTAATCTCATTGTTATCCTGCAGTTGTTGGGCCACCTCTGATTCTACTTCACCACCAGCCAACTCGCCTAGCCTTGGACTTTGTATTTTCTTTTGTATTTTGGTTTTAAACTTAGTAAACTGCCTTTCTATTCGTTCTAGAGCTTCATCAATTGAAGCATACATGTCGTTCGTTTTACCGACTCCTCTAATGATTAACCCTGTCAAATCGACCGTTATTTCAGCAATATGCTGTCCTCGTTCGATTTGCATCATTACTTCAACAAGCACATTTTGTTCCGCAGATAAAAATTTCTTGAATTTAGCACATTTCTTCTCTGCATAGGAACGTAGAGCGGGAGTGACTTCCAAGTTCTTACCTTTTACTACTACACGCATCTCAGCCATAGTATCCACTCCTTATGCTTTTAACATTATTATTCCCTAAATTCAAAGAAATTCCTGCACCAACACCAGTTGTGATAGAAATAATAAAGAGCTGGAAAACTCCAGCTCAAGTCGTATTGTGTTTTACACTTTTTGAACGTTCGCTGCTTGCGGTCCTCTTTCCCCGTCGACTATGTCAAACTGCACAGTCTGTCCTTCTTCTAAAGTCTTAAAGCCTTCCTCTTGAATCGCTGAAAAGTGTACGAATACGTCGCCGCCATCTTCCCGCTCAATGAATCCATAACCCTTTTCAGCATTAAACCACTTAACTTTACCTAGCATTATTACACATTCCTCCTAAATAAGTCTCCGGTGAAACAGGACCGGTTAGCTTAAAATTATCACAGCGCGATCTCTTTGTCAAGTAAAGTTAGGCATCTTTGGCAAAATTTTGGCGTTTCCCTTAATTTTATACGCCTTTTTTATTTTCGCCTGAATATTCGGAGGCGAAACATTAATATTTCGCGCTTCGATTAGTTCGCGAAGCATGCCTTCGTGCTCTCTTTCTTGCCTTTCGAGATTTTCTAGCCGCTGAACTACTTCTTTAATAACTGCTTCTAATTCTGATATTTTCTTTAGATAGTGTTTACTTGCGGTTTGTTTAACTTGCTCCAGCGTAAATTCCGACAGATTAAAGAACTTTTTCAGAAACTCTTGAGTCTCTTGGATTTTTTGCGTATACCTATTAATATCTTAAACAATTTCACTTTTTTTATGTAATAAAACTAAAAGATCTTCAATATTTCCTGATTCGATCAATCTCCGTTCTTCAATACCGAAGGCATAAAGCTGTTTATAGCCATCTAGTTGCGCCTCATAAGCTTGCTTTAAGGAATCTATTCTATCGGAGATTTCTTTCATTTTACGTTATCCACCACCTGCCGCCAGGTATCTCTTAAATCCGTTAAAAAATGGATGCATTCATCGACAATACTGATATCCTTGGACACATTCGCTTCAACTAAGCGATTAAAAATATAGTCATAAAGCTGATAGAGATTATCGGCTATTTCTCCTACATCACGGTCTAGTGAGAACATTAATTCAGCGACAATGTCTTGAGCGCGACAAAGTTTATCATGCGCTGCCGCTAGATCCTTTTTCTCTATAAAATGCTTGGCTTGGTTGGCAAACCGAATCGCTCCATCGAAAAGCAATAACAATAACTCTCCTGGCGAAGCTGTTGCAACCTGCGTCTTTTTATATGCTTGGTATGGATTAATACTCACCTTGGTTCCTCCTTAAGCTTTCTCATCAACCAATAATCCAACTAGTTCATTGATTTTTGCAATCAAATCTAAAATCTTCTCTGGAGGAATCTCGCGAATAACCTCTTCGGAATCCTTATCAATAATTCTTACTACAATTCGCGATGTTTCATCGTGCACATCGAATTCAAAGCGTTTATTAATAAATTCTATCTTATGATCCAAATCAGCAATAGCAGATAGTACTTGCTCTTTCTTTATTGTGGGATCACCCAGAGAAATCTCATTATTGCGTTGTTGAGACAACGGATTTGAGCTCGCTCTTTGTACTTGTTGCGCATCAACTATAGCACGAGCTGGTTGAGAAGCACTCCTATCGATCCGTAAGCCCATGATGGTTTCCTCCTTGTAATACCCGTCAGGCCTTTTACTTATTCTTTAGAATCATTTATTGGTTTTTTCAACAGTCTATTTACATCTTCTATATTCAAGGAGCTACGTAAAGCGGCCCTCTTGTTTTCTTCTTTGATCTCACGATATACCTCTTCCCGATGAACGGTTACATCTCGTGGTGCTTCAATTCCTATCTTAACTTGATCTCCTCGAATTTCGACTACAATCAGTTTAATATTGTCTCCGATTATGATACTCTGATCAATCTTTCTGGTAAGAACAAGCATTTATATGTCCCTCCTTGGACAGAAGGTGAAAATTATACTGTCTTTTTAAGCTTTTCCTTTTGCTTTTTCTGATCAAAAGCTGATCTTTGCATTTCTGCTAAAACATTATGTCTCGTCTGATACTTTCCTTCTGCCAAAACGATTTGCTTACCCAATTTTTCTTTTTTATTTATTATCACTGGTGCTCTTAGATTGATAGTCATTTCGGCTACATTTTCAGGAACAGTTAGGATACAATAAACCTCTGCATCGTTCGCATCCTTTAATTTCAAATTATTTGCTTGTCCATCATCAATAAATACCTGGTAATCATAGCATACTAACTCTGGCATAATGATCACGAACGCTAATGAAGGTTCATCAACACTCTGTAAGAAACGGAAAATGCTATCGTCTTGTTTAACAATTACGTAGTGATGAAGTTCCTCAAATCCTAGTATTCCCTCTGGAAAGTAAATGATTTCATCTTCCTTGAAACTTATTTTCCCAAACCTCTCAGTTTCTAATAACATTTTTTCACCCTCTTCGGTCTAATTGACTCCCCTTAATATATGTTATATCAACCCTACCAGATAAGAAATTGATCTGCGGAGGTTTAAGATCAAAGTCTACTTTCACATATCCTAACTCAAAATCAACCTCTGTTTCATAATGGAAGAAAATCGCTGGTCGCGATTTTGGTGCAATATCAACAACAATCTCTTTCTCAAAGGGTTTTGCTCGCACCTTTTCCTTCGCTAAAGTAGCGATAGTATCTTTTGATAACTCACTTGCCAAGCGATCTCCTTCTTGCGCCACCCTTACTAAGCCTTTAAGATAAGTTTCTTGCGATTCAATAACAACTTTATCAGTTAATGCGTTTAAATCCCCCATACCTATCTCCGCTAACGGCTTCTTTTGCTCAATTTTAATCTCTGGACCTTCGGTTTGGACTTTGAGCTGAGGATCTTGGCGTTTAATTAACGCTTGCGGCAATTGACTTTTTATTCGTACAGCAGGAAAACTAATATCGATTCTAAGTGACATTGTCAATTACCCCAAATTACCCTAAGAAATCGACTAATGTTGGACGAATAATGCGTGCTCCAACTGCTAATGCCAGTTGATAAATATTTTCCTCCGCTTTTAAATGCATAATTGTTTCTGCAACATCAACTGCTTGAACACTTGACAATAGTCGGTTAAAGTTGAAATCCAAATCTTTTAGCCGCTCCTTGGTAACTTCAAGCCTATTCTGTTTCGCACCAGTTTCGGAACGGGCAGTTAGAATTAGATCCATTGTTTCATCGTAATACTTTAGTGTCTCGTTACTTAAGGAATCTATGTTACCATTCATAATATCGTCATAAGTTTTAGCGATCGTTTCTAAAGCCTTTGTAAATAAACCGTCTGTATCTTCGTCAACCACATTGATCGCAACTTGACTTCCAGCTCCGATTTCAATTACTATTTCACCAGTAATTCCATCTTGCCTTACAAATGGCGGTTCGCTTCCCCAAGCATTGGTAAATGGTTGAGAAGCACCCGCGGTCTTTTGACCTGCAAAAAGATATTTACCTCCATGAGTGGTGTTTGCCACCTGGATCACTGAGTCAAAAAGTTCTTTAATCTCAGTGGCAAGAGCCTCACGAGCTGATTCCTCTAAAGACTCATTCGAGCCAGCGATCGCAAGTTCTCTCACGCGATGGAGAATCCCTGTCAATTGATCTAATGCTGAATCAGTAGCATCAAGCCAGGAAATACCATCCTCAACATTCTTCAAGTATTGATCGTTTTGACTCAGAGACGTTTTCAATCTCATTATATTTTCTGCTTCAACGGGATTATCGGAAGGTAGAGAAATCCGCCGTCCTGAGGCCAATTGTTCGTTATAGCGGTTAAGACGTTTCAAGCTACTATTTAGATTGTGTAACAAATTATTGTTGATGGTCTTATGTGTTACTCTCATTTTTCCCCTCCTCTACCCTTAACGCCCTACTACACCAAGGCGATTAACAATTATCTCCAATGCCTCATCCATCGCTGTCATCACTCTGGCCGCGGCGTTATAAGCATGTTGAAATCTAATCATATCTGCCATCTCTTCGTCCAAATTCACACCCGAAGCTGATTCTCTCAGTCCATATAAGTGTTTCATCATCACCGTGCTTTTTTCGGTCATATTAATCGCTTCATTGGCTCTAACGCCAAGCTGTGAAATGATGGAGTTATAGCTTTCTGGTAAAGGCGTAGAAATCATTAGATTTGTTACAAACTCTTTACCAAAATCGTAGCTATTTTCTTCGAGATACTGCTCGATAAGATTTTCAAAAACGTTTGGTGCGTCATAACGCAGTGATGCTAATCGTACTGCATTATGGCCATTACCCCAATCTAGCTCAGTATTATCTGAATTCGTGTGATAACCAGCAGCGATTAGTTTGGGGTCCGCTATCAAATCAGCATTAACTCGAATATTTGAAGCGACATCACGATGCTCTAAACCGACAAAAAAATCACCTGGCTCTGCACCTAGTAAGTTATAACCACTCCGATGAACTGCGTTAACTGTGACAACGAATTGCTTCGTCCACTCGTTTAAAGCATCGATATGGTTTTGGATTTCACCATCCCTTAATTCCAAAACCGCCTTTAGTTCACCATTACGAACTTCAGCTGGCGAATTGGTATCTTCCCATACAATTTGCTGCTGTCTATATCCTAAATCAGCGTCTTCATTAGCGACTACTTTCAGACCAAAGTACTGGCTACGTTGTACCAAGCTTACACCACTAATAGAAACGCTTACCATATTATTGGAGTCAGCAACAACCTCAATATTTACTATCTGAGATAGTTCCTCTAATAAAACATCACGTTTATCTAAAAGATCGTTAGGATTATTTCCCGAGTTTGATACTTTTCCGATCTCTTCATTGAGTTGTGCGATTTGTTGTCCAATGGAATTGATCCTGGAAACATAGACACTAACTGTCTCATTCATGTTATCACGCAATGCAATCAACTGACCTTGGATATGCCTGATCGTTTCAGCTAAAACTTCAGCTCTTTGGACAACCACAGCTCTCGTAGCTTCATTCTCCGGGTGTTTACTTAACTCTTGAAGCGAATCCCAGTACTCATCCAAAGCATTATGGATGCCTGTATCTGAAGGTTCGTTAAATATTAATTGGATTTGATGGAGTCCATTGTCCAACTCCTGCCAATAGCCAAGGTTTTGTCCTTCTTGACGCAATCTTGTTTCCACAAACTGATCGCGTACCCGAGTGATCTCCTGGACAGTGACACCAGTACCCACTTGCCCACCGACTTGATGATGCTTCAGTTGCGGCGTTGTATAAGGTCTAGTTGCTGCATGAACAGCCACTTGCCTAGAATACCCAGGTGTATTCGCATTTGCCACGTTATGACCTACTACGTCTAATGATCGTTGTTGTGCTTGTAGTGCGCGTCTTGCAATTTCTATACCGCTAAAAGAAGCTCTCATTGGATAACACCTTCCTAAACCTTCTTATCGATTACAGACCTTCTTGCTAATTGAGAACTAGCTTTCCCATAAGTTACTGGGGTATCATCCCCGATTAAGACATTTAACGAAAACTGAACAAAAGCGAGCGACTCTTTCATTAGCTCCATATTAATATCGTTTAACTCGCGTAGTTTGATAAAATTCTCTTTTAGAGTGATCGCCAGTTTCTTAACATCACTTAAATCATCATTCGAGCGATCAAGCCAATCTTCCAAAGTTAATCCTGGAGCAATAATATCAAACAATAAAACTCGCTCGTTTTCCAACTCTTCAAGAACTGTCAGACATTCGATCTCTTTTTCCGCTATCTGCCTTAGACTCTCAGGTTCATTGATCATTTCTTGTTTTTCTTGCCCTAATTTACATAGTTCATCAATAATGGCATTTTCACGGGTCAATATATCAACAATAGACTCTCGAACTTCCATTTTACACCCTCTATTTTAGGAACTTAATCAAACTCGAAGCTACTTTTTCGCCAGAGACCGTATACGTACCTGAAGAAATAGCCTTCTTTATTTCAACGGCTTTTGGACTAATATCTTCGGTTTCCTTTACTTTTTGAACAATGGCTTGAATTTCGAGTGCTTCATTCGATAAAACTACCTTGTCTTTTGCTTTTCCAGAACTTGGAGTTTTATCGGTCTTTTTTGTTTTACTAAGTTCTTGATAGATTTGATGTATTCTTTGAATAGGTTTGCCGTAAATCTTCATGGCACCGATCCTCCCCCCTACTAATTACTTCGGCAAATTAATTACAATCTTTAAGATTTCTTTCGCCGACGAATTGAGTCCAGTAGATGAACTCTCCCTGTGTGACGCTGCTCAACCTCAGTGACTTGTGGTCTTATCCGCCTCTGTATCGGTCTTTCAGCAGTCTCTAAGGAAGGGTTTAATTTCTTCCTACATTTATCGCAAACCGTACCTGATTCAATTTCTTCGTCGCAAATTTTGCATCTTAGCGTTACATCCGTTGGCTTAATTTGTAAGCGTCCCTCACGTAAGAACTCCAAAATTCGATCCGTATCTACCCCTGTCGCTTCACTTACCTCTGATATCGTCGCCAAAGGATGATCTATTAAGTACTGCTTTACTTTATTAAAAAGCTCCTCTTTTTCACTCAAACAACTAGGACACAACTTTTGCACAGGATGGGAGAAAACCCTATTGCACTCGGCACAATTTCGTAACATCATATCACCCTTTCTAAAACTCCACTTAAGCCTCTACTTAATTAAGCCTCGACTGATTTCTAGCTTAACGAGGTCCCGAACATACAAAAACTCCCGAAGTCCTTCCACCAAAAGATTTAATCAACCGTGATAATTGCCGATAAGTTGTTCCAGTTGTGTAAATATCATCGATAATGATAACATGTTTTCCGTTCAGTAACGTTGGTTCAACGATCCAAAACGCCCCATCCAGGTTACGTATTCGTTGCTTAAAGGATAGATCGCTTTGCGGAACAGTATTTTTAATTCGAACCGCTTTGCGGAACACCTTTCTTTTCCAAATCTTAATTATATTATCGGCAAGTACTTCCGCTTGATTGAATCCACGCTTAGCTAATCTTTCGGAATGTAACGGAACGGGAAGAAGATAATTTGCATCCTGAAGTCTAGATTCTTCCCGAATAGCTAAGCCAAGGAGTAAACCTAAGGCACGACAAGCATCAAAACCTCCTTGGTACTTAATAACATGAAGGAGCTCTTTTAATCGCCCTTGAAACAGTCCAAAGCTAAAACATAAATCATCTCCACTTGTAAAACACTTCCAATTAAATCCATATTCAATGACACAATGGCCACAAATCGGCAATCCCTCATCTTGAAGGTATCTTCGGCAAATCAAGCAAAACTGAGGACTAGGAAAAAGTAGTCGAGATAGTTCTTTGGATAACTCTTGCCACCACATTTTTATACTTCCTCCGTATTTAACAGTCCTTGACTACGCGCCAATTCGTTGAGCTTCTTAATATTCTTGATCGCAGTTTTTATGCTCAAATTATTTTTGGAGGCTACAAAGACCGCTTTTCCTGTGGGTGCCTCAGACCTTCTCCCGACTCGACCAGCCATTTGAATTAAAGCATGTTCAGAAAAGATTGGATGATCTGCATAAAGAACCATCACTTGTATATCACTAATAGTAACTCCTCGCTCAAGAATCGAGGTAGTAACAAAGATATCCACTTCATCGTGCTGTAAACTATTAATTTTCTGTTCTCTCTTTGGATCGAGTGAATGACAGTATTCGATCTTTAACTGAAGACAGCTTTGGAAGATCTGCGCGATGTACTCACAACTTTCCACCGTGGGAACAAAAACTAACCACTGTTTTGGTACGCCCGTGAGGATCTCGATTATCTCTCTCGGCAAAGTATCCGAACTAAGGTTTCGCCAATGCGGAAGTTGGCATTTAAGAAAATATGGTTCTGGCAAAGGATATCCATGATGACGTGCAGGTATAGTGATAGTTTCGATCCTTTGCTTTCTGGGTGTTGCTGACATTTCAATTAACTTTCCAGATGGTTTTAGCGCTCTTTTGATCGCAAAGCGTAGCACCTCGTTTCCATGATATGGAAATGCATCAACTTCATCCAAAACTACTAATCCAAATTTGCGATAAAAACGGAGTACTTGATGCGTTGTTGCTACCACTAGCGGACTTTGTGAATACCACGACTGCCCGCCATAGTGAACCGCGATCGGAATATCCACAAAATTTTTTTGTAAACGCTCGGCTAGTTCACGTACAATTTCCCGTCGCGGTATTGCAAACAGTACATCTTCTCCGTTCATAAGAGCGTATTTGATCGCTGGAAATACTACTTCCGTCTTTCCGGCTCCACAAGCAGCCCAAATCAAGGCGGTACTTTTGGAAGAATGCTTCACAAAATCCACTACCATAAATGAGGCTCTTCTTTGCGCTTCCGAAAATTCTATTTGCATATCGAGTTCCACTTTTCTTTTCTCAGTAACTTGCGCTCCTTGTCGAAAAATCAGGCAATCACAGGCCCGTAATTCACCCATTGATTGACACCCAAGGCAGAACCCGCATTCAATCCTACCACATTTTATACATGCTCTCTTTTCCACTTGAATGCTATTACACCGATTACAACGATACTGACCCCAACGATCGGTTGATATGGCTGGACAATATTCAAATACGCCATTGAATAAGGCACGCTCAATTTCTGCTTGGATTTCTGAAGGCCACCAACCACGACCTCGTAAGAAAGTTACTAACTGGGCATAAGACAATTGGCGACCCGAAACTATCTCCAATAACTCGGTAAATAACCTGCTATTACTGGTGCACGTGACTATAACATCCTCGATTGAAACCTGGTTTTGATTCACGTTTAGGCTCTGGCTTAGACTCTGATTCAAGCTCCAGGTTAGACTCCCGTTCGAATCATGGTTAAGGGGGTAAGGTTCAAAAATAAACTTTTTCCACTTTCTTCGTTTTGGGATCCTGGTTGGTAGAGTTTGGTACATACCCGCAAGGATATCGATAGTTGTCGGAAAGGTAAGGATAAAAATCTGTGGGTTTTTAAGATCTTGAAGGACGTATGGTAACCAAGCAAGGTTGGATACTATTCCATATCGCAAGTTTTCGTTTTTCGTACTAGCAGTTAATACACCAAAAAGTTGGAACTTTTGCATTTTTTGCCTCCCTACCTCCCTCAGGCATGAGGCATTATGATCTTCGTTGCGCTAGTAACTTTTCCCTGCCAACGAAAAAGGCTTTTGAAGTAGAATGCTTTCCTTCAAAAGCCTAGTTGCAACACTAATTCTAAAGTTGGTATTAATAGCCTGGTTCTATCAGGTATCGAAAGATTTCCTTGATACTTAATCGCTTACCATAAAGCAGAATTCCAACCCGGTAAATCCGTGCTGCCAACCAAGTACTAATAACGATTGAAATTAACAAGATGATAACAGACGCCGCAATTTGAAGTACTGGTGGTTGACCTAGTACAATGCGAGTGAACATCACCATCGGTGAGAAAAACGGAATAAAGGATGACACTGTTGCAAGTGTTCCATTAGGGTTGCTAAAAGAGAAGAACGAAACAAAGAATCCAACCATGATAAACATCATAATCATAGTTACACCTTGTTGAACCTCTTCCACTCTACTAACTGTCGCACCAGTAGCAGCAAAAATGGTTGCGTAAAACAAAAAGCCTAGAACAAAGAATATTCCGAACCAGATCAATATTGATAATGGAATCGAACTTAGTGATAGTCCCAGATTCTGAACCGATGCCATCACGATTCCAACGATAATCCAAATGGTGAACTGAAGTAGTCCCAATGCACCAATTCCAAGAACCTTACCTATCATTAAATCCATCGGTTTTACAGTAGCGACCATAACTTCCATAATTCTCGAACTCTTTTCTTCCGCAACCCCTGAAGCGATCATGTTACCATACAAAATAAACGCCATGTAGAGGAAGAAGATCAGAAAGTATGCTAGAACCATCGACTGGGAATGGTCGGAATACGAAATTGATTCATCCGTTGAATCCTCATCAGTTCCTTCTTGGACATAACTAACAGCTAAGGGTACTTGTTGAAACAGTTGAGCAATATCGTAAGGAGATAAACCAAGTTCGTTAGCTTTGATCCGAGTCATAGCTTGATTAAGTACACTTTGCAGAATTGAATTCTGCATCATATTCGTGGCATTGGTTGAATGAAGGGTAAAGACAGATTCTCCCGATTCTAGCCTTTCAATAACTAATACTCCTGTCTTATTCAACTCAGCCATCATATTAAACGCATTTTTTTCGTCTAACTCACTATCTACGGTAATAAAAAGATTATCTCGGGGATTTTCTTCCACGACCTCAAGAATTATCGGAGCAAAAGTATTCGTTTTGTCCACCACGAAAACGTCGACCACTGTGTGCTCAAAGCTCGATTCCAACCATTCCATGATGGTTGGGCCAAATGAAAGAGCCACTATAACTACAACTCCAAGAATAGTAGTAAGGATAAAAGGTATTCCTTTTATTCGCGTTGAAAAATCTCGACCCATTAAGATCCACGCGTTCATACTCATTGATTTTCACCAACTTTCGTGACAAAAATCTGCTCTAACGAAGGTTCTACTAATTCAAAGCGAATAACTTTTCCAGCTTGCTGAACAGTAGAAAGAATTTCATTGGTATCTACTCCAGGCTCGATCTTAAATTCGTGGAAATCGTGCCTTGTTCCTACCAGTCTGAGACCGCGGATTTGATTCAAAAGATTGGTGTCCCCTTCGAGCGAAATACGTAAAATCTGACGCCCCATCGCTCGCTTTATTTCCCGCAAATTACCGTCCAGAACCAACTTGCCCTTGTTAATAATACAAATATCCTCACATAACTCCTCAACCTGATCCATCCGATGACTCGAAAAAACAACGGTTTGTCCTTTTCTATTTCCCTCAACTATTATTTCTTTCAATATAGCAGTATTCACAGGATCTAAGCCGCTAAACGGCTCATCAAGGAACAACAACTCAGGCTCATGAATCATGGTGGCAATGGTTTGCACCTTCTGTTGATTTCCTTTTGAAAGCTCTTCAATTCTTTTATGGCGATATTCACCTAGCTGGAAGCGTTCGATCCATTCCCCGACTCTTTTAACCGCTTGTCTTTTTTCTAAACCATTGATTCTAGCTAAGAAAATAAGATGCTCTTCGGTTCTCATCTTGGGATAGAGTCCTCGTTCTTCAGGCAAGTAACCATAGCGCCCACGCATATTGCTACCCCACGGTTCACCACACCAGGAGACTCTTCCCGAATCAGGCTTGATAATGGACAGAATCATTCTGATTGTCGTGGTTTTACCTGCCCCATTTGGGCCTAAAAAACCAAAGATGCTTCCACGTTTAATTTCGATCGATAAATTGTCTACTGCCCGCACGTCGCGAAAATCCTTAGTTAAACCAGTTAGTACTAAAGACATGGATCTCCTCCTTTCTTATTCAATCTTGATTGTATTCGCTTTTTCATGAATTGTACATAACAAAAAACGACTATCCAACTATAATGGATGCCGTTTTTTCTTTTCTTCATTTAAACTAAACAAATTAATCGAGGGATACCAAACCCTTTCTTATCGCAAGTAGGGCTATTTGCGTACGATCATCAGCACCGAGCTTACGATAAATATTACTAACATGATTTTTCACAGTATGCTTACTAATAAAAAGCGTCTCTGCTATCTCTGAATTAGTCATTCCTTTAGCTATCAATTTGAGAACCTCTCGCTCTCGCGGAGTTAGGTTTTGCGCAGACATATTTATTTTCAACCTCCCACAATAACCCGACTGGTCTAAAACCCGATCTTGTCAGATTTCATTAACATATTATTCATAGGTAGCGGGGTTTGTGAGAAGTCTAGGGAATGAAAAAGCGGCAGCCGGGGGGTCGGGGATTTGGGGGTGGCTACCGCTAAGAAAACAAGTTTTTTCAATAATTTCGTCTCTTTCTCAGGAAAGGATTGCTCTTTCAATTTATTCCTACATCATTGAACAATTTTATAGTAACATCGAATTTTATCAGATTCTATCGGACCATGGTCCCAATTTTATCTAGGACCTCCCCCTTTTGCACATAATAACAAAACATGATATATTATTGAGCATGGAGGTGAGGACAAATGATTACGTTCAATGATATTCGAAATAACTCGAATTTCGCAACAATGATTAACAAAGCAAATGAGTATCTTCGAGCCAGAGGTTATACAGAACATGGTTATCGACATGTAAACTATGTTTCGAGAGTAACCGCATATATTCTTTCTGAGCTTGGGTTCGATGCACGCATGGTTGAATTAGGTGCAATCGCTGGCTACCTTCACGATATCGGGAATATGCATAACCGCAAACATCACGGTATTTCAGGTGCCAATATCGTATTTTACGAGTTAAGGGAAATGGGTATGGATATAGAAGAGATTTGCACCATCACAACAGCAATTGCAAATCACGAAGAGGAAATCGGGCAAGCAGTGAGTCCATTAACCGCTGCTTTAATTATAGCTGATAAAAGTGATGCCCATCGAACCAGAGTCAATAGAACTCACCCAGGTCCTCCAGGTATTCATGATAGAGTTAATCTCGCTATCCTTGATTCGCGGTTATACGTGGAGAAAGAAAAGAGAACAATTACATTGGAAATAACTTTTGACCAAACACTGTGTCAAATTATGGATTATTTTGAAATCTATCTTTCGAGAATGGAGATGTGTAAAGAAGCCGCCACCGTCTTAAATTGTCGGTTCCGACTAGTGATCAATGGCCTTGAACTACTAGGTCATGTTGAAACTCAGGCGTACGATCAAACTGGAACTTAAACTAACACCTACCCCCTAAATGATTTTAATTAATCAGTATTAGGGGGTGTTTTTTTGTTTTTAAACATACCTTTTTTCAATGCTAATACAGCAGCTTGAGTTCGATCCTCCACTCCGAGCTTTCGCAAGAGATTCGTGATGTGGTTTTTAACAGGCTTTTCGCTAATAAACAGGCAACTAGCGATTTCTTTATTGCTTTTTCCATCCACAATACACTCAAGAACATCTTTTTCCCTCGAGGTCAAGTAAAGATACTCACTAGATGCGGCTAATAAAGAATATGCTCGTTCCTGTTCCTCCACTAATTGGTGAAAACGCTCCATCACACGTTCCATCAAGTGAGGCGGGAAAAATGTTTCACCATTTTTAACTCGCTGAATTGCTTGAACAACCTTGGTGGGCTCGGAATCCTTTAATAAGTAGCCTCTTGCTCCCGCTCGGATCATCTCGCTAACGTAATCCTCATCATCGTGAATAGTTAAGGCCAGCACTTGAACTTTTGGCCAACGATGCCGAATATGTTGGGTAGCCTCGATTCCATTCATCTCAGGCATATTGATATCCATTAGTACAACATCAGGCTGAAGTTTCCCAATTACTTGTAGAGCGATTTTTCCGTTATCGGCCTGTCCCACTACACTAATGCTATCTTCCATCTCAAGAATCCGAATCAACCCCTGACGAATCAAGACATGATCATCGACAACTACAACACGTATACACTCTTCTTGCAATTACAAACCCTCCTTTACATAGTCCAAAGGAATTCGGGCAATAATTCTTGTACCTTGTCCTGGAGCACTTTGTAAATTCCAAGTTCCACCAAGTAATACGATTCTTTCTTCCATTCCTAGTAAACCGAAGTGATCATTTTGAATCATTTTAGTTCGAACTATTTGGGGTTCAAAACCTTTCCCATTATCGTCAATAACGACATTTATTGCGTTACTCAAAAATTCTATTTTAACAGATACTCGGGTAGCCTCAGCATGTTTTTTACAGTTGTTAAGAGCCTCCTGGATGGTGCGAAACAACGCTACTTCTACCGATTGATCTAATCGCTTTTGCTTACCTAGTACCGTTAGTTCGGCTCTGATCCCTGTTTGAGATTTAAACTCATCTATGAATTTTTTCACTGTCGGAATCAGACCCAAGTCATCCAGTGTCATTGGGCGAAGATTGTAAATGATCCTTCTAACGTCATTAAGGCTCTCTTTGATCATATCTTTTAGTTCAGCAAGCTCTACCATAGTTTCCTTACCGCGGCCTTGAACAAACATTTTTTCGCAGATCTCAGCTTTGAGAACCACATTGGCTAGATCTTGAGCTGGTCCATCATGGATCTCACGAGCAACCCGACGTCTCTCATCTTCCTGAACTTTAATTACTTTTTGACCTAATTGATATCGAGCTTGCATTCCTTCTAACTGCTGATTAACGTCCTCTAAATTCCCGCTTAAGAAATCTATAGCGATCCCAACTTGTGAGACTAATTTTTCAGATTTACGATAAATTTGCTCTATGCGAACTAAGCTCTTCTCTTGTTCTTCACGCCTTTTTCGCAGATGTTTCTCTCTTTCTCTAGCGATTGTTAACGCTTCTCTGATCCTATCTGCTTCTTCATAAATCTCTTTCTTGAACTGTTCCGATAAGTTGTCACAGTTAAGGCTAGATTGATATAGTCGTTGACGACTCCTGCGAAACTCTCTTTCTAACCGATCAACATTTTTAATCCATATCGCGATCTCATTATTCAAATCCTGGATCTGCATCTGAATATAGTTATACTCAGTACGAGTACTTTGGAGAATATCATTCATCTGCCCTTTACAATCAGCCAGGATTGAAATCGTTTTGTGTAATAAAGCATCAACTGCATCGGGTCGTAAGGCTCTACTATTCATTCTGCATCCCACCTACGAGTCTTAGTCTTGTTTTATTCGGCAGTTGATAGTTTTTTCCTTCCCAAGGAATTTTTGGAATTCGCAGAATGTCTATCATTGCGAGCCTTTTGTAGCATGTTGACAAGGACAGTTTCTATCGAGCGAAATGCTCTCTACCAATGAAAAGATAAGTTGTTTCATCTTGTCAATGTTTTGAGAAAAAACCTTAAGAACATCGGCATGACTAACAGGTGGAATGTCTGGGTTACCTTCAAGTCCACTATCATAATCGGTGATTAAAGCGATTCCGCAATAACAAATCTCCTGTTCTAGAGCTAAATATCCTTCTGGATATTGAGTCATTCCAATCGCATCCCAGCCATGTCGACTGAATTCACGACTTTCCGCTTTAGTGGAAAACCTTGGTCCGTTGATAACAACCATAGTACCTTTTTCATGAACACTAAATTTGTGTTTATTCGCCACTTTGAAAGCATGTTGACGAAGTTCTGGACAATATGGTTCAGCAGGGCTTACATGGGCAACCTTTGGTCCATCAAAAAACGTATCTTTTCTTCCCCAGGTACGATTCACAAATTGATATAAGATTACAAAGTCACCAGGTTTAATATGGGGTTGGAGACTACCAGCCGCGCATGGACCAAGAATTCTGGTAACTCCTAGTTGTTTCATCGCCCAAATATTTGCTCTATAATTAATCTTGTGAGGCGGAAGCGTATGTTCCTTACCATGACGAGGCAAGAAAGCCACTCGCTTACCTTGAATTGTTCCCAGAGCAATTTTATCACTAGGCGCACCGTATGGGGTGTCAATCATAACTTCAGTCATATCGTCAAGCAAGTTATAAAAACCTGAACCGCCAAAAATGCCGATATCTGCTTCGTACTTCATCAACAAACACTCCTTATCTCGTTCTTTAGATATATTAGTTACAATATTTGCGCCTAGTATTCCTTTTTTTGCTAAAGAGGCGCGCTCAAAACGCGCGCCTCTCCTATGGTTGAATAGCACTAGTGTACACTTTAAAATCGTCGATTTTTCCAGTGAAGTAATAGGCACCGTTTTGGCTTCTGCCAATGTAGTTTGAAAAACTCTTTGCCCCAAGCTGAACTGGTTTGAAAGCAATGTTACTTTGCCCAACTAGCGTATTACCAACATACAATTTGCCCACTCCATTGGAAAGAATCACTCGAACACGGGTCCAGGTATTTGGTAGCTGAGAAGTGCCGATAATTCTTTGTTGCACTCCATTGATTGTCATTACAAATTCTACCCTTCCTGATGAGCCGCGTGGAGTTAAGTACATGCTATTTTGACTGTCGCTTCCAAAATCAAATATTCTTTCGTGTGCTTGGTTTCCTTCCCATTTCACCCATACATCGATCGTCATATCAATTAACTCAGAAACATCACGATCGACCACTACATATTGGTTAGAGCCGTTAAAGGACAGCGCCTGACGACCACTGTCCGTCACAAACTGTGGATTTCCTCTTAAGAACCCATCGTTATAGAAATTCTTATCCTTAAGAAGCACAGCGTTTGGCTCATTAAAATCCCAATGAGCATAGAGGTATGCTGGTATTGAAGGAACATCCCACGGATGGTTACTACTATTAGTAAATTCAGTGTAAATACCATTGGTAATTGGCGACGTTGTCCAAGAGTGATACTCGCTGTTTAATCCCACAATTGTATGCCCACCAATAGTACCATAGCCATTTGAATGGTAAGTGTGAACTGTACCCCGACCAGTTAAAGTAGCGTTTCCTCTTATTATTCCTGGTCCATCAACATATACATTATCGATCACTCGAGCGTTTTCGATCACTGACACATCACCAGCGACCTCAGCATTGCGAACAAATGCATTACCGCCCACTTTTGCATTGTGACGTACTAAAGAATATCCAGTAACAATCGCGTTGCCAGAGACATTAGCGGAATCTTTAACTACACTAAAACCTTCAATTCTCGCATTACCCGTAACTTGCGCGTTTCCTAAAACTATTGCATTCGGTCCGACATATGCTGTCGGTGCAACGTAAGCTGTACTAGCAACATATCCGCCACCGTTAGGATGTGGCTGCCCCGATGGTGCAGGGTAATCAACGGGTTTCGCAACAGGAGTTGCCCCATGGATTAAAACTTCATACGGATACTTAATTATTGCTCTAAAGCCTCCGCTTTCCAAGTTTATTGGAGTATAACTTAAAGGTGTAGCTGCTACCGTAAGGTAAGCTTTCACATCACTTGGTGAAACATTGATCGCTACCGTGCCGCCATTAGTCATCGGACTATATCGAGCTCTTCCTTGACTATCGACAACCACAATTGTTGCTCGCCAATCCGCAACGGAGTCAACTGGTACCCCTTCTAAGTTAATCTGAATTTGAGTTGCTTGCGGGGCAATTTCCAACTCAACCACGTTGTAACCATAGGCTTGTGGAGCCATGGAATATGGTGGTCGATACCAACCAGGACGATCAGGAACCTCTTCCAAGATCGTTCTATTGTGGCGAGTAGGCGGAGCCGCATTTTCATAAGGATACTGGTAGACATAATCCCAGGTTGCGTTATGAGCAGCCATCTGGCCTACTAAATCACCAAAGGATTGTTCAGGATGGGTAAATTTGCCATCGTTAAACCCAATTCTCATTATGGCTTGTAATGGATCTTCCAAAGCGGATCCACTTTGCCGTTTAGGAGTTTGTGGATTCGCTCTTAATGCCTCGGTCCAGATTCTATTGACAAATTCTGGACCTAAATCTGGTTGCTCAGCAATGAATTGGAAAATCGGCCAAGAACCATAATTGAAACGAGTAGAAGTTAGATAGTGGTTAGAGCGTTCTGAGTATAGCCCGATAACTGGCGGGTAGTCAGGAATGATTTGGTTAGATAACCAGTTGGCGTGGGATTCCCATACCCATCCGACCACTGGAGAGTTTCTAAAACCGCCAGAGTAAAACTGGAGTACGTGACCGAATTCATGCGGAATTACTGATGATCCTTCTAGCATCGCCTCGGGATGGATCCATATTCCGTCTCCTCCGAATGCCCATCCATCACCAATGCCCGTTCCGAAGATCAGTACATCGATCTTGTACTTTGTCGCTTCATCACCATAAGGTGGATGGAATCCGAGTTCATGAACGAAGAACTCAAAGACCATGTCATAGTATTCCATCACCATTTCGCGAAAATCCAAGTCAAACCAACGGCTACCAGAGCCATTTTGGTCATTTCCGTAAATGAAACGGAAATACTTACTAGTGACCGTATTTCGCCCTGGTTGTACTGGTGCTCCAGAAATATAATTACCAAGATTTGATTGGGAACGCTCAATTGCTCGCTCAATTAACAAAATCTCATTCTTGGTTCTTGCATAATTCTGATCTGCCGTTGAAAAATGAGTGAGCGGAATTCCTCTTCGACGTCCATTGGGCTCTAGAACAACTATATATTCCTTACTACGTTCCGAATCGAAACCATCAATACCAACTAAAGCGGCGGTGAATTGCTGTGGCATTCCTGGTACCGATTGAACCAAGTTCCATGTACGCATTTCAAATTGGGGCTCTGCGATAGACGCAGTATAGACAGGGACATGCCATCTTCCTTCGGAAACGCTATTGTTCGCCAGTACAGCGATTTCCTGTGCGGACAGTACCCTATCATAAATCCTCACATCATCGAATGCCGCGGGTGCCCAAGCAGCACTCCAAGTTGGTCCATTAAAACCAAGATAAGTAGTTATATTTCCAGTTGCTGTGATTGTACTGGGTTGATTAACAACTGTAAATGGTTGAGGAATTCCATTACGATAAATAGCCATTTCCTTTGTAATGGAACTGAATGTGGCAGCAACATGAACCCATTCATCCAACGGGAAAGTGGAATTAATGCTGCCTACCGTATGGAAAATGTTGTACCCATCGACCCAGAACTTTATTGGATGTTCTTCTGCCCCTCTGGCATCGAGCGTTAGGAACCATCCATTACCTGCCCAATCAGTATCTCCTTTTGACCAAATAGCCAAATTCTCCTTATTACTCATATCAGCTGTTCGTTTGATCCAAAAAGCGACCGTAATTTCCGCAGGTTGAAGTGCGGAACTACTTCCTAGTGCTAAAGCATCATTGGTGCCGTTAAGTTGGATCGCTTGACCTACTGCACCAGAAACGAATTGTGGATTACCCGAGACGACTGTTGCACCATCTAGACTTCCATCGAAGCTCCAATGTCCCACAAGATTCGCTTGAACTGTTGCAGTAGCCATAGCGACCATTAATAACATCAAGCAAACTATTATCAGACGCCTCTTCATAAAGGTTCCTCCTTTAAAATTTAAATTTTATTATCCAAACAAGCATTTTGGACGCATATTACCTATTTGCTAAACCATCGCAACCACCCCTTATTAGGTTAATATTTTACCTTTTTATACAATCTTCTGAACTATGTTTGCAAAATCCGAGCCTCTTCGCTCGAACTTATTTAATCAAGAAGATGAGAAGTAATTGCGATAATAAATTCAGTTTCGGTTTCTTCCTTATTCTCAACAGTAAACAATCTGCCGATTATTGGTAAATCACCCAAAACAGGAACTTTAGAAATTTCTACTTGTTCCCTTCTTTGGATAAGACCTCCGATCACGATGGTCTCTCCATCTTTTACCCTTACCGTTGTACTGATTGAACGATCATTTGTGGACGGTAAACTCGAACCAGATGTGGAACCAGCCGAATCGCTGATTTCAGGGTTAAGCTCGATCGTTATATCACCATTTGCTGAAATCCAGGGTTTTAGGTATAACCTTATACCTGTTTCAATTGTTCGAAACGCTGGAATCACATTGCTATTGCCTTTCTGATCTTCATCAGTTACTGTCTGAGGCGCCCAATATCGTGCAGTGGTAAGAACATTAAACGATGCCTCTTTTCCATTAAGAGTCGCGATATGAGGATTTGCCAAAAGTTTTGCTTGCCCCTGTTGCACCAAAGCACTTAAGGTCAGTGTGAAGGATGGATCTGCCAAGAATGCCGAACCTAACGAAAGCGTAAATGGTGAACCTCCTAGTAAATCAAACTTAAAGGTTCCATCTGCTGTCGACCCACTAAATCCAAGTTGATCGCTTGTTCTTCTGCTAACCTCAACGATCATCACTTCAAACACAATCTGAGGATTGGGCTTATCGATCGAACGCAAGTAATCCTCCGCTCGCTCGATTTGATCCAGCCTACCTGATATCACCAAAGAATTCTGATCTGGTATTACTAACATTTTCGACGAGTCGATCGCTGGTTCCATTAGGTTTTTTGCTTCCTCTGCTGCGATATGGTTTAAGGCAATAACTCTAGTCAAATTTTGGGAATCAGGAGTGTCCATATTTTCAACTAAAGTTCTGATCCTAGCGTTATTCTGAGGAGTTCCCGTTAGAAGGATCGCATTCGACGAAGGAAGGTATTGAAATGTATCTGCTGTAAAGGAACGGGTAATCACATTTACTATTTCTTCCGCATCGGCATATCTAATTGTAATTAACTCGGTTACTTTGTTGCTAGGTATATCGACCGCCATAACGAATTCGTCTATCGCCTTTAAAATGCTTTGACTACCAAAAGCCACTACCGCTGATTCTCCAGGAATCGGACGAATATTATGGCTCGGGATCGATGGAGGGAGTAAACTAATAAGATCGCTTGGAGCAAGGTAATTAAGTCTAATAACCTTGGATTGAGTAAACTCTGGCGCTTCAACTCGTGGGGTTATTCCTTCTCCGATATAGTAGATATCATCAGCTACATAATACGTGAATGTCGTTCCACGTAAAAGATGCTCGAGAGCTTGTTCAAAGCTTAAGCCTATTACTTGCATGCTACTCACATTACCTCGTACTTGCGAGTAGGTTACAATACTTTTTCCTGCTTTATTAGCTAACTCTTTAATAAGTAGGGCTAACTCTCCCCCACTGATATCAAGATAGAATAATCCTCCTTCATAATGAATCAATGGTTGAGTCTGATTTATACTCCGCACCAAGTAACCATTTGATAACGGTACCACCTTGTAACCTTTGGCGAAGAGGAAGGATTTTATCGCTGACTCAACATCGTTTCCGATAATTTGTCCGCTCACAAGATCCTTTTCAATGAAGCTTTCTGCGATAAATCTTGGACCGCTGAGATTATTTATCTCGGAAAAAAGTTCACTTAAACTTAACTCTGAAAAGATTGCAACTATCCCCTCATTATCTAGCTCGAGGGTTTCTATTCCCGTTGACTGCGAACGAGTAATTATCGGAGTACCTTGGGTGGGCGCATGTATCTGAATTATGGAGAAATTACCTTGATTTTTAACTGTTCCGCCATAAGGAAATACTAAAGCGTTTAAAAGATCGTCTAGGGAAAGATTATATAATTCTATCGACAGCGATGGGTTATATCCTTGTTGGAACAGGATGTTTTCACCAGTTACTGCAGAGAGCTCATTAATAATCTCGGATAATAATGCTTCACTAGCGCTCAGGCTTAGCAACCCCCCAGAAACTGTAACTCTGACATTTTTTACCACAACTGGTTCAACGCTGTAAATACCTTCCCAAGGAGTAAGCTCCTTGGAACCACTTGGATACGAAGAAAGTACATAATTATGTCTGGAAAGTAAAGCGGTAACAGCTTTATCAGGTTTGACCGAGTTTATTTCAAAACTAACTTGAATAGGCGTTGATTCTGGCATAATAAACGTTACATTTGTTTTTCTGCCAATCTCACGTAAAAGATCCCACAAAGAAGCCCTTTCAGCTTTGATAGTTAATAAACCATCAAAGTAATCAACAGTAAATGGAGCGACCGCTGGTTTGGTTTCGATCTGATAACCTTCAGCAATTTCCTTAATTAATAACCCGTACGGAGCGATAAGGTGTTTAAGCCCTTCGTGAACGGGTAATCCAAATACCGCCCCTACAATCCGCTTATTTGCTACTTGTTCATCAACAATGATTGGAGGAAGTTCTGGATAGCGTTCAACTAATACTCTTAAAAAATCCACAAGGAAAATTCCATTTAGTTGGGTATACAAAAGATCATTTTGGAGCATCAACATTTCTAAGCCTTCAGGTAACTCTAAATGTATGATCGTGGTTTCCTCTTGATCCTGAATGGACTCTTGCTCTTTAAAAGCAACTGCAAAAAAAGTTCCTGTATCTTCGATTTTTAACCCATAAATCTCACTAATATAGTCTAGTGCCGATGTTAGCTCCATCCCATGAATATTGATCCTAACCCGAACTTGATCAAATACTTCAGGCAAGATCACTAGATCCAGACCCGCTTGAGTCGCTATTTCTTGATATAAGTCTTCAATATATACATCGATCGCTTGCGCCCATAATAAATCATTTTCAAAAACAACCGTTAAAGCTTGTCTTTCTGGTCTTTCAGAAACAGAATCTATCACATATACATCGCCGTCTTTAACCCAAGTTAGATTACTGCTTTTTAATAGATGAGTAAGGCATTGTTCGAAGGTGAGAGAGTTTAATCGGGCATAAATACTGCCAGTCAGATCGACAATAGGAATAATACTGATGTTTGAAACTTCCGCTAGCGAAAGTAGCACTCGTTCTAAAGGAGCGTCTTCGGCATAAATATTAATTAAACCATCCTCGAGCGTCACCCTATAAGAACTATCAGTCGTATCCTTTACCACCCGATAAAGGTTACCCTCAATTTCCAAAGCCCACCCATAGGAGGAAAGCAAGTAATTTAAAGCCTCATCCATAGAAACCTCTGATAATCTGATGGTTACACTTCCAACCACTTCTGGAGCAGCCACTACGTTTTTTCCGCTTTGCACTGAGATCGCACGAAGCACATCACGAATATCAGTGTCTTTAAAATCTAAACTGATTGAGTCATCACCAGCGGTAAAACAGATACCAGCACCGATCAGGACAAACACCAGGCTTAAAATCAACACCCTAAAACTTGTTTTTCTCATCGCTTTTTCCTCCAGACCAAGGTTTCTAAGGATTAATGGCTAAGTAAAACTGCTCCCCTGCTTGTAAAAGTAGAACATAATCCTTTCCTATTTCAGAAACCACCCATAAATCTAACATATCGCCTACTCTAACTATTTCTTCTTTCCCTGTGGCTCGATGTTTGAGCATAGCACTTGAATTACGTAATCCAGATACTAAACCTATTACTTCCCACTCAGGATCAAAATGTTGTTTTTTCAATGAACCAAAAATCTCTAATGTTGGAACTTTAACGGAACTTGTCTGTAGATATTGAATCTCTGTTTGTGCTGTCGGTTCAATAAACAATATTGCCGCAAGGCGTAGATCAAGGTTTATTTGACCTCGGTTATGTGCATCAAGCCTTAAATCCTCAATGACATGTACTGGTTGTGAATTCGTTATGTTTCCCAAAAATGCAAAGACGTTATCTACTCCCCCATAAGCCTTCACATCGGCAGCGACGATATTCATCCCTTCATGTTCAGTTACAGGTAGTAATGTTGCTGAAACCAATTCGACCTGTGTTTTTACCGCCTGTTCTTGAATAAACGCTATCAGATTTGTTCCAGCCACGATACTAGAATTTACTCGATAAGCCTTGCTTTTTAATTTATCCCAAGCAGAAACGAAATCTACCCGTCTTTCCTCCAAGCCAATTCGAGTGTTCGCTAACCCCTGTGTTCTAGTCTCTATAATATGACTGCTGTTTTTCAATTCAGCAAGACCTAAACGAATCTTCTCTATCTGGGGCAGCCAGAGAAACCACGTAATAATCAATAATAATAGAATTGTAATAAGTCCTCGTATCTTACCAAGGTGTTTCATCTAGCTCACCGCCATTTCTTGTGTCGAATCGAAAGCGTAGACTGACCCTTTCCAAGCGAGTTCCATCTCGAGTTTCGTTTGTTATCGGACTTACCACCTCAACATCAATAAAATTCTGGCTGTATTCGAGAGCCGAAAGAACCCTTGCAACGGAGGTTGCATATAGTGTTAGCTCGATCTTTTGCTCGTTAAACTGCAATCTCTCTATCTCGGTATAGCTAGGCAGAATACTATTCAGTTGATAAATTATTTGTAGAGCCAGATCTCGATCATCAACCAAGGCCAGTCCCACACCTAAACGATGTTCCAAAAGCTCTAGTTCTTCACGCTCTTCGTGAATTTGAGACATTGGTGCTGCTAAAGCTTGAAGACTTTGTTCCATTGAGTTTAATTGCTCACCGATCCATCTATTAATGCCCAACAATCCTAGTGTAACAGCTAAAACCATTCCAACCGCAACCATTCCCAGACTAGTAGTCTTTTTCCTCTTTGTTTTAAGGGAGATTACTAAACTGGCCGACTTCCCTTTTTTATCAGCCCCAAAGAAAGCTGCCATTGGCCATGAGATTTGCTGATAGTTTACAAAGTAGGTTGGTTTTGTTTCAAACGAGCATTCAACCTTAATTCCAAATTCCATAAATCGTTGGGGTATTTCTTTTAACGCTATCTGAAAATTTTCTGGTACATTATCACCGAGTTCCACCTTTAAGTTTAGGGAATCTTTAGTCAAAAAGATATCGCTAGGTGGATCTGATTCTAAACCCAAATCTTGAGTTAATTGTTTAAAAAGCATAATCGATAATACATTAGTTAACTCTTCTGATCGTAGTGTTGATCCAAAATAGCAATCTATTAAATGTCCTTTATGTGCTAGGTTTAACTCCCATCGTTGATCAGGAAAGAAGTCTAAAGAAAGAACAAGCTCTCCTTTGGTTGATTTAGCGCTTTCGAAACTCGAAACCCTTAATTCACAGATTTCTAAATCCAGTTGCTCTAACAGAACGGAAATTTCATTGACCGTACTTTGAGGTATCGCTACCGCATAAATATATCTACTAATCATATTTCCAGAAAAAATATCTTCTGGGATCCTTGCACAGAGCATTTCTTCGGATAGAATGCCCAGTGTACGCAACTCCCTCCGCTTAAGATCAGGCTTTTCTTCGATACTAATCAGCCAATGAGCACGCGATAGAATTAGAACACATTTTTCACCAACCATTTTTGCCTCTCGTAATCTTTCTAGAGCAAGGCCCGCATCGAATATACCATTTCCATCACGTAAAACAACGAATCGATCAGGCTTTTGAAATCCAACGATCCAATTGCCATGCACCTGGATATAAATCATTTCTTCACCTCTCGATCCAAGAAAGCACTGTGATTTCCCATATCCCTCTAGCTTCATCCCTAGTTCGTTTGACGATAGTTTCAATTCTCCGCGAGCTCGTTTCACCCGATATTCTAAATATCTGCGATTGAAAACAAAACCAGCGCCCTAGTTCATTTAGATTTCCTTGATCATCAACTAATTCTGAATCTAGAAGTTCCGCTAACTCTGAATGATTATGAATAGGTCTAGTCGCCCGCACCCTAACTAAATTTCCCACTTTTTCATCTAAATCGTAATGTTTTAAAACAGCTGCCAATACCTCAGAGGGCGCAGTATTAATATTGATCGGACCAGTGAATACCAACCAAGGTTCTAACCTTTCTACTATCGATCTTGGCAAAAGGTTCACCTTTTCTAATTCTCCAATTTCATTTAATCGTTGTTCGTTTCTCTTTCTCACTATCTCAGCTGCTGCACTCCTAGCTCTTAGTTGATCCATCCCCATTGATCGCCAAAGACTTTCTAATTCAAATTCGCCCATAATATTTACATTAAACATTGAGTAGACGGTGAAGATATTGCCATTAAGGTCAACATCGAGACGAGAATTGACTTCTTCAATTGAACTAATAAGACGTTTTTCTTCCCGCAATTCCGAAAATAAACTTTCGAGTTTTTCATGATTAGTAGGCAATAAATTCTTCCATAGCCTTTCGTCGATCCAGTTTATCCCTAATTTGCTTCCTTCATCTATGATTTGAACGGCAAAATCTTCTGTTTCCAAATGTTTGGCCCAAGCCTCACCCAACCAATCAACTTCCATCTCATCATCAACTAATAGCAGTTCGATCGCTTGCCCAATTCCATCGTTCAATTTTTGACGTTCAATCTCCCGTTCGAGAAAGGATTTTGTTGTTTGCGCTTCCCACCTTACCCAAATTCCGTAAGCTAGAAGAATAGCCGAAACAATAAGGGTAATTCCAAAGACCGCCATCGTT
The DNA here is from genome assembly GCA_012728115.1 of Bacillota bacterium. Lineage (GTDB taxonomy): Bacteria > Bacillota > Limnochordia > Darwinibacteriales > JAAYFS01 > JAAYFS01. The sequence continues at coordinate 26,223 of JAAYFS010000004.1, read as the reverse complement.
GCATAACCAGTTTGATTCTTTATCATTGTTGTCACCTACTTTAAGGTTAACACGCGTCCCGAGTATATCGGGAAAGTAAGAGCCACAGAATCCAGTGTCAGACGAACTAACTGCGGAAGCGAGTCGTTAAAATCACTGTCCCAATAAGAAACCCATTGGTTTCTCTCGGCGTTGAAATAATCAAGACGGAGGTTTTCCCCACTGAGAATTCTCATTTTTTCTGAATCTGCCTCAATCCTAAGCAACGTACCCGCTTCGATGACGTATCTTATTTCGACTGGCAACCCACCAATCCCATAGCTATGAAACATTATGCTACGTTGATCACCGTGAAATTTCACCTCTTGAAAAATACTTGGTTTAATCACTTGAGCAAAATCCTTCTGCATCTTCTCATAGCCACCTCTTATCTCTCGTTGGAGCAGTACGAGTTCGCGGCCGTCCTCTAACGCATTGAGCGGTTCGATTAGCAAAGTAACAATACCGCTAATAGCAAGGGATAAGATTAACATCCCCGCCATTAATTCAAGGAGGGTAACGCCTAGTTGATCGTTTTTAAGTTTCGGATTATGGGGTAATACCACCCGAGATTTTAAGAACTTTTTCCATTCCGCGATCATGCCAAGATACCTCCAGTGTATACTTTGAATACCTCCACTCCATTGTTTTTACATAAGGAATGGTACTTAGGGCTCCTCGTTCAAATCGTTCCGCACCAACTTCTAGCTCGGCTAGTTTGCTACTCGCTTGCATTACCGCCCACATTTGTTGGCGAGCATTAACCAAGGATTGGTAATTATTACTCAGACTATGAGCTACAATTATCGCAAATAAACTTACGATCAACATTGCTGCAAGTACATCGATTAAGGCAAACCCCGCTTGGTTCATTCCCCTATTAATTCCAATTTCCAATGTCTCGATTTTCTCCTTCGCCACCAATTTGTCCATCAGCTCCTAAAGTAAACAGATCATAACTACCAGGATTACGTTCACCAGGATAACGATAATTATATGGTTGCCCCCATGGATCGAGCGGAGGTTCACTGAGCAAGTATGGACCGTTCCAGTTTTGAGGAATAGGTGGTAGGGTAGGTTTATTCGTAAGAGCTTGTAAACCCTGTTCGGTGGTTGGATACCTTCCAACATCCAAACGATAATTTTCCAAGGCAGAAGCGAACATAGCGATTTGATTTACCACTGCGGTTTGACGTGATCTACTGATATTCTGGAAAACACTCGGTCCCACAAAAGCAGCTAAAACACCTATAATGGCAACCACAACCAAGATCTCCAACAATGTGAACCCTAGAGTATCGGCAACCACCCTTTTCAAAAACTTTTTACCCATTTTTCACACCTCCGTATCTTATCTACATAGGCATATTCATAATCGTGACCACTGGCAAAAGGATGCTTATCACAACAAACCCCACAACTAAAGCCATAAAAAGAATCATCGCTGGTTCCAACATTGTGGTAAGATTCTTTACTTTTTGCCTAGTCTCACTTTCTAACAGCTGAGCACCTTGATCAATAGCACTTGCCAAATCACCAGCTTCTTCTCCCATCGCAATCAATTCTACGATCGTTTCAGGAAAAACATTTTCATGTTTTAATGCTGCGAAAAGACTTGCCCCAGTTTCCACTTTCCTTGCACACGTTACTAACGAGTTTTCTAATCGTAAATTCCCAGCCGCCCCAGCGCCTAACCTTAACGCAACTGGCAACGCTACCCCTGCGTGTAACATCCCACTGACTGTACGAAAAAGACGAGCAGAATCAGTATCCCTGATTATGTTTCCGAAAAGTGGTAAACGTAATAGCAAGGTGTCCCATGCTAAACGTCCTGAGGCTGTGCTTCTCCAGACAAAGATTGAGATAACACCAATAACCATTATGCCTAAACCAAATGGCCCCCAAAGCTTTAATGTTTCACTGGCCTTGATTAAGAGCATTGTCGAGCGTGGTAATTCTCCACCCCAAAGAGTGAAAATATCTAAAAATTGTGGAACAGCATAGATCAAAAGCAAAACTACTACTGTCACTGAGACCAAGAATAAGAACAGGGGATAAGCTAAACTGCTTGAAATTAGACTACGCAACTCTATGTTTCGATCAATTACATCAGCGATTCTTAGCAAAGCATCCTCTAAGTTTCCCGATGTTTCACCAGCTTTTAACATACTAAATCCGTATTTTGGAAAACCCCGATACCCACCCCAGGCAGCTGAAAGAGAGTTTCCCTGAGTAACATTGCGATGCGCGCCTTGGATGAAATCCTTAGTCTTTTGATCTTTTGGCACCCTTAACAATAATTTCAGACTTCGATCGATAGGAACTCCTGCAGATAAGAGATTCGCCAATTGTCTTAACACACTACTCAATTGTCCAGGTTGAAGCTTAGAAGTTCCTAAAACAGGTTGCTGCAAAAATTCCCAAAACGTTGTGGTTTTTGTAGCTTTGCCCTCAGATAGATTCGCTATCACTAATCCACTTCGTCTTAATTCTAAAAGAGCTTCATATTTATTGGCAGCCGATACACTCCCAGCCACTCTCTTGCCAGTTTTATCTCTTGCTTCATATGAAAATTCTTTTGCCATTAAACCACCTCACCGACATAACTCTTACCGAGGACCCGATGCACTTCAGCAATACTGGTTATTCCTTGTTCCACTTTGGTAAGCCCATCTTCTAGCAAAGTGCGCATTCCAGCCTTAATAGCAAGGCCCCTAAGAGTATTAGTAGTGGTTCCAGAAGTGATCTCGTCCCGTAACTGATCATCAACCACCATTAGCTCGTAAATTGCTGTCCTACCATGAAAACCAGTACCATCACATTCCTCACATCCGACCGAAGAGTATGTACCATCACTTTCTAACTTGCGGCAATTATGGCAGAGTACTCGTACCAATCTTTGCGCCAGGACTGCTCTGATAGTAGAGGCGAGCAAGAATTCCTCGATTCCCATATCCAGTAACCTTGTAACTGCACCTGGTGCATCGTTTGTATGGAGACTAGAAAGCACCAAGTGTCCGGTAAGTGACGCATGGATTGCCATCTCAGCTGTTTCCCGATCTCGTATCTCTCCAACCAGTAGGACATCAGGGTCATGTCTAAGTAAGGAACGTAGTCCTTCAGCAAAGGTAAGACCAATCTTCGGTTTCACTTGAATTTGAGTTACGCCAGCAATCTCATACTCCACAGGATCTTCTAAGGTTAAAATCTTTCGTTCCGATGTTCTAATTGCCTGTAACATTGCATAAAGGGTGGTAGTTTTTCCACCACCAGTTGGACCAGTAACTAGGATTATTCCATTAGGATAGGATGAAAGGATTGAGATTCGTTCGAGATCATATTTAGATAATCCCAAATCGGTAAGTGAACGCATTTTATTCGACTTATCTAATAATCTTAAGGAAATACTTTCACCATAGATCGAAGGAACAGTCGCTACTCGGATATCTAGCTCACTCTCATCAGATTTCATTCTGATCCTGCCATCTTGTGGCAATCTTTTCTCAGCAATGTTTATACCAGCTAGAATTTTAATTCTACTTGCGATAGCTGGGAAAAGTGCCCGTGGTGGTGCTTGTTGCTCATAAAGCACTCCATCGATTCTATACCTAAGCGATGTGCCGTGTTGGGTAGGTTCCAAATGAATGTCACTCGCTCGCCTAGCATGAGCCTCCCGAATTATTGCATCCACAAGTCGTACAATAGGAGCCTTTTTTGCAGCATCCTCCAAACTTTCGATAGTTTCTGACAATTCAAGTTGCGTAAGATCCTTTAGTTCATCTTCCGACAAACCAGCAAGCATATCTTTTACCGAAGGACCATTTTGCGCTAATGTCTCGATATCTTTTCTTGGTAAGTATGAAAAGGGACCCATAGCATTGAATAGTATTTGTTCATTCTGAATGGAAATTAAGTCGAAGGGATTACTAGTAGTAGTATGGCAAGCGAAGTCATCTTTCCCAATTACAATACTGGGATGCGAGGTTTGAACAAATTCAAAAGGAGTTTCAAAGGGTGGTTGATAACTGAGGCGACGTAAAAGAGGTTCTAGGGATACTTTCATAAGCATTTCCCCCTAAACAGATCAGAAGTGTATATTGTGAATTCGGTGTATATTTTATTTCTCCTTCCTAATTTTAGATTTAATTTAAAATTTTTAGTTTTAGGGGGAAAGTTTTTACATCCAGAAATCTGGATCATCAAGTAGTCCAGAAAAAGCTAGACCGTTAAATTCATCAAGTCTGCTTCTAACAAGTTTATCGCCGCGGAAATAAAGATATAGACCAGTTGGAGCTTCTTCATAAGGCGTGTAAACCCAGATCTCTCTGTTAAATTCGGAGTTGACAGCGATACTTCTAATTAAAAACGGAGGATTTCCAAGAAGATCCCTCACCTTCTCAATTGGTTCACCGAGTAAAGTACTGGTATCAGGGGACGGAAAATATTTGTCCCACCCAGCATGTGGTCGGCGATTAATCTGATTATTTTCTGCTTTAGCTAGCCCTTCTTCGAGCTCCGTCACTTTGGAATGTAACTCTTTGTTATCGCTCTCTAACTCATCGATTCTTTCTTGGAGAACAGCTGCTTGTCGGTCTGAACCAACATTTACTCCATAATTGTAAACCACTGCTCCAACAATCGCTCCAGTAAGAACAATCGTTAAAAGGACAGAAGCCAATCTAGACATCTTTTCACCTCCTACTCGTAAGATAACTAAGGCAATTGATCTTCCTAAAATCAATTGCCTTAATTTATGAGGAACCCGCTAACCCTATTATTAAGGTGGTTATATTCTACCCTACTGAATTCTAAGTAATTCGCCCAACTTCGTTAAGTTAATACTATTGGTTTGACGACGCTGCTGTTTCCTCAGAAAAATAGCGTTTCGCCTGCATATGGAAAACCTTTCGAAACTCAAGATTGTTTTTCAATAGTTCTTCGCCAGTGCCTTCTCACACAACCGTACCCTCTTCAATAACAATTATTCTATCGCACATCATCACGTTCAACAATCGGTGAGCAACAAACTCTTTGATCGATAAAGCATAGAAAGTATGTTCTTGAAAAACTGGGGAGATTAGTTCCAGGATAGCGAAAGTAGACATCACGAAATTCTATTTTATATAATCCATTCCCTTTTTCGATCAATTTTCCTCTGTAAAAAGATTAGAATTGAACAAAGGACAACCCGATTCCCCATTTGAAACCTGTCGATTTACGCCATGTTAATGAGGAAATCGCCCACGAAAAAGGCTTAATATCAATACCCATCTCCAGATCATAGTCCAAATTCCGACCATTAAACTGAGTAATCATCCCTACGTTCAACGAAAGAGAAGAATTTACTGGCAACCTAAAATGATTACTTCCTTCCCAGATGGTAACCCCATGCGTAACTTTTAGTGCTAGTGCAGAGGTCAACGCCACTCTATCTCCTGTTAAAACATAAAAACCCCTCAAACTCGGTCGGAAATTATTCTCCTCATTTCTTATTTCGAACTGTAACCCACTTCTCACACCGAGGAATTCCCCAGTAACCTTCCAGTTATCTAAATCTTTTACACTGAGTTCACTAGTAGCTCTTTCTGACCATTTAATAGAAAATATTAGATTTTCACTTAAAGCAAGTTTGGCTTTAACTGGTTTATCTGCTTGAATCCAACCCGTAATCTTTCTGGTATTACTCAATCCGACTCCATAAATTAAATCCCTAGCTTTATAAGTAACGGTAAAGGAGCGAAAATCGGTTCGAAGTCTCCAACCAGAGTTTTCATACAGGATTCCAAACCGTGGTTGTTGCCCTTTTTTAATCGTAGTATTCACACCTAACCCTTCTCCCTGAAACCTACCATGCCAAGTGCCACTAGCGTTGACCCAATTCCAATTTCCCAAAGTAACTGATTCGGAAAAAGGATAGTGATATTCTAACCTCCATTCAACAGCTTTATCTCCCTCTATCGTCCAAAATGCCCCTTGATAATCTCCCTTTAGTTTAAAACTCTCTTCATCCATCTTTATCTCATTGATTTGCAAATCGGTACTTCCATGGTACCGCCAGGATACCACTCCATTTTGGATGAAAAGATCACTAACAAAGAAGTTCTCTTTTTTTATTACAGGACCTAATTCTATCGGTATTACAGTTACTGGACTAGAAGTAACGTTGACCCAAATCACATCGATCTGAGAGTCTAAACAAACTAAACGATGTAAGCCTTCGGGTAAATGTAACTCCAAACGACCTTCGCGATCTGTATAACCGATCTTGTTATTGGACAAAAGAAACCGCCTTGATGGCGAGGGAACTCCATGTTCCGTCGTTTCCACAATTACAACACCCTGTTTATCGAACCACCCCCCCTCTACTCTTCCAATAAGCAAGGCTGAATCCTCGAGCCAAACTGCTTTAAGATACAGTTCTCCCCGATCAAAAGCTAAAGTAGCCAGAATCTTTCCTTCCAACTTACTCTTTAACGGTTCACTTTGGGGAATATTAAAGATCAAGAAATTTCCTTCTTCTAGGGGACTAATTGGTTCTCCATCTAAAAACCATGAACCTAGATTAAGGAAACCTGAACTTAGCTCAATAACAAGACTATCGTCTACGCTTGTCCTTTCAAAATTAAGAACCACCTCAAGCGATTCTCCCACTTCAGCATTAAAAAAACCGTTTAACCACTCCAGTTTCGAATTATTCGTTTCTGAATTTTTAGTCGAAACATAATTTTGCTCTTCAATCACCTTTATGTTTGAACTAATAACTAGATTTTCATTCCAGTAAACAAAAAAATTATTGCCAAGCAAGTACCACTTATTCGGAGTCAACTCAATCGATTCATCTCCTGCTTCCAGTAGAAACCCTGGTGAACCAGGATAGAACATCTGCTCATTCTCACTCTGGTATATAAGCGACCAATTACTGTTACTTAATGAAATATCCAGTACAAAATCATAATTCCCAGCAGGTATCCAACCTGCATCGATCTTTAAATCCAAATCATACATCACACCGTAATAAGAAGGATTTGAATCTGTACATTGCCTAATCTCATAGGAGAAACCAGGAAATTGAGTCATTATCCCCAATTCCCAATCCTCTTCGTCCACCCACAGTTTAAAGTTGTTCACGGCGATACTTTCTTCTGGTGCTAAGGGTGGCAGCGTAATGTCCAGCGCAGAATGAGCAAATGCAGGAAACGCCAGGCTTAAAATCACCAGAATTAGCAGCAGAATTTTCATCTAGTTAACTCAGCTAATTCAATTCTTTTACCGAGAATTTCAACATAAGCGGTTCCGCTTGGCGGGGTAAGAATTACTTGTCTACTACGTCCTGGCAAGATCCGCCCGATCAGAAAATCTTCTTTTTCCAAGACGTCTCCATATTCATCTATGTAACTGATCTCTTCCCAAACAGCTTGATGAGCCATTCCAATATTTCGGAGAGTCACTAAAATACTTGACGAAGATAAGCCTGTAAATTCATATTCTACCGCCCCTTCAATTTCGCCAGTAGCTAGTAAGAATAAAATTGCCATTCTCCAGCTAATATTCCCTCCATTTTGTTTTAGAAAAACTACTGGAAAAGCGGAATCAAATTCTGCGCTTTTTAGTGCTACCACTAATTTGTTAGCGGTTTTGGGCTCTAACACAATTTCAGATGGAAGATCTAAGATCCCTTTCGCCCATTCTCTACTCTCAATTCCTTCATCATAAACGATCTGACCCATCTCGTTCTGATCAAACCTCCCTAATTCCACTATCAGTCGTTGGGTTCTATCTGTTTCGTTAAGGATATTGATTGTATAAACTTTTCCTGCAACTGTATCGAAATCTTCGATAATAACAGGTGAAACAGCGATAGAGGCATAACACCCACCCGCTGAAAGGATAAGAATAAGAAAACTTAAGAAAACTCTTCTCATATTACAGGCACCACCGTAAATACAACGTCTAAGCCATATTCGCCTGGTTGATCACCAAATTCCCCCGTCATTCGAAAACGAACTTCCACTTCTTCCCCGTCGATGGAGGTAGGATTTTTGTTGGTAACCACATACCTTTCAGAACCAAAGAGCGGACGCCAAAATGATAAAAAATCCAACACCTCAATATTCGAACTTAAATCCACCGCTTGCGCCTCTCCACTCGGATCATAGACCCATTGTTCTGCTGAAACAGTTAGGTCCCAAGCCACATTCGATTTCACTTTAACAATCAAACTTTGTTCCACTGTTTGACCTGGAGCTAACGCTGGAAACACCAAGGTTTCAGGAACTTCAATAAGGTAACCAGATTGAATTTGAACACGCAAATTAACAATCCCATTTGCGAAAGCGATAACTGGGTTGAGTAATAAAAGTAAAACAAAGAAAAAACCCAAGTAGCGATAAGAAGATCTCATACACATCCTCCTTCACATCTCTCTTGGGCAGTAATAAATATATCATAATCAGAATTATTTGTCAATTGTAAATATAAAAACAGGCTCTGTGTCCAGAGCCTAATTATCTACTTTTTTACGAATAATCCCGCCTCTTCTCGCAAAATAGCAGCCTTATCTGTTCTTTCCCAAGGTAGATCAAGATCAGTTCTGCCAAAATGACCATAGGCGGCGATTTGTCGATAAATCGGTCTCCTTAAATCAAGTTCTCTAATAATAGCAGCGGGACGGAGATCGAAATGCTTTTTCACTAAAGCTTCGATCACTTCTTCAGGAACTTGATTGGTTCCGAAAGTGTCAACCAAGAGCGAGATTGGTCGAGCTACTCCGATAGCGTAAGCCAACTGAACTTCTGCTCGTTTAGCAAGACCAGCAGCAACAATGTTTTTGGCTACATAACGAGCGGCATAACTAGCTGAACGGTCAACCTTAGTTGGATCCTTGCCCGAAAAAGCACCGCCACCATGTCTTCCCATGCCACCGTAGGTATCCACGATGATCTTACGTCCTGTTAGACCAGAGTCTCCTTGGGGACCACCGATCACAAATCTTCCCGTTGGATTAACCAGGAACTTAGTTTCGGCATTGATATAATCCGCAGGAATTACTGGTTTTATCACATGCTCAATAATATCCTTCTCAATTGTTTCATAAGTAATTTCAGGATGATGTTGAGTAGAAATTACAACAGTAGTCACCGCAACTGGTACATCCCCTTCATACTCAACCGACACTTGGCTCTTTCCATCAGGACGAAGATAGGGTAAAGTCCCATTTTTCCGTACTTCAGCAAGCCTCCGTGCCAATTTATGCGCTAAGGAAATAGGAAGTGGCATTAACTCGGGAGTTTCATCAGTTGCATAGCCAAACATTATTCCTTGATCCCCAGCCCCAATAGTTGAAATATCATCTTCTTCGCCGAGACGTTTTTCTAATGCTGTATCCACACCAATCGCAATATCTGGTGATTGTTCCTCTAATGAAGTAAGAACAGCGCAGGTATCGGCATCGAAACCGTACTTAGCTCGATCATAGCCAATCTCCCGAATTGTATCTCTCACAACTTTTTGTATATCGACATAGCAATCCGTTGTAATCTCACCCATTACTAGCACCAAACCGGTGGTAACCGCTGTTTCACACGCCACTCTAGCGTTTGGGTCTTGGGCGAGGATTGAATCTAAGATAGCATCAGAAATCTGATCACATATTTTATCTGGATGTCCTTCTGTTACAGACTCCGATGTGAATATATGTCTTTTTCCCATTGTCTAACCCCTCTTATCTTTATCAAAAGTCTCTCTGAGAATGATTATGTTCCCGCCACGTACTCAATGGCTTGCTTTATTTCTCCCTCATCAATCCCAGATACTATTTCTACTTCGCCAAGTTTTTTTGGTAGTACAAATGTTACCTTATCCCCTACTGTTTTTTTATCGTGAAAAATACCGTTAAAGATCTCATCCACGCTAATCCCTTTGCAGTCTGTTGGTAAACCAAAATCATTTACTAATCTTTTCACATATTCAAATTCCGATTTTGAAAAACATTTCAGTTGGTATGCCAATCTACAAACTGCAACCATCCCGATCGCTACGGCCTCGCCATGGCGATAAACACGGTAGTTAGTAGCTCGTTCGATCGCATGACCGATAGTATGACCAAAGTTTAGAACCGCTCTGATCCCTCGTTCATCTTCATCTTGGGATACAACTTCAGACTTAATTTCACAGCAACGAGCGACTACATAAGCAAAAAGATCGGTAACGATCTCTTTTTCCAACAAAAGATCTTTCCTCTTAGTAGCTAAGAAGTTTAGAAACTCCCCATCCCAAATGATACCATATTTAATCACTTCAGCCAAGCCTGCCCGTCGTTCCCGTAAATCGAGAGTCCTAAGGGTATCCAAGTCAGTCCAAACTGCTTTAGGTTGGTAAAAGGCACCGATCATATTCTTTCCCAACTCATGGTTTACAGCGACCTTACCACCAACACTACTATCTACTTGAGCTAGTAGCGTGGTAGGAATTTGGATAAACGGAATCCCCCGTAGGTAAATAGTAGCAACAAAACCCGCCAGATCTCCCACCACCCCGCCACCAAGAGCAACAAGCAAGGTTTTTCGTGATAATTTATGTTTTAATAAAAAGGTCAAGACTTGTTCAGCAGTAGCAAATGTCTTATATTCTTCACCATCAGGCAATTGATATGTATACACCCTTTTTCCACACTGGGTAAAATAATCGGCCCACTGTGATCCGTAAAGGGGGAAAACCGTAGTATTACTCACAATGACTACATCAGGATAGTCGCCAAATAAATCGATATTTACCATATCAAAGAGATCTCTTCCGATTGTAATCTGGTAGTTCGCTGATGGGGTATTTACCTCTACTATTTTCATTGTCCTAACACCTTGCCTCCTAAATTCTCCAATGTCCTAACAAAATTGGGGAACGATACTGCAATACACCCAGCACCCTCTATCACTACTTGTTCAGTAGCGACCAGTCCTGCGATGGCTAATGATAAAGCTATCCGATGATCACCATAACTTTGAGTAACAGCACCATTTAAACGCTTTCCACCGAAAATCCGTAACCCATCAGGAAGTTCCTCGATCCGAACCCCTAGTTTACTTAATTGCTCACATATAGCTGCAATTCGATTGCTTTCCTTCACTCTTAACTCTTCAGCATCCCTGATTTCAGTTACTCCCGAAGCGCAAGCCGCAGCGATTGCAATAATGGGAATTTCATCGATTAAACGTGGGATTAATTCTCCACCGATTCTAACTCCTTTTAATGAACTAGTCGAAACCACTAGATCCCCTAATTCCTCACCACCAGAGTTCCACCTGTTTCGAATTTCGATTCTTGCTCCCATTTCACTCAAGACATCGATAATCCCAGTCCGGGTATGATTAAGGCCAACATTTAATAAAGTTAGTTCTGAATCTGGCACTAAACAACCAGCAACAAGTAAAAAGGCAGCGGAAGAAATATCGCCTGGAACGTAAATATCACAAGGACTGAGACGTTGCCTACCCTTTATCCTTACCGCTAGATCACTTTCCTCAAGTTCAACTTGGAAACCTTTTAGCATCAATTCGGTGTGATTTCGTGATTTAGCTGGCTCCTTTACTTCAGTCCAACCATCGGCAAAAAGACCCGCAAGTAAAATCGCTGACTTCACTTGGGCACTTGCAACTGAAGAATGGTATTCGATACCCTTTAAGCTCCCACCTTGGATGGTAAGGGGAGCAAGATTACCTTGCTCTCGCCCTATTATGTTGGCACCCATTAGTTTTAATGGTTCGGTTACTCGTGCCATCGGACGACGGCGAATGGTTGCATCACCTGTGAGCACACTAGCAAATGATTGACCAGCTAAAATTCCTGCCATCAAGCGCATTGTGGTTCCTGAATTACCGACTTCGAGAATATCATTCGGTTCTTTCAAACCATCGATTCCTTGACCATGAATAACAACTTCATCGCCCGTAACTTCGATATTAACTCCCAGTTCCTTAAAACACTCAATCGTATTTAAACAATCGTCACTCAGTAAAAAATGTTTCACGGTTGTTTTTCCATCTGCTAAAGCCCCTAACATTATGCTCCGATGAGAAATCGATTTATCGCCAGGGATTTCTGTCTTTCCTACTAATTTATCTACTGGTTGTACGAAAATTTTCTTCATAAATGACCTCCTGTTTAGCTCCTCTTAGTCCCTCCAAAAACTTGGTACAAATAACAAGAATACAGTAAACAACTCTAACCTCCCAAGCAGCATTAAAAAGGTAAGTAATAGTTTGCTTGACGCACTAAAAGCACTAAAGGTCTGTGTCGGTCCAATGAATTCAAATCCGATTCCCACATTACCTAAGGCAGCTGCGGCCGCACTCGTGGCACTTAAAAAACCTATCCCTTCGATGGATAAAAGAATACTCGCGATCACAAAAAGAAAGATATATAGTCCATAAAAACTAATCACACTGATCGCAACATCATTGCCTACCACTTTACCATTTAGCTGAATTGGAATATGAGCTCGCGGGTGTAAAATTCGTCCGATTTCTCGCCTGACCAGTTTTAGAACTAATAGTAATCTGATAATTTTAATTGAACCAGCCGTCGACCCTGCGCTACCACCAACGAACATTAAGAAAAAGAGAATCGTTTTACAAAAAGCTGGCCAGTTTTCGTAATTCGTGGTTGTAAACCCCGTAGTTGTAATAAAAGAAACCACCTGAAAAAACGCATGCCTGACAGTCTCTATCACCGATTGATAAACTGAACTATGTAGTAATGCCAAAGTTATAACTAAAGTACAAATTAAAATAATGCCTAGATAAAGGCGTAACTCCGAGTTTGTCCAAATATCTCTGAAACGTTTTTTATATGCCTCATAAAAAAGGGAAAAGTTTATTCCAGAAATCAGCATAAAAAAAGCAATGATGTAATGGATATAAGCGCTATTAAAGAAACCGACACTAGCGGTATAAGGAGAAAAGCCCCCTGTTCCAACTGTGCTAAAAGCATGGACCACCGCTTGATATAGATTCATTCCTCCTGCTAAAAGTAAGAGCGTTTGAATAAGAGTTAATCCTCCATATACAAGATAAAGAATTTTAGCAGTATCTTTCATTCGCGGTACCAGTTTATCGGCTAGTGGGCCAGGTGTTTCCGCTTTATATATCTGAAATCCACCCACGCCCAAAAGGGGAAGAATCGCTAACGTCAAGACCAAGATCCCCATACCACCTAACCAGTGAGTTAGCGAGCGCCAAAAAAGGATGCCCTGAGGCATTAGTTCAAGATTATTTAAGATTGTTGATCCAGTTGTGGTTAACCCTGACATTGATTCGAAGAAAGCATCAACTACACTGGTTGCAGCACCTGAGAAAAGAAACGGAAATGCTCCAAAAATCGCTGCTAAGATCCAGCCAAATGTTACGATCGCAAGTGCTTCCCTTGCTCGGATCTTTTGCGACCGCTCAGGGAAAAGAGACATTAATAATCCCACAACACAAGTAAGCAAAATCGAGTAAGCAAACGCCATTGTATCGGGTCCATTTGTAAAAAAGGCGATCCCTAAAGGAAATAACATTGCTAAAGCAACAAAGAAAAGTAAATTGCCGAGGATTCTAATCACGATTCCATAATTCACTTAAGAACCCCCTTGTAGGCTGGTAGAAATATTTTTTAATCGCAACTAACTCGGATTTAATGCAAAAGACAATCATCCGATCCTCTGGCTCTATCACGGTATCGCCATGGGGAATTACTACTTGTCCGTTGTGAACCAAGGACCCTATGATAATTCCCTTGGGCAAGCCGATATCCTTCAGTGGTTTGCCAACCACTCGCGTCTGAGGCTGGGCAATAATCTCTAAAACCTCTGCCTCTCCCCCAAGCAACAGCGATACCGATACCACCCTACCACCTTGAATATAACGTAGGATCTCGCTAGCCATAATCAAAATTGGATTTACAACATTGACACCTAGTTGTTCAATGATTGGAACATAATTTGGTCGACTCACCTTAGCAATTACTTTTGGAATCTGGAACTGTTGTGCGGAAAGGGCAAGCAGAATATTTTCTTCATCAAATCCAGTTAACGACACTAAAGCATCCACCTCTGCTAGATTTTCCTCAGTTAAGAGATTCATATCCGTTACATCACCGCGAATAATTAAGGCCTTTCTTAAGTTTTCAGCAAGGAAATCGCAGCGTTCTTGATCCTGCTCGATAATCTTAACTGCCACCCCATTTTGAAGCAGTAACCTAGCTAAATGGTAGCTTACTCTTCCACCACCGAGGATCATCGCACTCCTAACTAGCCGTGAAGCATCGTCCTTTACTGTTTCCGGCATTTTTTCCATGCCTTCCTTGGTTCCAATCATGTAAATAACATCCGAATCCGCAAGTTCAATATCACCGTGGGGAATGATTAATTGATTGTCACGAAGAACAGCAGCAACTAACACTCCTTGAGGAAATTGAATATCTCTAAGAGTCTTGCCACCGTATCCTTCTAGCTCATGTACCCTAAAATCATCCATCACTACCCTGCCTTCAGCATAGTCTCCCATGTGAAGAGCGCTGCTCTCGAGCAAGTACTTAGCTACCTCTCTAGCCATTTCCCAGTCAGGATTAGCCACAAAATCGATCTCCATTTGTTCTTGAATAAAGCCTACCTGACTTGCGTACTCTGGGTTTCGGATGCGGGCTATTACTTTTTTACATCCTAACTTTTTGGCAATCGTTGAAACTAAGATATTAACCTCATCATTGCTAGTAACAGCAATTAATAAATCACATTTGGTTATATCCGCTTGTTTTAGGATGGAAATATCCAGCCCATTACCCTTAATGGTCAGCGCATCCAAAGAATTAGCAACTCGCTCCAGTACTTCGGGATTGGAGTCGATAACGATTAAATTGTTATCCTCTTGCGAAAAAGCTTCCGCAATTTTGTAACCAAGCTTGCCCGCTCCAACGATTATGACTAGCATATGTCCTACGCATCCCTTCATTTACTGCGAAACATTATCACTTATCATTCTCCATCTTTTGCTAAGTTCCTACATTTAAATATTATTTAATTGAATTTGTAGATCCGCCATTTCGATCGCACTTAGTGCTGCATCCCATCCTTTATTTCCTGCTTTAGTTCCAGCTCGTTCGATCGCTTGTTCAATAGAGTCAGTAGTGATTACTCCAAAGATTGTTGGCACACCAGTATTTAAACCTACTGCAGCAATACCTTTAGAAACTTCAGCACAAACATAGTCAAAATGAGGCGTACTTCCTCGAATCACTGCACCTAAACAGATTACAGCATCATATTTGCCACTTTGCGCTAGTTTATCAGCGATCAATGGTATTTCAAAAGCACCTGGAACCCAAGTAATAACGATGTTCTCTTCTTCAGCACCATGCCGATAGAGCGCATCCAGTGCTCCACCGACCAGTCTTGAAGTAATAAACTCATTAAACCTTCCTGCTACAATAGCAAAGCTTTTCCCTTCCGCTCTTAATATTCCCTCAATTGTTCTAACTTGTTTCATTCTAATCCCTCCGCCTTGATTTTTTCCCTATTTAACATATGACCTAAGCGTTGCGCTTTAGTGTTTAGATAGTGTTGATTCGCTTGATTCGATTGAATAACTATCGGTACTCTCCCACGAATACTTAGTCCATAGCCCTCTAACCCGACAATCTTACGCGGATTATTCGTTAACAGCCTAATAGTCTTAACCCCAAGATCTTGTAAAATTTGCGCTCCAATACCGTAATCTCGCATATCTTCGGGAAAACCGAGTTTTAGATTGGCGTCAACGGTATCTAACCCTTCCTCTTGAAGTTCATATGCCTGTAGTTTCGGCCCTAATCCGATTCCTCGGCCCTCCTGACGCATATATAACAGGATTCCTCGTCCTTCCTCAATGATTTGGCGCATTGCTTGATCTAGCTGTTCCCCGCAGTCACATCTTAAGGAACCAAAGACATCACCAGTCAAACATTCCGAATGAACCCTAATCAGAACATCTTCACCGTCACCGATTTCACCACAGACCAAAGCAACGTGCACAAGATTATCTAATTTGCTTTGATATCCATAGGCTTTAAACTCGCCCCACTTGGTAGGAAGTAAAGGTGCGGCAACTCTTTCTACCAGAAGTTCTGTCTTACGTCGATAAGCGATGATATCTTTAATACTGATGATCGAAATCGAATGCTGTTTGGCAAATTCTTGCAACTGTGGCAAACGAGCCATCGAACCATCGTCACTCATTATTTCGCAGATAACTCCTGCTGGGTACACACCCGCTAAACGAGCTAAATCGACAGCCGCTTCGGTATGACCCGCACGTTTTAGCACTCCACCATCCTTCGCCATCAACGGGAAAATGTGACCAGGTCGCCGTAACTTTTCAGGTGTAGTATTTTCATCGATCAAACACTTAATTGTATCCGCCCGCTCATACGCAGAGATACCTGTGGTACAATCAGCTGAATCTACTGACACAGTAAAAGCTGTACAATGGCGATCTTGGTTTCGAACTACCATCGGGGGTAAATTAAGTTCCTCACATCTTTCTTCCGTCAAAGGAACACAGATTAATCCCCGCCCATACTTTGCCATAAAATTGACTGCTTCTGGAGTTATCTTTTCAGCGGCAATTACTAGGTCGCCTTCGTTTTCCCGTTCCTCATCATCCACTACAATTAGAAACTTACCTTTTTTAAATTCTTCAATCGCTTGCTCAATACTCACGAACATCCACCCCACTCCTTTCTAAATAAAACCTAGTTGTTGAAGCTTATTGAGATCTATCTCAGACTGGGTTTTTCTTTCTTCGTTTCTATCCATCAGCATTTTATAGACATATTTGCCGAGAATATCCGCCTCAATATTAACCTTGTCGCCTACGCCTTTAGAACCTAAAATTGTGATTTTTGCGGTATGAGGTATTAATGAGAGGGTCACCATATTGGATTCCGCTTTGGCGATTGTAAGACTTACGCCATCGACTGCTATCGAACCCTTATCAACCATGTACTTTTCCAATGAAGGCGGTAGTTCAATGGTATACCAAATTGAATTTGCTTCTGGAACTATTTCTTTAATAACCCCTACTCCATCGATATGGCCAGTAACCCAATGCCCACCCAATCTGCCTCCAACTTGTAAAGCTCGTTCTAAATTTACTGACCCATTAATCGGTAGATCGGCCAAGGAAGTCTTGCGTAAAGATTCCACCATAATATCCGCAGTAAAGGAATCCGGAGTTAAATCCGCCACTGTCAGGCACACGCCATTAACGGCGATACTATCACCAAGATTAGTATCTTCTAACACTTTTTTGCATTGAATCGTTAACTTGCATACTTGGGTACTGCGTTGCCACCGAACTACTTTTCCAATCTCTTCAACAATTCCCGTAAACACCGATTAACCTCCCTTCGTTTCCCAAACAGGGTAGCCTTCGATGCAGAAATCAACACCAATTTGCCTGATGGTGGTGTGAACCAATTCTGGCACTCTGGCCATCTCCTCGATCGAAAGCTTACCTAAAGCACTTCTACCTTCGCTCCCAATAAGTTTGGGTGCAAGATACCATTGCACTTTATCGATTGCTTTTGCTTCCACAAAACTAGCAACTACGGTTGGACCACCCTCGAGTAAAAGTGACGTTATTTTTCGGCGACCTAGTTCTGTAAGCAACCACTCGATTTGAATTTCCTCTTCAGGGCTCCTAACAACTTCGCAAATCTCAGGAACATTAGGAATCTTAGGAATCTGTGCATCCTTGCCTACCACCCATAGAACAACGCCACCTGGTTCAGAAAAAACTTTTGCCTCTGGTGACACTCTAGCGGAAGTATCAAGGATTACCCGCACGGGATGAGAGAATCCTTCTGGTAAAGGGCGAACATTGAGCATAGGATCATCCGCTAGGATCGTGCCACTTCCAACTAAAATTGCATCATACTCTGCGCGCAGTTGGTGCACTTCTTTTCTGGCCTCTTGGCTGGTAATCCAACGTGATTGTCCATTTTGTAATGCCACTTTTCCATCAAGTGTAGAAGCTACTTTCCACAGAACAAAAGGTTTCTTTGTTCTCATATGCTTAAAAAAGACTTCATTTAACTTAGTAGCTTCTTCACTTAAGATTCCTACCTCAACATCTATACCTGCTGCTTTAAGTTCAGTTATACCTTTGCCACAAACTAAATCATTTTGATCTTCGATTGCCACCACTACTCGTTTTATTCCTGCAGCAATGATTTGTTTTGTGCAGGGAGGAGTTTTCCCATAATGACAACACGGTTCTAGATTTACATACAAGGTTCCACCCCGAGCATTACTTCCTGCCTGATTAAGAGCAACTACTTCCGCATGCGCGTCTCCCGCTTTCTTATGGTAGCCTTCGCCAACCAATTTTCCTTCTTTTACGATTACGGCACCTACTAACGGGTTAGGAGAAGTTTGACCTCTAGCTCTAGAAGCGAGGTCCAAACAGCGTTGCATCCATCTGCGATCTTCGAGATAAAGCTCCTTAGAATTGCTATCTTCCATAATGACCACCACCCTTTTAGATAAAAGAAAAACCCGAAGGAATATAACCTTCGGGCATAATGAATATACCAGTACCATGTAAAAAACCATGTAGATATATAACGTAAAACTCCTTCTTCCATCCAGACTATTACTGTCGGCCTCGGAATCAAACCGAGTCAGCCGTGAGGCTCGCGGGCTATACCGCCGGTCGGGAATTGCACCCTGCCCTGAAGGATATTCCTTTATTTAATTAAGTGTATCTATATTGTAGTAGTTTTTTCTGATAGTTGCAAGTGCTTTCGAAAATCTTTATATCTTTTGGAAAAACAAAGCAGGAATTTCGTGGAATATCTAGAAATAGTCTAAGAATATTAGTTATTTATTTTTATATCTTTTTTTATCCTTGCACTTATTATTTCGGGGTTCGGGTACTAACATTTAAGGAGTGGTTTTATGGCTGTCAGGCGAAATAATGACATCAATCGATTGCTACAAATCATATCGAAGCTCCAGGCGGAGAATAATTTATTAAGAAGTAAGTTAGCCAAGAAAAACAACGATTTTTCTAATGTGGAGAATGTGTCGTTAACTCTTGATGAGCGCGAAGCACTTCTAGGCCGGGCACCAACCTTAAAACGATTCACGTTTAAAAGCTCCTAGCTTTCACTAGGAGCTTTTTTCGTTCTTTCTAGCAATTTGTTAAATACAAAGATCGACAAAAGCGCAACACTTATTCCGACCGAATCCAACAATACATCATAGATAGAGCTAGTTCGATGCGGTAAGGAATGTTGATACAATTCATCGACACCTGCTATTAGTACAGTAAAACAAAAAGTAAAAACAAACGGTCTCTTTTTTATCACCTTGGTCTCCTTTACCGCTCGAAATATCAAGATTGCACCAACAAAGTACCCGATCACATGAGCAGTTTTTCTTACAATAATCACTAAGTTGGAAACTTCCTCCCGTGCTAACCACGGAAACCATGAACGAAAGGCTTGAGTCATTACGCTAGCTCCAGATGATTGTGAGCTTGCAAAGAAAAACAGAACAAAAACATAAACTCCTACTATAATCCATTTCACCATTACATTAGTCCTTCTTTTATTCCTTTTCCTGTAGTATCTAACTGTGCAATTGTATCATTCAGTAATCTAATAAGTACTTTGGATTGTCTAAGTAGCTCCTCCTTCTCATCTTCATCGAGATTATACAAATTCTCTGGCTTACATTTTACTAAGTAATTTCCCGAACGCGCTAAGAAAGTTACCAGTTCGTTTACGTTCCAAGTAGAATTTGTCGGCTCCTTGGAATTAGAAGGCATCACTCTTACTTGCTTTATTGCTACATCGATAGGTATTGTCCGCTTATTTTCCAAAAGTTCGAGGACCTTCTTGGTCTCACTGCGAGTCAAGCGATAGTACAAAACGGCGTCTAAAACCATTTCAGTAACGTTTTGCACATCTTCACTATCAACGCACACTTTTTGAGCAAAACGCTTCGCCAATGAAACATGAGAAATGGTTAAAGGCGAGCTTCCACCATAATGATTATTTAATAGTGCATCTTGAAAGCGGGTGGAGATTTCCAGCACATTCAACCATTCCGTCAATGTTGTTCGTGGAATACCAAGTTTTTTTGCCACTCCTACTTTTGAAAGACCTTCCTCATCCATCATTGCCTTAATAGCCTTTGCTCGATCAATTGGGTCTAAGTTTTCGCGTTGAAGATTCTCGATCAATTGGATATGGCGAACATTTCTGTCACCACTAAGTACCATCGCCAAAATTGATTTCTCGCCAGCTTTTTTTACAGCATGCAACCTTCTTTCACCAGCGATCAATTGATACTTTCCTGGATCAATCTCTTGAACAAGGATCGGATGTAATAACCCCACCTCTTTAATGGACTCACTTAGACCAATAATCTCATCTTCACGCATCCTACTTCTCATTTGTGTAGGCGCAGTTTGGATCTGGTCGATCTTGATTTTCGTAAATTCCACCTGGTACCCCCCTTTCTTAAAACAGCCAAAACCGCTTCTTTTTAGGCTTGTATACTTTCGGGTCCCTGACATCAACATTTAGGCCATTAATTACTTTTCTTGGGTTTTCGACCACTAGGGCTTGTACTTCCTGCTCGGAAAGAGTCTTCAATGCTGCTTCTCTTCCTTCAGCAAGATTTATGAAGCGGGTTCCATTGGAATGAGCATCACTTGCCAAAAAATGGACCATATCATGCTCTAGAAGGATATATGCGGTCTTTCGGATATTCTCTCCAAAGGCACCCAAAAGACTGCCACAATTTACTTGAATTAAACATCCTTTGTCGATCCAATCAAGTACAAGGTTCGGATCATTAACAACATCTGAGTAACGCTCGGCGTGAGCAATTATTGGTGTGATGCCTTTTACTAAAAGACTAAAGATTACGTTTGATGCGTAGATTGGGATCTGCCGAAAAGGAAACTCTAATAAACAGTGTTTCCCATGATCGTTATAAGTGGGGATCTCTTCCGGCTTAAGATTTTCAATCTCAGGTTGCGAATGTATTTCAGAACTCGGTACTATCGTCAAATCGATACCGGCTTGCTTCAATTGATTCTGCAATGCCTTACACCTATTTTTGATCTCAACCCAACTAGGAATAGAATAGAAATGCGGAGTGGCACAAACATGTGTTACTCCACTCTTAACCGCAGCCTGTGCCATTTCGAGCGACATTGAAACATCTTTAGCACCATCATCCGTTGCTGGGAGAATATGGACATGGATATCAATCATCGTTTTAACCTCTTTATTCATCCGACGAATAGTAATAATAGTATTGATATCCTCTTTGATCTTCAGCACGAACCCGGTTAAGAACAACTCCTAGTAAATTAGCATTTGCTCTATCGATTAACGCTTTCGCATGTAATAATACATCCTTTGGAACCATATTGGCCGCCACCACCAAAATCATCCCGTCCACCTGGCGAGATAAAAGAAGGGTATCGGCAACTGCGACCACTGGTGGAGTGTCAAGAATCAAAAACTCAAATTTCTCCTTAAGATCACTGATAACTTCTTTCATTGTTTTCGATTGAAGCAGCTCCGATGGATTTGGCGGAATTGGTCCAGAAGGTAGAACGCTAACACCTGGAACCCTAGTTTTTAGAATCGCATCCTCTAGTTTGGCCTGCCCTACAAGCACCGAAGTTAAACCAGGAGCATTAGGTACACCGAAGATATGATGCAAGGTGGACTTTCTCACATCACAACCTACAATGCATGTTTCTATCCCTGATTGTGCCATCGCAGCAGCTAAATTTGACGATACCGTGGATTTACCCTCTCCAGCTCCCGCACTCGTCACAATTAAAGATCTTAACTCTTTATCTGGACTCGTATATTGTAAGTTTGTGCGCAGCATTCTAAATGCTTCTGAACTAATTGACTTAGGGTCATCATGAACTACTATTACTGATTGTCTCATTGCCATATCAAATCACATCCTTAAAGACCTTGTAAAGCGTTTGTTTTCTTTAGGGGGCGCAAGTTGCTGATCAAAATCAGGGATTTGACTAAGCACTGGAACGCCCAACAGAGCTTCAACTTGGTCTTTAGTTTTTACACTTGTATCAATATAGTCCAGGAGGAATGCACAGCCTGTACCGATAAAGAGTCCTAGAACAGACCCAATCGCTACATTAAGTACTTTTCTCGGCTTAATTGGGTTAACAGGCAATTCAGCTGGATCAAGTACCCGAATACTCGCTATTTGCATCGCCTCTTGGATGCGAATTTCCTCATAACGTTTAACCAACATCAAGTAAATCTCTTCCGAAACCAACACGTCTCTGGTTAACCTTAAAAGTTCAAGCTCTTGCTTCGGCAATGAACCAAATGCTTCGTCACTCTGATCACGGAGAGTTTGCAATGCTTGTTGACGTGATTGAAGGGCTACTAGTTCAGCCTGACTGGTAACTAATTTACCATAGAGTTCCATATGAATAGGGTTAGATGAAATTGTTTCAGAAAGAATTACTCTTTCTAGTTCTCCTTCAAGTCTTTTTTGCACATCTTGGATCTCAGCTTGCAAAGCTAATACTTCAGGATGCCGATCGGTGTATCTTTCCTTTGCACCTGCGAGAGCGATCTCCAGATCAGCTAGGCGAGTACGATATTGGGAAACAAATGGGTTGTTGCCAATATTCTGTGATGAAACTATGGTAGCTTCTTCTGCCTGTAATTGCGCTTCGATTTTAGCCATACTTTCTTCGATTTCGATAATGCCCAAGGCAGTCTGAGCTAAAAGAGTGTCCCAATTAGACTGTTGTTCCAGTAATAGCCGTGTTTGTTGTTCTGGCTGGAGTATCCCCTGCTCTTCCTTAAAGAGACGAAGTTGTTCTTCAGCAAGCTCTAATTCAGCAGAAATTTTGACGATCTGTGATTCTAAAAACAGTCGAGCTTCCCGAAGTTCATACTGATTGCCGGCTCTGTCATGCTCTATATAGACCTCGGCTAGCGTGTTAACAAACTTTTGTGCTTCTTCTTTATCAGTTGATTGCATACTAATCTTTAATATCTCTGTACCAGCAATCGGTTGAATCGTAATTTTTTTGTTCAATCCGATAAGTGCATCGGGCTCCCATCCCATTCTTTCAACTACTTGACTTAAGATAGCCCTACTTTTTAAGATCTCAACCTGGTTTTGAATCTCAACATTCGACATGCCACTGCTAAACATCGATGAAACTGGGTCAAGCGAGGCGAGACTAGCGGTCTTCGGTTTTTGTACAATCAAAGTGGTGCTTGCCTCATACACTGGTTCCATCATTACGCTGACCATTATTACAATTCCGATGGTGATAAGGAAGATTGTCCCAATCAACCACTTTCTTTTCACTATTATCTGCCAGTATTCGAGAAGATCTTTTTCTTCCATTTCCATGCCTTTTCACCACCTAGAACAGTTTAATTAGATCCACAAGCAAGTCTTTGAATGACTTAACCCCAGAAACAAATCCAAAAATGGCAGTCCAATTTGGTTTAGTTGTCTCTGGAACAAAGATCACATCGCCACCCATGATTAACGGATTATCGCTAGCACTTCCTTGGAATAATAGCTTGTCCTTGCCCATTGCTAGGGTAGCACTTGCATCCATATCACCATCTCGATAGATTCCAACCGCTTCTAACGCTGCCCGATCTGTCGGACCTCCAGCAAGTGCGATCGCGTCTAGCACGCGTGCTCCCTCAGAAATCGAGTAAACACCTGGTCTAGCCACTTCACCTAATACTAACACTTGTTTCCTTGCTTCTGGAACGAAAAGCACATCGCCACCAGTCAAGATTAAATTAGCCATCTCGTTATCATTTAGTAAATCACCATAAGTAAGTGACCACAATTGAGTTCCTTCTGGACCTTGGCGAGAAAGAACAATCTCCTGAGAGCTTAAATTACTGCGTAGACCACCTGTTAAGGCAAGCACATCGAGAATTCTTGCCCCTGAAGGGAGGGTATACAAACCTGGTCGGTTAACTTCGCCCATAACCGCTACTTGGCGAGCCTCAGGAACAAAGACCACATCTCCACCAAGGATATAGATGTTTTCTGCCTTATTATTAATTACCGCTTCTAAGTCTATTTCAAAGACCTGGACACCTTCTCCCAAGGTGCGGGTTACAGTTATTTCACGAGTATTGGCTAAAGTTGTTGCTCCTCCAGCTTGTGCTAGTAAATCGAGCAAACGAGTATTTTCATCAACCACATAAGCTCCTGGGCGAGATACTTGTCCTAGCAAGGTGACTCTACGATTTGCTTCAGGGATGAAAAGAATGTCACCACCTTGGACAACAATATTCTGAGGTAAATTATTATCTTCAAATACACTTGCTACATCAAGAGTAATTACTTCATATTCCTCACCATAACGAGTAAGTGTAGCAACTGTCAAATCGGCATTAGCAGTTACCCCACCTGCTCGAGCAATAATATCGAGTACCTTTTCACCAGTTCTAAATGTATACATTCCTGGGCGTGAAACCGCGCCAAATACCAGAACCTCACGGTTAGCCTCTGGGATTAAGAGCATCTCTCCACCAGTTAAGCGAATGTTTCCTTCGCCTGTTTCCATGATGGTAGCCAAATCAATCTTTTCGACAGTGATTTCACCCTCGATTTCCCGAGTAAGGGTTGCTATGGTATCCGCCCTTTGGTTCAATCCTCCTGCCGCGGCTAAAACATCGAGAATTCTCGTCGTTGCTGAAGTTGGATAATAGCCAGGTTTATTCACTTCCCCAAAGACAAGCACCCGCTTATTGGCTTCAGGGACGATAATAATGTCACCCCCCTGGAGGACCAGGTTATTCGGCAAAAATCTATTCTGCATTAATTCCTCGATATTTAGATAGTTGATCTCAGGAAGATCACCTACTTGTCTAGTTACAGTCACCTCTGATGCAGCGGCATTGTCTAGTAAACCTCCAGCGCGAGCTATCGCATCGACTACTCTATCACCATAATTTAAATGATAATATCCTGGATTCTTTACTTGACCTAAAACCAGAACCTGGTTAGCCCCTTGTTGGACGTATAAAACGTCTCCAGCTTGCACACGTTGGTTACCTAAACCCAAACGTGTAAGCGCACCTAGGTCGATTTCACTTGTTCGCCCATCGCGAGTTAATAACAAGGTTGATCCAGCGGTATCCAACACACCACCAGCATTACCGATAACATCTAGGATCCTGGTTTCAGCATTAACCCGATAGTTTCCAGGTCTTGACACTTCACCTAAGATCAGAACTTCAGGAGTGCCCTCGGGAATAAATAACACGTCTCCAGGTACAAGTTTAAGTGATTGACCTGTACCGTGACGTTGCATTTTCTCTAAATCAATTTCAAAAATCTCAACTTCGGTATCGCTTTCGCGCGTTAAAGTAGCTTTTTGTAACGCAGCTTCCGATGTAGGTCCACCTGCTAACGCAAGGATATCAAGAATCCGAGTTTGTTCGGTTAAAGGATATTGACCAGGATTATTAACCTGACCAAGCACCAATACATTGTTCCTTCCTTCAGGCACATAGACGATGTCACCGCCTTGAAGAATCGGATTCTCACCACCTTGCCGTCCTTTTAATGCTTCTTCGGCATCTACTACAATAACCTGTTGTTCTCCATTCACGGTCCGTGTGATAGAAATGTTTCGCCCATCTGCACTAAGGGTTACTCCGCCAGCCGAACCGATAATATCTAGCAATCTGCCATCCTTATTGAGTGAGTATGTTCCAGGATTAGGAACCTGTCCAAGAACTATTACTTGTTTTTTCGCAGGAACAAATACAACATCATTTGGACGGATGGTAAGCCCTTTACCTCGTCCTGCCATCATATCTTGAAGATTAACTGTTATTTCAGTTTCAATACCATTCTCTGTTCGGGTAATTACTACTTGTTCTAAGTCTGCACTCGCCAAGGCCCCACCAGCATCTGCG
The DNA here is from genome assembly GCA_012728115.1 of Bacillota bacterium. Lineage (GTDB taxonomy): Bacteria > Bacillota > Limnochordia > Darwinibacteriales > JAAYFS01 > JAAYFS01. The sequence continues at coordinate 204 of JAAYFS010000004.1, read as the reverse complement.
AGCAAATCTAAAACATCCATTCCTTCTACTACTTCGTATCCACCTGGTGTACGAACTTCTCCAAGAATGAGAACTCGTCCAACTGCAGTTAAATAGATTACATCTCCGTTTTGAAGAACTGGATTTTGATCTAAAGCACCATTTGCGATAAACGCTTGGAGGTTTAGATTAAATATCTCAGCTTGATCGGCTTTCCAATCTGAG
>JAAYFS010000022.1 GCA_012728115.1 Bacillota bacterium | reverse complement strand
TCTCGGATGGCTCACCATCTTTCTTTTTTTTGTGTGCAGGCGTGGCGGAATTGGCAGACGCGCTAGACTTAGGATCTAGTGGGCAACCCCCGAGAGAGTTCGACTCTCTCCGCCTGCACCAATTTTTTCTCTTTTTACATAAAAGACTACTGTGGCCATATAAGGAAGGGGCTTTTTTTGTATGAAAACAACTTTAGAGAAATTAGAAAAAAGTAGAGTGCGTCTAACGGTAGAATTAGATGCGCAAGAATTTGAGGAAGGATTAGCCAAAGCATATACCAAAGTGGTAAAAAATGTTTCGGTACCTGGCTTCCGTAAAGGTAGAGTACCAAGACCTATCTTGGAAAGAACTTATGGTGAACAAATTCTCTATGAGGATGCGATTGATTACTTGCTTCCAAAAGCCTATCAAGCGGGTGTTGAGGAGACAGGCATTAATCCTGTTGAACAACCCGATGTCGATATAGAAAAAATTGACCGCAATGAAGGTATTGTTTTTAAACTCGAAGTAGATGTCTATCCGACAGTCGAACTCGGTGAATATAAGGAAATAGAAGCTGAAAAAGAAATCGAAGTCATCGAAGATGAGGACGTTGAGGGAGTACTAAAATCTTTGCAAGAACGCCACAGTGAATTGGTAGTTGTAGATTCTCGCAACGATGTCCAAAAAGGTGATTTCGTTGTTTTCGATTTTAAAGGATACATAGATGATCAACCTTTCCAAGGTGGAGCGGCTGAAGACTATACTCTGGAAGTTGGTTCAGGTCAATTTATCCCTGGGTTCGAGGATCAACTTATTGGAATGAAATTGGACGAGGAAGGCGAAGTTAAGGTTACCTTCCCTGAGGATTATCATGCTGAGCAATTAGCTGGCAAAGAAGCTGTTTTTAAAGTTAAAATTAAGAGCTTAAAGGAAAAAATGATTCCAGAATTAGATGATGATTTTGCCAAAGATGTTAGCGAGCATGAAACCTTAGATGAACTTAAAGCGGAGATCAAAAAGGACTTGGAAGAACAAGCTACCCGCAGAACCAAAAATAAGTTAGAGAATACATTATTAGAGAAGATTATTTCCAATAGTTCTATCGAAGTTCCTGAAGCTATGATCCAAAGACGGATCGATGCCTTGATGCAAGATTTCGCCCATCGAGTTTTACATCTCGGGCTCACGATCGACCAGTACTTAGATATGACTCAACAAAACAAGGAGCAGATTCGCGAAAACTTCCGTGAAGAAGCAGAAAGATTAATAAAAGCTGATTTAGTACTCGAAGAGATCGTTGAGAAGGAAGGAATTACCATTGAGGATGAGGAAATTGATAGTAAGATTGAGGAAATGGTAGAAGGTCATCCCGATCCAGAAGCCGCTACCGAGCAATGGCAAGTTCATCGCGAGAGCATTCGCCTTTCCTTAGAAAAAGAAAAAGCTCTGCAATTAATCGTTAATAGTGCAGTAGTTACCGAGAAAGTTTTGGAAAAAACTACTGAGGAAGCAACGGCAGAAGCAACAGCCGAGCATGAGGAATAAGACGATAAGGAAGAGAATGCTGACTAAAGTAAGTTTTTTTGGTTAACACTATTAAGGATGCCAAAAAACGGTATCTAGGAAAGGATGGGAGTTATGAGCACATTGATTCCAATGGTTGTTGAGCAAACCAACCGGGGAGAAAGGGCTTACGATATTTATTCCCGACTTCTCAAGGAAAGAATCGTCTTTATCGGTGGTCCGATCGATGACAATGTGGCAAACCTGGTAATAGCCCAGCTGTTGTTTCTTGAGTCAGAGGATCCAGAGAAAGATATTCACTTGTATATTAATAGTCCTGGAGGGGTAGTTTATTCAGGATTAGCGATTTATGATACCATGCAGCTAATTAAACCAGACATTTCCACTATCTGTATCGGAATGGCAGCAAGTATGGCAGCACTACTATTAGCGGCAGGAACTAAGGGTAAGCGCTATGCCTTGCCTTATTCTCGAATTATGATCCACCAACCACTAGGCGGTGCTCAAGGTCAGGCAAGTATGATCGAGATTCAAGCTCGTGAAATTTTACGACTGAAGAAAATCGGTAACGAAATTCTCCAACGTCACACTGGCCAACCGCTAGAACAGATAGAAAGAGATACCGATCGGGATTTCTACATGTCTGCCGAGCAAGCTAAGGAATATGGCATAATTGACGGGATTTTATCTCAGGCAAGGGAACGCGAACATTCCTAGAGAGGTGATAGAATGTTTAAATTGGGCGATGAAAAAGGGCAATTAAAATGTTCCTTTTGTGGAAAAGTGCAGGAACAAGTAAAAAGGCTCATCGCCGGCCCAGGGGTCTACATCTGTGACGAATGTATCGAGCTCTGCAATGAAATAATCGAAGAAGAGTTCAATGAAGAACACGATGTAGAATTAGGCAGTATCCCGAAGCCAAAAGAGATTAACGAGATACTTAACCAGTACGTAATCGGCCAAGACGATGCTAAAAAAGCGTTATCCGTTGCCGTTTATAACCACTATAAAAGAGTAAACTCGGGTTCTAGACTCGATGATGTGGAACTTCACAAGAGTAATATCTTGATGCTGGGACCAACTGGGAGTGGGAAAACTCTACTTGCACAAACGTTGGCAAAGATTCTTAATGTCCCATTTGCAATTGCTGATGCCACTAGCTTAACAGAAGCAGGCTACGTTGGAGAAGATGTTGAGAATATCCTTTTGAAACTCATTCAAGCCGCGGACTATGATGTTGAAAGAGCGGAGCGTGGCATTGTTTACATCGATGAGATAGATAAAATTGCACGCAAGAGCGAAAATCCTTCGATCACCCGTGATGTATCGGGTGAAGGTGTGCAACAAGCGTTATTAAAGATTCTCGAAGGTACAATAGCAAGTGTTCCACCACAAGGTGGGCGCAAACATCCACATCAAGAATTTATCCAAATTGACACCACAAACATTCTCTTTATTTGCGGTGGTGCCTTCGATGGTTTAGAAAAGATTATTGAACGCCGAATCGGTACCAAGACGATCGGCTTTGGAGCAGATATTAAGCGCAAGGAAGAGAAGAAGATTGGCGAAATCTTAAAACAGATTATGCCTGAGGATCTCCTGCGTTATGGATTAATCCCTGAGTTTATCGGGCGAGTACCAGTAGTTGTTTCGCTTGATGCTCTGGATAAAGAGTCCTTAGTTCGTATCTTAACCGAACCAAAGAATGCTTTAGTAAAACAGTTCCAAAAACTCCTATTGATGGATGGTGTTGAATTAGAGTTCCAAGACGAAGCTTTAGAAGCGATTGCAGAAATCGCTTTAGAACAAAAGACTGGGGCTCGTGGCTTGCGCTCTGTTCTCGAGGGTATTATGCTCGACATTATGTATGAGATTCCCTCGACTGATGATGTGAAAAAATGTGTTGTTACCCAAGAGGTAATTCGTCAGAAAGAACAAGCAAGACTGATCCGCGTGGATACTAAACGCAAAGAAGAAACAGCTTAAAACTTCAATAACCAAGGTGGGCAAATCCCACCTTATTTTTTTTACCTTTTCGGGGATACTAATCTGGAGAATCCAGATTACACCATCACCTTAACGGGGAGGTAGAAAAATGACAATAGGAATATTCGGTATAATTAATCTGTTTTTTGCGATAGTGATCGGTCTGTATTTTTGGAATCTGTTACGCCAACAACAAACCAGTAAAGTCGCTATCGATAAGGAATCACGAAAAGAACTTGAGAAACTGCAACGTTTAAAATCGATTTCATTGACGGAACCCCTGGCTGAAAAGACACGCCCAACTGATTTTCGTGAAATCATCGGTCAAGACGATGGACTTAAAGCCCTAAGGGCAGCTCTATGTGGTCCGAATCCACAACATGTGATCATCTATGGTCCACCTGGAGTTGGAAAAACTGCCGCTGCCAGAGTGGTTCTTGAAGAAGCGAAACGCAACCCTTTATCCCCATTTAAAGAAGATGCAAAATTCGTTGAGGTTGATGCCACCACCGCTCGCTTTGATGATCGGGGAATTGCTGATCCACTGCTTGGTTCGGTTCATGATCCGATCTATCAAGGTGCAGGTCCGCTGGGAATCGCTGGTATTCCTCAGCCCAAACCAGGAGCTGTTACCAAGGCTCACGGTGGAGTACTCTTTATCGATGAAATTGGGGAACTTCATCCGATTCAATTAAATAAACTTCTCAAAGTACTTGAGGACCGCAAAGTATTTTTGGAAAGTGCTTATTACTCAAGTGAGGATACCAATATCCCACCCCATATTCATGAGATATTCCAAAAAGGACTACCTGCAGACTTTCGCTTGGTCGGTGCAACAACTAGATCAAGTTACGAACTACCGCCAGCCTTGCGGTCGCGCTGTTTAGAGATTTTTTTCCGAGCATTAACCCCTGATGAAATCGGAATCATTGCCAAAAACGCGGTGGAAAAAATTCAATTTGAATTAGATGATGATGCCTTGGAAGAACTTAAAAAATATGCTGCTAATGGGCGCGATGCTGTTAACATAATCCAAATAGCGAGTGGGATAGCGCTCGCTAACGGAACGAAACGAATTGTAAAAGCAGATATTCAGTGGGTAGTAAATAGTGGTCAATATTCTCCACGTCCCGAACATAAGATTCCAGATAAACCGCAGGTAGGAGTAGTTAATGGCTTGGCGGTTTATGGACCGAATATGGGAACTTTGATCGAAGTGGAAGCAACGGCGATTCCAACGGAACGAGGGGTTGGGAAATTAACTGTTACTGGCGTGATGGATGAAGAAGAAACTGGAATACCTGGAAGAACGATGAGAAGGCGTTCAATGGCTCGCTCATCCGTAGATAATGTAATTACAGTGTTAAAGAGCAATCTCAATCTTCGTCCCCAAGACTATGATATCCACATAAACTTTCCAGGTGGAATTCCGATCGACGGTCCCTCTGCTGGTGTAACTATGGTGACGGCGATTTATTCCGCCATTACGCGTCGAAAAGTCAGGAATGATGTAGCGATGACTGGTGAAGTATCCATCCATGGTGGTGTGAAACCAGTCGGCGGAATCGTAGCGAAAGTAGAAGCAGCAAGATTAGCAGGGGTAAAAAAAGTTTTAATTCCGCGCGATAATTGGCAAGAGGTTTTTGCTGATGAAGTTATGGTTGTTGAGGGAGTATCACGAATCGAAGAAGTGATAAAAAACGCCATCATCCCAGCAGAGGTACCAGCTGAAGTAACTAGTGACGTATCGGAAATGCTGAAAACCCCTACTATTCAGACTGGGGCTGGAATTGGAGTTTAATGCTTTTCTTTCCTAGTTATGGTATAATTACATCATCACAGAATGGGGGGTGGAGAATTTGACTACTCAGAAATCAAATGAAGAGATGTACCCACTACTTCCTTTAAGAGGACTACTCGTTTTCCCACACATGGTGACTCCGTTGGAAGTGGGAAGACCCCGATCGATCAATGCCCTAGAAAATGCGATGATCAAAGGGAAAAAGTTGGTCATGGCAGCACAACGCGAAGTTGCTAACCTAGAACCACAACCTGAAGATATCTATCCAATTGGTACCCTATGTGAAGTTAAACAACTTTTAAAAACACCCGAAGGACAGATCAGAATCCTTGTTGAAGGCCTCGAAAGAGTAAGGATCACTGAATTCAATGACACCGATTTCTACTATGAAGTATCAGTTGTACATGAAGAAAGCACTGATAACGAAGTTGATCTAGAAATGCGGGCGCTCATTCGCACAGTGCGCGAGAAATTTGAAGAATACGTTCTTTCATCAAATAAAAGGATCCCAAAAGAAATCCTAGCTACTATTTTAGATATAAAAGACCCTGATAGATTAGCTGATACGATCGCTCATCAATTAGTAATTCCTTTAGAAGATAAACAACGACTGCTAGAGCGATTAAACGTAAAAAAGAGATTTGAAGATATCTATGAGTTGATAAGTAAAGAAATTCAAATCATCGATTTAGAAAAACAAATTCAAAAAAGAGTTCGAGCTCAGATGGAGCGTAACCAAAAGGAATTCTATCTCCGTGAACAAATCAAAGCTATCCAAAAAGAGCTTGGCGAACGCGATGATAAAGTTACCGAAGTAGAAGAATACAAGAAGAAACTTAGCAAACTTAAACTGCCGAAAGAAGTAAAGGCTAAGGTGGTTCATGAGATCCATCGGTTCGAAAAAATGCCCCCGATGGCAGCTGAAACAGTGGTAGTGAGAAACTACCTTGATTGGATGCTCAGTCTACCTTGGTCGACTCGGACAAAGGATCGTATAGATATTGATGAAGCCCAACGAATTCTTGATCAGGATCACTATGGGCTGGAACAAGTGAAAGAAAGAATTTTAGAATTCTTGGCAGTAAGAAAATTAACTAAGGGGATGAAAGGTCCGATCCTCTGCTTAGTTGGACCACCAGGTGTCGGAAAGACATCTTTGGCTCGCTCAGTAGCCGAGGCGTTGAATAGAAAATTTGTCCGCCTTTCCTTAGGTGGTGTGAGAGACGAAGCGGAGATTCGCGGACATCGCCGTACTTATGTTGGCGCACTTCCTGGCAAGATCATTCAAGCGATGAAAACTGCTGGTTCAATGAATCCAGTGATGTTGCTTGATGAAATCGACAAACTCGCTGCTGATCATCGTGGCGATCCAACCTCAGCACTCTTAGAAGTACTAGACCCAGAACAAAACCATACCTTTGGCGACCACTATCTCGAAGTGCCTTTCGACTTATCAGAAGTAATGTTTATTACCACAGGCAATGTTCTCCACGCGATACCAGGGCCATTAAGAGATAGAATGGAGGTTATCCAACTTCCTGGCTATACAGAAGAAGAGAAAATCGAGATTGCTAAACGCCATCTCTGGGGTAAACAGTTAAAGAATCATGGAATTAAAGAAGAACAGCTCAAAATTTCTGATAATACCTTTAGTCGGATCGTTGCAGAATATACTCGGGAAGCTGGAGTAAGAAATCTCGAGAGACAGTTGGCAACCATTTGTCGAAAAGCGGCGATTGATATTGTTAAAGGTGTGAAACTTCCGATCAGGGTAAGCGTAAATAATCTGGAGAAATACTTAGGTATCCCAAAATATCGTCATTCCCAAGCGGAAAAAGTGGATAAAGTAGGGGTTGCAACTGGACTAGCCTTTACGCAGTTTGGCGGCGATATCCTGTCGATCGAAATAACTGTGGTTGATGGCAAGGGTAAACTAACTCTTACTGGTCAATTGGGTGAAGTTATGCGAGAAAGCGCTCAAGCTGCAATGAGCTATATCCGTTCCCGTAGTAGGGAATTGGGCATTGATTCAGATTTTCATGAAACCAAAGATATCCATATGCATGTACCCGAAGGGGCAATTCCGAAGGATGGACCATCGGCTGGAATCACGATCGCAACTGCATTAGCAAGTGCTTTATCGGGGAGACCAGTAAGAAAAGAAGTTGCAATGACTGGTGAAATTACCTTAAGAGGACGTGTCTTACCAATCGGTGGCGTAAAAGAAAAGATTCTTGCGGCTCACCGAGCAGGATTAACACACATAATCTTACCGCAAGAGAATCGCAAGGACTTAGAAGACTTACCTGATAATGTTCGGAAAAAACTTCGGATCGATCTTGTTGAACATATGGATGAAGTGTTAGACCTAGCTTTACTTGAGGAAGCAGTTGATGAGGCGATTGGTTTCATTCCAACCGAGCAAACAGAAGTAAGTGGGTCTTGGTTGGAGGATCCGCAATGAGTATTAATCTACAAGCTAGTGAATTCTTAATTAGTGCAGTAAATGAGAAACAATATCCCAAGCATCAGTTTAAAGAGATCGCTTTGGTGGGGCGCTCGAATGTTGGGAAATCCTCGCTTATTAATGCGTTGGCGAATCGAAAAAATCTCGCGAGGACATCGAATCAACCTGGAAGGACACAAACGATCAACTTTTATCGAATGGATAAAATAGTGATAGTTGATCTGCCTGGTTATGGATTTGCGAGAGTTCCAGAATCAGTCCGACGGGCCTGGCGCCCGATGATCGAGGGGTATCTCACTAACCGTGAGAACCTCGTTGGGATCCTACAATTGGTGGATATCCGCCATAAACCAACCAATGACGATATAATGATGACAAACTGGTTAAAGGAAATGAAAATCCCTTTTGTTATTGTAGCTACTAAAGCTGATAAACTGAGTAAATCAAAAGCGTTAACCAATTCAAAACAAATTTCTCAAATTCTTGGAGAGGAAACAATCCTGTTTTCAGCACAGACTAGACAGGGAAAACCCGAAGTGCTCGGTATTTTGAGCAAGTGGGCGAAAGAGCTCTAGCCTAATGGTTAGGGCTCTTCTGAGTCGTTTAGTAAAGAGGAATGTTTCAAACAATGTAGAATAATTAAGCAACTGTTAAAAAACGCCGTTGATCTTAAAGGGGAAGGGGGGAAGATCAATGGTTTCGGGGGAGAAGAGACGTTTATTTTACTATGCCTATGTTATCGTGCTCGTTTTAGTTGCTATATTCTTGTTTGCTTCATCATTGCAAGACATAATAATTGGTGACAAATACCAGCTTATTTTCCTGTTTTTGCTGTGCTTGTATTGCCAGTTTAATGTGATCCCATTGGATGAAAGTTCTAGTTCTTATCAATCATTGTCCTCCGCTGTCGTTTTTCCGATCCTATTTCTTCAGGGAGTAGGGTTAGCGATGGTTGTTTTTGTATTAGTCGCCCTTATCTCTGGTTTAGCGAGGAAACAAAAACTTAATGAATTAGCTTTTAACGCGTCTCAAATCACAATTATTACCTGGATTTCAGGACAGCTCTATCAAAAATTTGGAGGAACTTTTGGTAGCTCAATTCATCTAGATGATTTTCCAAGAATGCTTCTAGCGCTAATTAGTTTCGTTGTTATTAATATAAGCCTCGTAAAAATTAAACGGAATCTTGTTTATCAAATAAGTTGGAAGGAGTTTACTGAACTTATCCGTTTGCCTGTTTTGGTAAATTACTTTATGATAAGTTTCATCGGTATAGTTTACACTCTCTTTGTTGTTGCTTGGGGTAATTGGGGAGCTCTTATTTTCGCTTGTTTAATCATCGGCATGAGAGAGCTACTCAGTTTTGGTGGGAAATTAGCTATTGAAAGACGAAAAAGAGAGAAAGCCGAAGAAGAGTTATTGATCGATCCCAAGACTCAAGTTTACAACTTCCGTTTCCTTACTAATTGGTTGAATGATCGTAGCAAGATTAAAACAGCCTTGCTATTTATTGATATCGATGATTTTAAGAACTTTAATGATTACTTTGGTCACGAAAAAGGCGATGAAGTGCTAAAGTTGGTGGCCAAGGAGATTACCAATAGTGTGCGCAAAGAGGACAAGGTAATTCGCTTTGGCGGGGAGGAGTTCATTGTTATCTTGCCGCGCTTAAATTCAGAGCAAGCATGTTTGATAGCAAGAAGGATTCAAGAAAATATTGCCAAACTATCGATCACTGTATCGATCGGGATTTCGTGCTATCCTGAGACAGCAAACGATAAACATGAATTACTGCGTTTAGCTGATATAGCAATGTATCGAGCGAAGACGTCTGGTAAGAATCAGGTTGTCTGTTCTCCAGTGTAGCTGGATCAAAGGGGGAATGCACCATGCGAAGACTTTTGATCGGAAAAGCTGGTTCTAACCCGACCGTGATCCTTACTGATCGGGTCTTTTTGGAATTGGACAAGTTTGCGGCAGCTCATGAAGATGCCCAAGGTGGAGGAATACTGTTAGGTAGAAGGCTACGCTTACAGACAAAGGATGGAAATACCAGGGTCGAAATCATGATCGAAAAGTTCTTGCCACTATCACAACAGACAAGTAGCCCCCGTTTCTTAATTGACAGTGAACAATTAAACGCCTTGAAAAAGCGAATCGAAACCAACTTTTCTGAGTATTCCATAGTAGGATGGATTCATGTCCGTCCTGGTTTTGGTGTGTTTATTTCGAGTTTGGACAAGCAGCTCCATACCAATTACTTCACTGATGAAGAACTGATTTATGTTCTTGATCCAGTCAATCGTGGCAGAGGTTTTTTTGTGTTGCAAAATGAAGATTGGATCCAACTAGAGGGATTCTATATTCAAGAAACACCGACTAAGAAGAAAACCAATAGGTTGGGAAATCGCAAACTATCGGTGGCCTTAGGGATTTTCTTTGTTTTAATTTCAATAATCGGCACTCTTTGGCTTTATGATCTTGGACCATTTAAGGAAGAAAGCCCACTCGAAGTAATAGCTGAAGAATCTTCGGAAGAGGAAGAAACATGGGATTTCTTTCGGGATTTAGATTATGTAGTATCCCATGACACGGCGCGAGAGTATATAGTCCAAGCAGGGGATACTTTATGGAAAATTGCGGAAGAAAACTTAGGTGATCCTACTCGTTTCCCAGAAATTATGGATTTAAATAATCTGAAACGCAGTGAACCAATTCATCCTGGGCAACGTATTCTATTGCCAAAAGATTGAGGTGGGAGAGGAACAAATGTACGTAATAAAAAAATTGTCTTTGCTTTATGAGGTTCTTGATTTTAAGAATACGCTTAAAGCGATCCGTTCCCGAAAAGACATTTATTTAAAAGCTTCCGATGTGTTCGAGCTTTTTGGACCGTTAACTTTCTTTTGGGAAATAGGACATGATAGGGTAATGATTATTTTAACCACAGAAGAATTATTAGTTCTAAGCTCAAATGAAGATGCTTTAGACCAGGCAAAAATCTATTTTGCTTTTACCTTGGGGGACTATGTTGAACTTATTGATGAAAGTTATAGTATTTTTTCTACTGCCAAACGGGGAAGAACACAATCTAATGGCATTGAAGATTTAATTAATAATCTCCAATGGCCTCGACCAGATGATAAGGTTGTGGTTGAACTTCTCTGTGCGAAAATGGGGCGAAGCCACAGCAATCATTTGCATAATGCGGTAAAACTCTGGTACGATTTCTGCAATAAGGTCCAACCGAATTACCGGAAACCTGCTACCTGGGCTGCGGCAGTTGAATTTGCGGTTAAGAAGATGAATAAAGTGGAAGCAACCAAAACAGAACTACAGGTGAAGTACGATGTTTCTTATTCCACCATATTGCAGAAGTATAAAGAGTTAAAGAACGTTTTAGCTTTAGTAGTTGGTGATTATCGCTACACTACCGAGCGTTAATGTTTAAGATTGAGTTGACAGTAAATAGAGGAAAATTCGGTTTTATGTAGAATAAAATGGATACGCCCAAGGAGATTCTGAGGAGGGGCGATCTGTTTTTTGAAAGCTGACTTGTTATACGAAATGTTTCGCAAACATCCCTTAGTTGCACTGAGATCAGCTTGGGAAGCTTATTTGATGGATGAAATGATCTTAAGTGAAGCGGCAAGTGCAGTAGGAATTTCACCGAAACAATTTCTCGAACTTGGTACTCGAAGCGTGAGCGAGTGTAAAACTCGTATTCCAGATAAGCTGTGGGTGAAAGCTAATGATGAAGAACGTTTCCTCATGGCTTGTTTGCATCCAAGGCAAGTTAGCATTTTGTGCGAGTTAGCCGAAAAAGAGATTTTAATTTCTAGATCAGAGATGTATTCCTCTTTATTATGGGAAGATCTTCATCTTCTCACTGTTCTTGGACTAGTTTCATTTAGTCATAATGAGGAAGGCTGGCACTACAAACTCCAGCTAGGGAAGCGCTCTTTGTTGACAGAGCTTAGTTTCTCTGATAGGATAAGTGGAGAAAAATAATAGACGAAAAGTTTGCCTCTAGGTAAACTCAAGTGTCTGGACCCATTCCGTTAGGTCTTCGAAGGAATGGAGGCAGACACTTTTTTAATGAAGGAGAGAAAAAATGTCGCCGAGCCTTTTTAAGGACTTTGTCAAGTACGTAAGCCAAAATATCCTAGGTATGATCGGGTTATCATTCTATATCCTTGTCGATACCTTCTTTATTGCAAACGGAATTGGACCCGATGGTTTAGCAGCTTTGAACTTAGCGATTCCGATCTTTAGTTTTATCACTGGTTCTGGTTTAATGCTTGGAATCGGTGGTGCTATTTACTATAGCATTCATAAATCCAAAGGGCCAGAAATAGGTGATCAGGCTTTTACTAACGCTGTCCAATTTGGCGCAGTTTTAGGAATCCTCTTTTTCATTATCGGAGTCTTCTTTGCAGAAAACTTATCGCTCTTACTCGGTGCGGATTCCTTTACGTTTGCAATGACCATCACGTACTTACGCACCATTTTGTGCTTCGCACCTTTATTCATCTTCAATAATATCCTAATAGCATTTGTGCGAAACGACAAAAATCCGAGACTTGCGATGGTCGGTATGTTAGCTGGTAGTATATTTAATATCATTTTTGACTATATCTTTATATTTATCTTTGATCTGGGTATGTTCGGAGCTGCCTTTGCGACTGGCTTAGCGCCACTAATTAGTATGTTGGTTTTATCACCCTTCTTTTTAAAAAAACAGAATCAATTTCATTTGGTAAAGACCAAGAGTGATTTTACCCTTTGGTACAAGATCGGCACTCTTGGTTTCCCCTCTCTAATTACCGAATTGGCTTCGGGTGTTGTCCTGATTATTTTCAATCTCATCCTTCTAAATTTGGGTGGAAATATTGCGGTAGCGGCCTATGGTGTTATCGCCAATCTGTCCTTAGTGGTGGTAGCATTCTTTACTGGTGTCGGACAAGGGATCCAACCATTAATCAGTTATCACTTTGGTAGGGGTAAAACAGAAGCGATTAAACAAATACTACGCTATGGGATCATATTAACAGTTGTGTTAGCAATCGGGCAGTATTTAGTGATGGCGATTTTCTCAACCGAGATAGCATCCTTGTTTAATAAGCATAATGATGACATCCTAAATGCAGTTGCAACCCGTGGTATGAAGATCTATTTTGTTGGTTTCTTCTTTGCCGGCCTTAATGTATTACTTTCCGCTTATTATAGTGCGAAAGGGCAAGCTAGAACAGCCTTCTTGATCTCTATTTTGCGAGGATTCATTTTAGTCATTCCTCTAGCTTTCCTTCTCTCAAGCCTAATTGGTGTAGACGGAGTGTGGTTGACCTTTCCTTTAACGGAAGCTGTCGTACTAGGTTATTGCCTATTCCAAAGAGGAATGAGCAGAGGAAGACAGAATTTAACACATTATATCAAATTCCAGGAGGATTGACGATTGAAACAAATATCCAGGAATACAGACTTTACCAAAGGCAGTATCCCGCGACATTTAGTTCTTTTTACTATTCCAATGATCATCGGTAACTTACTGCAAGCGTTATACAATACCGTTGATAGCATTTGGGTAGGAAGATTTCTTGGAAAAGAAGCATTATCTGCTGTAACAGTAAGTTTTCCTATATCCTTCACGTTGATTGCTCTAGCGTTAGGATTAACTCAAGCAACAACCACTCTTGTCTCGCAATACTTTGGTGCGGGAGATATGCGTGAGGTAAGAAAAACGATCGCCAATTCACTCGTGATCTTAAGTATTCTTGCGGCTATTATCTCGGTCGTTGGCATTCTTGCTAGGTTCTCGCTTTTGCGATTGATTAATGTTCCCCCAGATGTGATGGAGCTAGCCGCTAGTTATTTACAGATTTATTTAACTGGCTTAGTACCAATGTTTATTTTCAATGCGATCAGTGCGATTTTACGAGGATTAGGGGATTCGCGTTCTCCGTTAGTCTTCCTTGCTTATGCGACAATAACTAATATTATCTTGGATCCGATTATGATTTTTGGGGTTGGACCAATTCCCAAGATGGGGGTAGCAGGAGCTGCGCTTGCGACTGTTATTGCTCAAACTCTCTCTGCTATTTTGGCCTTACGTTACTTAATCAGAGCTGATCTTTTGAGGCTAGGTAAAGAAATGTTTTACTTTGATAAAAGGCTAACTTGGATCACTTTTAGAATCGGAATACCCGCTGGATTACAACAAGTACTAGTTTCCTTAAGTGGGTTAGCGGTTTCATCGATAATCAATAGATTTGGAAGTTCAGTGGTCGCTGGTTTTGGGGTTGGCCAAAAGATTGACCAATTCGCCTTCCTGCCTGCGATGAGCATGGGAGTTGCGGTGTCAGCTTTAGTTGGACAAAATTTGGGAGCTCAAAGGGTGGACAGGGTGTATGAATCGGTGAAATGGAGTACAATCCTCGGTGGCGGGATAACAGGATGTGTAGCGCTTTTTGTGCTCGCTTTTCCAGGATTCTTAGTTTCCTTCTTTACTACTGATGCTAATGTGTTAGCGGTGGGGACAATGTATTTACGAATCCTAAGTTTTGCTTATGTTGCCTTCGCTTTGATGTTTACGTTTGGAGGAGTTCTTAGAGGAGCAGGCGATACAATACCCACCATGTTAGTTACTTTAATTTCTCTATGGATGATCAGAATCCCATTAGCTTACTATCTTTCAACAATTAGAGGTTTAGGCGAACGGGGAGCATTCTTAGCGATCATGTTCAGTCCCATGGTTGGAGTACTTTTGAATTATATCTATTACAAAACAGGTTATTGGAAGAGGCATAAACTTACCGAGCGTTCTCTCCAATTAGGTTCGGTCGAAGAATAGGGGTAGAAATATGTTTAAAAGCAATGATATAGCTGACTGTACTTGCGGTCGCACACATGATGTCGCAATTTGGGATATTGCGATCGGGAAAGGTTTGATTGCCAACTTACATGAAAGAATCAATAAGCTAGGTTTAGCTCATAACGGTCTTCTAATTGCCGATAAAAATACCTTCCCGCTTGCGGGGGAGCAAGTGATCGCTGAATTTTCCAAGGCTGGTAAAAAGTTAAAAACATTTGTTTTTGAGCATGAGCAAAAGTTAGTTCCAAACGAAACCAGTGTAGGTGAGTTATTTATTAATCTTGGACTCAGTTATCGGGAGCAACCAGATTTCCTTGTTGCTCTTGGTTCGGGAACTATTACGGATTTGGTTCGCTATGCAGCTTTCATTCATAAGATTCCATTCATTGTGATCGCAACTGCACCAAGTATGGATGGGTATGCTTCAGTCGGTTGTCCCTTGGTGATTAACGGTAAGAAGCAAACTATCTATGCGAAAGTACCGCTAGCGATCTATGCTGATACCGAGATCATCAAACAAGCACCACTAACCATGATTAAAGCTGGCTTCGGTGATATCATCGGTAAGCTAACAGCCAAAGCAGATTGGTTACTTGGTCATCTCCATAAAGGGGAGTATTATTGTGATAAAGTACAGATAATCGTAGATCAGGCTGTGGCTACCTGTATTGAGAATGCCGATAAGATCCAAGCAAGAGATGGCGAACTAATGGAAAAACAGATGGAAGCATTAATTCTATCAGGTAGTGCGATGTCGATGGTTGGTAACTCTCGCCCTGCTTCTGGTGCGGAACATTATATCGCTCACTATTTTGAAAACCAAATGCTTAAATCTGGTTTAACTTTGTACTTGCACGGCCATTTAGTCGCTGTTGGTAGTTACTTAGCAATTAAATGTTATGAGGTGCTGTTCGAACGCGTAAAGGCCACAAATGATGCAGCTATGCTAAACCTATTTTCGAGAATAACAGCGCATTTACCCTCAAGCACCAACTTAAAAGAGATCCTTCAAACCGTCGGGATAGAATATCGTTTGAATGCTCTTGGTATCCCAAGATCCTGGGCTAAGAAAGCGATGTTACAAGCAATTGAACGAAAAGATCGTTACTATTGCCTCACTTTTGCCGCCGAAAAAGGATGGCTAAATGATGTGGTTGATCAAGTCTTGGAGGAAGTAGAAGATGCGTAGATTTACCTTATCGCTTTTTTCATTCTTACTTATTCTTTTCTTAGTCTTAACTCCTTGCTTTGCCTTAATTCCTAGTATAAGTTTAGCTAGTTCTCCTGTCCGCAACATTCGGGTTGCGATCAGTACCAATAATTTTGCGAGTTTGCAACATCAAAAACTGGTTTTAACTTCACCAACAGGGCTCAAGGTACTGAAAAATGATCAGGTGGTTCTAAGAACAAATCCTAATCAAAAAATCAATCTTCGAGTTGAAAATTTTCAGATCGTTTTAGAAGTAGGTAGTGAAGTACATAGACTAGGTGAAATTATTAGTCTCGAGGCGATCGATGATCAAAAGATTACCTTGGTATCCTTAACCAGGGGAGATCAAAATCCGTTTAACCCTTCGTATCGAGGATCGATCCAAATTCAAATCGCATCTCGGAATACTTTTTTGGTAATCAACCAATTGCCGATCGACCAATATCTCTACCAGGTACTGCCTAGCGAAATGCCGATAAAATTTCCAATGGAAGCACTTAAAGCTCAAGCAGTGGCTGCTAGAACTTATGCTGTAAGGGCGATGCTAATGGCAGATGAGAAAGAGGCAAACTTTGATCTTGAAGATAATACTAATAGTCAGATGTATAACAACCGCTTGGAAGATGAACGAGTAAGTCAAGCGATTGACGAAACCAGTGGTTTAATAATGTATAGTCCGCTTACGAACGAATTAGTACGCGCTTACTATTACTCTACGTCGAGTGGGATGACCGCTTCATCTTTCCAAGTCTGGTTCGACGGTAAGCCAGTTTCGTACCTGCAAGCAAGATCAGTAACTATTCCGCCTCTTACCTTGGATATGACAGTTGAGGAAAATGCTAAAGCGTTTTTTACCGATCCTTCGATCAGGGGATACGATGAGGTTTCACCCTGGTTTCGCTGGCATTTTAACCTGACAGGTACCGAGCTAACTGAGGTGATTAATAAAAACTTGCCTGAACTTTATCGAGTTCAGCCAGATTTTATTGTTACAAAACAAAGTGATGGAGAATTTATCTCTCAACCGATTCAAAGTATCGGAGTAGTTCGGGACCTTAAAGTGATAGAACGTGGCATAGGCGGGAATATTATGATCTTAGAAATAGTTGGTACCCAAGCAACTGTGAGAGTCGGTAAGGAGTTAAATATCCGCCGCTTAATTACTCCAGCTAATACTAAGATCTATAATCAGGCAGGGGAAGTAGAGGGCTATCTACTGATGCCAAGCAGCTTCTTTGTCTTTGAGATTCATCGAGAAGGAGAGGCGATCGATTACATAGTGTTTCATGGCGGGGGCAGTGGTCACGGTGTAGGAATGAGTCAGTGGGGTGCAAGAGGAATGGCGGAAGCGGGTCTTTCCTTCGAAGAAATCCTAAAATCGTTCTACGCCGAAATTGAACTACTAGATATTTATGCAGAGGAGAACTATTTTCTATGGTCCGAGTCCAGCAAATTTGGCGAAATGTCCTATTAACGTATTTCTTAAGTGCTTTAGTACTTGCAGTGGTTCTATTTCAAGTCTCTGATCCGATTTCTTTTCTTAAAGAACTTCATAACTTCCCGATCTCTTTACTACTCATAATTCTTGGGAACGTAATAATCGCCTGGATGATCGATTTTAACCGCATACGGGTTCTAACCATTCCCTTGGGCGGTAAGATTCCAAGAATTTCGATGTTTTTTACGCTTTTAGCAGGAAATTTTCTTACCTTAGCGACACCATTTGCTATCGGCGGTGCACCAATTATTGTATATGCTTTGTACAAATTTGGCATGAGTTTCGGGCAAGCTAGTGCGGTTGTCATCGGAGCGGGTCTAGCGGCCCATTTCGCCTTGCTTGCTATTCTTTCGGTAACTATCATCGTGATTGCACCATTTCTTGCTCACTTGCCCCAAATGGTCAACGGTTTGTATCTTTTTATCATCCTTTATACCATTGCGTTGATCGGATTTATTATCCTGATGTACCACAGCGAGCGGTTAGAAGCTTGGATTGAAGGCTGGATCGCCAAACGGAAAAATCCGAAACGAAATTGGTTTATTAGGGCATTGATTTGGTTAACAGATATGCTTGGGGAGCTACAGCGTTCCTTTAAGCTGTTCTTTCAAATGGGACGTTGGTACTTTCTCGCTTCCTGTTTAATTGGCATTGTTTATTTCCTCCTCTTTTTTAGCAGCGGTTTTATTCTTCTCACTGAGTTTGGAGTATTACCTGAAGCACCGATCTTTCGATATGGTCTATCGGTACTCTTAAGTGCGATTCCGTTTTTTTCGCCGCTCCCTGGCGGTACAGGAACTGCTGAACTAGGTGCATACTTAGCACTAGATAATTATTTACCGAGTAATGAGCTTGGAACTTTTATTATCCTATGGCGCACCTTTACATTTTATCTACCGTTGATAGTGGGTAGTATAGTCTTTCCATTTTTATTCTTGTACTTAAAAGAGCGAAAAAGTTAAAAATAAGAACATTGTTAACGATCGAAAGTGCACATTTAAAAAGGCTCGATTCCCGATATAGTAAAAGTTTGACACGTGATAATAATAATGGTATTTTATTAATATACAACACAACAAGGGACGTAATGTTAATAAAGTTAATAGATTCGAAAACAAGTTCGGGTGTCGCGTATAAATGGGAAAAGTGAAGAGCATAAAAAGAGGAGAATTGAATATGGGATACGAAGAGTCTCTTTGGCATGCTAGGGACTTGTTGGTTGAGGAGATCAAGGCTTTAAGGCAGCAATTGTTGCTTAAAGAAGAACAGCTTCGCAGACTTAACTCTGTACTAAGAGATCCCATCCACAAACGAGGTAGTGGAACAGTTTCTCTGACGAAGCAGATTTTAACCACTATTTATCAGATGTCGCGTGATCGCACTCATCCGATTTCTGCGAAACAAATTGTCAGGGAGTTTCGCAAACAAAGGCATGATGTCAATGAATCCACGATTCGTTCTACTTTGTATCAAGTATCCCGTAAACAAAAGGCCACCGAGATCGAATACGAGGGGTGGCTATTAGAGGTAAAATTACTCAAAGAGGGACCATGGTATATGCTAGAAGTGCTTGGCCAGTACCCTCTCGAAGAACAAATCGAACAAATCAATGATTAATTTTTAACCCTGAGTGATGAACTCAGGGTTTTTAAAAGGAGTATGTTGGATGAGAAATCTTGAGATTAGAACTACCAAACAAGCAGAATTTGTGGTAATAACCAGCAAAGTACAAAGAATCATCGAAGAATTAGGAATCAAAGAAGGGATCTGTGTTGTATCGATACCGCATACTACCGCGGGAATTACGATCAACGAAAACGCTGATCCTGATGTAGTAAGAGATCTACTGTATAAACTTGATCAATTAGTTCCAAATCATGATCCAAATTATCGACATTTTGAGGGAAATTCTGCGGCACATTTGAAGGCATCATTGATGGGAAATAGTGTGAGTGTACCAGTGCATAATGGTAAGTTAGCTCTTGGAACATGGCAAGGAATTTATTTTTGTGAATTTGATGGACCGCGTACCCGTAAGATTTACATTCAAGCGATTTCTAGCAGTATTTGATCAAAGGGCTATTTGCACCCTTTGGTGGACATAACTAATAACGAGGAACACTAAGGAATCGGCTACAAAGAATTTGAGGAGGATGCTTTATTGAAAAACTACTATGCTAGAAAAAGGTTCCGCCTCCGCCTCCGCCACTGCCGCCACCACCAGCTTGGCTAACACCAGTGGTGTCTGTTCCTTCGGCATTAAATCGCCAGTTGCGAACAAATACGAAGAAAATTACCCAGAGAGCGATCACTACCGAGACTTTTCCCGTGAAGGCAAACGCTGGGTAGGAGGCGAAGAGTAGCAAAATGCCGATTAAGTTTCTCCAGGAGATTCTTGCTTTAAAGACAAAGATATTAACTAGAACATAAGCGATACCAGGAAACAAGAGAAATAAAATTAACACGGTATTGACCTCCAGTTTGGCATATCAAAAAATTAACATATCTAAAATATTATATTCTCAATATCTTAAACCTTTCCTGCGTGAAAATAGAAATGGAGGCCAGAAAAATGCTAAATTTTAGTTTCAATTTACCCACCAAAGTGATCCACGGTACCGAAGTGGTATCAAAAAACGCAGCGGAAATTGCCAAGTTTGGACGCAAGGCTTTCTTAGTAACTGGAAAATCTTCAGCGAGACTTAGTGGGGCCTTGGCTGATGTGGAAGCCACACTTAACTCATTGGGGATCGAATACAAGATTTTTGATCAGGTTCTAAATAACCCAACACTTGATAATGTGGCTGCAGGTGGAAAACAGGCGAGAGAGTATCAACCAGATTTCATTATCGCAATCGGTGGAGGTTCTCCACTAGATGCCGCGAAAGCGGTTGCCGTATTGGCGGTGAATGATATTGAACCACAAGAACTTTATACTAATGACTTTGCTGTGATGCCGCTACCGATCATTGCGATCCCTACCACTGCAGGTACTGGTAGCGAAGTTACACCTTACTCTGTCTTAACTTTGGAAGATTTGGAAACAAAGAAGAGTTTTTCTACCCAGGATCTTTTTCCGAAAATCGCTTTCCTTGACTGGCGCTATACTGCCTCGTTATCAAGAACAGTAACCATAGATACCGCCGTAGATGCCTTATCCCACTTAGTCGAAGGGTATTTATCTAGGCGCGCAAATGATACCAGCGATCTATTCGCAAAACGCGGTATTAAGCTTTGGGGCGAATGTATTGAGGCGTTGGTTAAGGATAGAATAGATGGAGAAATTCGTGATAAACTCTTAGTTGCTTCGCTTCTTGGAGGATTCACTATATCACATACTGGAACCACTTTTGTCCATGCTTTGGGTTACCCACTTACTTACTTTCAAGATCTTCCACATGGTCGGGCAAATGGCTTAGTGATCGGACAAGCGTTGAAATTCACCCAGACCGTGGCACCAGAAAGGGTAAGGAATGTGCTTACTTTGTTAGGTTTAGAATCGCTTGATCAGCTTATCGAGTTATTAAATAAACTGTTCCCAGAAGAATACACTCTAACTAAGGAAGAGGCAAGAAAGTATGCGGCCAGAACCGCTCAGAATAAGAATGTTCAGCAATCGCTCGGGGAGGTTACTGAGGAAGTACTCTACAGTATTCTGAAAACGAGCTTTACGTTAGTAGATTAAGGTTCGTTAAATGCGGACTCGATAAAAACGGAATAAAAACGATAGTTATGGGAATAACAATAGTAGTCTAGATTCGAAGGAGGTTCTTCAATGGCAAGAGTTCATTGTAGTGTCAACAATTGTCACTACTGGGATCAAGGCAATGTTTGTTCAGCCTCAGAGATCATGATTACTTCCGATCAAGAAGCTTCTCAGCTTCCTGATAGTTTTGATGCGCCGCAAGCATCAACTGCAACTCCTACTCCTGTAAATAGTTGTGAACTTACTTGTTGCAAAACCTTTGTCGAGAAAAACTCCTCAAAGATTGAAGCGGATTCAGTTACCAAAGGCTACTATTAGTTCCTAAAATCTGCTAACAAAAAACCGGCAAACGCCGGTTTTTTTATTCTGCTTTTTCATAATCGATTTTTACCACATTTCCCCATTTATCTAAGGTGGTTTTCATCTTTTGTTTAAAATCTCCCAAACCCATGATCTGGGAGATGCTTGCTAGATTAATGAAGGTGTTGTACAGCCCTAACGCTTCCTCATAATGTTGATTTAGTTGATAGATTCTTTCCTCAAGACTTTTCTTTTCTTCTGTAACCTTCTCCAACCGTTCTCTTAGTAACCTATGTTCTTCCTCCAATGTTTGCTTGTCGTTATAAGAGGTGACAAGTACATCAAAAGCTTTGATAATACTCTCTACACTTGGATTAGCCTTTTGTTGTCTAATTTCATCTAGTTCCCGTTGTAGTTTGCTTAAATGTTCAGGTAGTTCCTTCAAAGCTTCTAGATAGGGATTCAACTCAATATGCTGTTCTTTCTTAGGTGCTTGTTTGGTGACGACCTGTTTTTCACTGGTCTTTTTTTCTTGGGAACCGATAAAGTTTTGCAGATCTTCCAGCAATTCTTGCTCGTTATTACAATTAAATTCGTTTTCATCTCTTTCTTTACGCAAGAAGTTATAATGATATACCCCTGTACTAACTTCGGTACGACCCAGTTTTTTCGCTGCTAGGCGAAAAGCATGGGACATAGCAATCCCATTTCGCTTTGCTACTTGAATATAGTTCCACAGAAGATCTTTTTCTTCTTCCGACCATGGCTTACCTGCCTTTGCTAGTTGTCGTTGTCCCATAAATCACCCTCCGTTTCAATATTCTCTATATATAAGAATAACCAAAAAGTGCCTAGTTATTCATATACGTATATTTTGCGAAAATCGCAGACTACATTAAATGAACTTTATTAATAAACGTAAAAAATCAAAGGAATAAACTGGAAAAATCTAAGAAAAACGCTGTTGGAAAACTAATCTTGTTATATATTTGTGAAAACTATTGCAAACTTTTTCTTGATCCTGTAAAATGGAGGTGCTATATTGGGAAAAAAATCACGAATTCGGCGAATTAGGGAGGGCTATACATGGCAGGAACAACTTGTACATGCAATTGCAGTGTATCGAATCTAACTGGAGAAGCGAAGATCGAACATCTGTTAGAGCTTTATAAAGGCAATCCTAGTGCTTTGATAGTTGTTTTATCAGCTATTCAAACAGAATTAGGCTACTTGCCAAAAGACTGGATGGTTAGAGTTGCTGAAGAACTTAATATGCCACTAACTGATGTGTATGGTGCAGCAACCTTCTACGCAGCATTTTCTATGCAACCAAAAGGCAAGTATACTATTAACTTATGTGTCGGAACGGCTTGTTATGTAAAAGGTGCTCCAGAAGTTCAAGCAGCTATTGAGAAAGAATTGGGCATCAAACCTGGAGAAACAACAGAAGATCGGAAGTTCTCCTTTAATCTCGTTCACTGTATTGGGGCGTGTGGTATCGCACCTGTAATGACCATTAATGGTGATGTTTGTCCTAAAGTAACAAAAGATACAGTAGCTGAAATACTGTCAAAATATGAGTAAGGGGGTTGACCTTGTGAATACTGAAGTTCTGAACATTATTCGCGAACAGAGCAAGAAAGCATTAGCTGCTCGCTTGGGAGAGGGTAGCCAAGATAATTTCCAAAAGCATGTCCTGGTTTGTGGTGGAACTGGTTGTCATTCCTCTGGCTGTCAGAAAGTTTAC
The DNA here is from genome assembly GCA_012728115.1 of Bacillota bacterium. Lineage (GTDB taxonomy): Bacteria > Bacillota > Limnochordia > Darwinibacteriales > JAAYFS01 > JAAYFS01. Next base: position 8,744 of record JAAYFS010000022.1, on the reverse strand, counting down.
GATAAGATGGAAGAAACCTTGAAAGCAACTGGCTTAGACGAATCCATTAAATTAATCCAAACAGGTTGTATGGGTGCTTGTCAATTAGGCCCTGTAGTGATGGTTTACCCAGGTGAATATCACTACTGCCATGTTGGTGAAGATGATGTTTCGGAGATCGTCGAAAAGCATCTAAAAAATGACGAATTAGTCGAAAGACTTTTCTATACAAACAATGACGGTGAATTGCAACCTACCATGTCCGAAATGGACTTCTACAGAAGACAACAAAAGATCGCTCTTCGCAACTGCGGTAAGATCGATCCAACTTCCTTTGAAGAGTACCTCGCGGTAGATGGTTTCAAAGCTTTGGAAAAGGTATTAACTAGCATGAAGCCTCAAGAAGTTATCGATGTAATCAAAGCCTCTGGCTTAAGAGGAAGAGGCGGAGCGGGATTCCCAACAGGAGTAAAATGGCAATTTATGGCTGACAACGAGTCAGACGAAAAATACGTTATTTGTAACGGTGATGAGGGCGACCCAGGTGCTTTTATGGACAACGCTATCTTAACTGGTGACCCTTTCTCGATCATCGAAGCTATGACGATCTGTGGTTACGCTACTGGTGCAACCAAGGGTTATGCCTATATTCGTTTAGAATATCCTTTAGCAATTAAGAACTTTAGATTAGCCCTAGAAGCTTGTCGCAAAAACGGCTTACTAGGTGAAAACATCCTTGATTCTGGCTTCTCATTCGATATTGAAGTAAGAGAAGGAGCAGGTGCCTTCGTGTGTGGGGAAGAGACTGCCTTGATGGCATCGATCGAAGGTAAACGTGGTGAACCACGTCCAAGACCTCCATTCCCAGCAGCTTCTGGTTTGTATGGCAAACCTTCGAACATTAATAACGTAGAAACCTGGGCAAATGTTTGTCCAATCATCTTAAACGGTCCTGAATGGTATGCCAACATTGGAGTTGGAAAATCCAAAGGAACCAAAGTATTTGCGCTGGCAGGTAAAATCGTAAATGCTGGCTTGGTGGAAGTTCCAATGGGAATAAGTTTAAAAGAGGTTGTTGAAGAAATCGGTGGAGGAATCGCTGATGGTAAGGCCTTTAAAGCAGCTCAAACTGGTGGTCCTTCAGGCGGATGTATCCCAATTGATTATTACGAAACCTCACTTGATTATGAAACCCTTGCTGAACTCGGGTCGATCGTCGGGTCAGGCGGATTGATCATTACTGATGAAGATACATGTATGGTGGATTTAGCGAAATTCTACCTAACCTTTACTCAAGAAGAATCGTGCGGAAAGTGTACTTCTTGCCGAATCGGTACTAAGCGGATGTTAGAGATCATGGACCGCATCACAAAAGGACTTGGCACTGAGGAAGACTTAGCTTTACTTGAAGAACTAGCTTATATAGTGCAACAGACAGCTCTCTGTGGCTTAGGACAAACCGCACCAAATCCAATCGTTAGTACACTTCAATACTATCGCGATGAATATCTAGCTCATATTATCGATAAAGAATGTCCCGCAGGAGTATGTGATATAAAAGTGAAGAAAAAAGCGGCTAAGAAGATCACTGCTTAGAAGGAGGAGAAGTATGGCTACAGTTACTGTTACAATAGATAATAGACAGATTGAAGTCGAGCAGGGGATTACCATTCTCGAAGCAGCCAAAAAAATTGGGTTAAAAATACCTACACTATGCCATATGCGCGAAATCAACGAGATCGGTTCATGTCGGATCTGTATCGTGGAAGTGCAAGGTGCAAGAACCCTGCAAGCTGCCTGTGTAACACCAGTGTACGATGGAATGGTAGTAAGAACAAACACCGAAACAGTGCGTCAATCAAGAAAGATGCTCTTAGAGCTAATTCTTTCCACCCATCCTGCCGAATGCTTAACTTGCTTACGCAATACCAATTGTGAATTACAAACCTTGGCAAAATCCTTTGGTATTGATGAAATTCGCTTTAAGCGAGTAACTGGCAAAATGGTTAAAGAAGATAGTATCGATCGCTCATCACCTTCCTTGGTGAGAGACCCAAGAAAATGCGTACTTTGTGGCCGTTGTGTTGCTGTGTGCGAAAAAGTTCAAGGAGTAAAAGCGATCGGATCAGTTAATCGTGGTTTTGATACAGTTGTCGCTCCTCCTTTTGATTTAGAATTAGGCGATACTAACTGCGTAAACTGCGGACAATGTGCTTTGGTATGTCCAACTGGAGCGATCACCGAAAAAGATGATACCGCTGAAGTTTGGGCAGCACTTTCCGACCCGACCAAGCATGTAGTAGTGCAAACTGCACCTGCAGTTAGAGTTGCGATCGCTGAAGAATTCGGTATGGAACCAGGAACTCTAGGAACTGGTAAAATGGTAGCAGCTTTAAGAATCCTTGGTTTTGACAAGGTCTTTGATACCGATTTTGCAGCTGACTTAACCATTATGGAAGAAGGAAACGAACTTCTCCAAAGATTAGAAAGCAAGCAAAACTTGCCATTGATCACATCGTGTAGCCCAGGCTGGATTAAGTATGTTGAGCATTTCTATCCAGAACTAATTTCAAATCTTTCAACCTGCAAATCACCTCAACAAATGCTCGGGGCTTTAATCAAAACATACTATGCAGAAAAAGAAAATATCGATCCTAAAGATATCGTTAGTGTTTCGATCATGCCTTGCACAGCTAAAAAATTCGAAAGCGCTAGAGATGAAATGAATGCTAGCGGTTATCAAGATGTAGATTATGTTCTAACTACTCGCGAATTTGCTCGGATGTGTAAAGCTGCCGGAATCGATTGGGATAACCTTCCAGAAGAAGAATTCGATACTCCATTAGGAATTTCTACTGGTGCTGGAGTGATCTTTGGTACCACTGGTGGAGTAATGGAAGCTGCTTTAAGAACAGCTTATGAATTAGTAACTAAGGAAGAACTTGATAGTCTCGAGTTTACTGCAGTTAGGGGACTAGAAGGTGTTAAAGAAGCAGAGATCGAGATGAACTCGGTTAAATTGAAGGTCGCTGTGGTTCATTCACTCAAGAATGCTAAAATTGTTATGGATAAAGTTAAAGAAGGTACTGCTGATTACGCCTTTATCGAAGTAATGGCTTGTCCAGGTGGATGTATCGGTGGCGGCGGTCAACCAATCCCAACCGACTTGAATGTAAGAATGAAACGGGTGGCAGGGATTTATCAAGCCGATGAACAGTTGCCAATTCGCAAATCGCATGAAAACCCTGCGATCCAAGCATTGTATGAAGAATACCTTGGTGAACCATTAAGTGAAAAATCCCATCAATTATTGCATACCGAATATGTAGAAAGGGATTTGTTTACGAACGCACCAGCTAAAAAAGAAGAAAAGACAGCGATATAAGAAAAGAAGGTAAAAAAAAGTCGGAGGCCTAGCCTCTGACTTTTCTTTTAGTTAATTAAATTTCCCTGGTCGCGTGCTTTAACCACTCTCTTTGAGCTTCTTCAAGATGTGGTGAAAGCTTTTCGAATACTAATTTATGATAATCATTGAGCCATGCTTTTTCTTCTAGAGTTAAGAGATTTGGATCGATTCCATTTAGATCGATTGGGCAGAATGTTACTGGCTCAAATCTCATAAACTTACCGAATTCGGTCTCGGAATCTTCAACTACTAACATTTCGTTCTCGATTCGGATTCCATAGCGACCTTCAAGGTAGATTCCTGGTTCATTAGTAATGATCATACCCTTTTCTAATTTAACATTTGAGGGGCTTTGACTAAAATTTTGTGGCCCTTCATGCACGCTTAAGAAGTAGCCGATTCCATGACCTGTACCGCATTTGTAGTCTAATCCATGCTCCCAAATAGGTTGACGAGCTAAAACGTCTAGGTTGGAGCCAGTCGCACCGTGGAGAAACTTCGCACGTGCTAAACCAATATGCGCCTTTACTACCAAGGTAAAGTGCAGTCTTTGTTCTTCTGTGATCGGACCAAGTACGATCGTTCTGGTGATATCGGTGGTACCACCATAGTATTGTCCACCAGAGTCGATTAGGAGCATTTCCGCTTTCTCTAGCTCGTAATCGCTTTCTGCGGTTGCAAAATAGTGCATCATTGCGGCATGCTCTTTATAACCACAGATGGTAGCAAAGCTTGGACCAGCGTTGTTAGGACGTTGTCTTCTAAAGTATTCAAGTTTTTCCGAAACAGTGATCTCCGATATTCTTTCTTTCCCGAGGTTTTGCTCTAACCAATAGAAGAAATTAACCATCGCGACACCGTCTTGGATATGCGACTCAACAACATGACTAATTTCAGTTTCATTCTTAACTGCTTTTAAAGGAGTGGTAAGATTGCGATCCTCGACCCGTTTGCATCCTTCAGGAATCGCGCTATCTAAACGAACGCTGATAATATTTGGATCGATTAGGATAGAATCATTTTCATTTAACTGGCTGAGTACATCAAATACTGCTTCATAATCATTAATAATGACGTTTTGTGATTCAAGGTTTTCTCTGACTTCTGGGGTGAGCTTGTTTCGATGAATAAAGAGCCATGCTTTATCTGAAGAGATTAGGGTATATGCATAAGCGACAGGAGTAAAGGCAACGTCGTTACCGCGAATATTGTATAACCAAGCAATATCATCCAAGCTACTGATTAGATGATAGTTAACACGTTTTTTCTGCATTTCTTCGCGAACGATCGCTAATTTCTCACTAGCGCTCTTACCTGCAAATTTTACATCATGAAGAATAAGTGGATCTTGAGGGATTGCAGGTCGATCCTCCCATATATCGTTTAGTAAGTCGTGTTCGGTGTTGATCGAGATGTTTTTAACCTCAAGTTTTTCTTTGAGATTCTTAAGTTGTGAGCGAGAAAAAACTTCACCGTACAAACCGACAACACTGTTTTCTGGTAAGGTATCTGCGAGCCATTCAGGGAAGTATGGAACATTGGGGAGCCCTTGTTTAAAGAGGGTGATTCCAGAACCTTGGAGCTGTTTTTCAGCTTGGATATGGTAGCGTCCGTCGGTCCAAAGTCCATTTTCAGAATGAGTGATCACTACAGTACCAGCGGAGCCAGTAAAGCCTGAGATCCACTCGCGGCCTTTCCATCTTGCCGCTACATATTCGCTCATATGCGAATCGCTACTGGGAATTATGTAAGCATCTAATCCAGTTTCTTTCATTCTTGCCCTTAGTTTTTCAATTCTGTTTTTTATCTCCATTTAATAACCTCCCAAAACTCCCGCTCATCTAGGAGCAAGGAGAAAAATTCGCAGTCTAAGGGTATTCTAGCACTCTTACACATTATTGTAAAGACTAGTCCAGTCCCTGTATATAGGCGTTAAAAGGTTAAAAGGGTATTTCAACACTAGATATCGAATAATAATCAATAAATGGATGAATAGGGGTTGTTATGATGGCAAAAATAACGATCATTTACGATAGTATTACTGGAAATACCAAGCGGATGGCTGAAGAAGTTTATAAAGGTGCTAACCACGTAGGTGAATTAGATATCGTACTAAAACATGTGGATGAAGCGAGCGGGTTGGATCTACTGTCCGAAGGGTTGATCATCGGTTCACCTACCCATTGTGGTGTGATTTCGTGGAAACTGAAAAAATTCTTCGATGAAAATACCAGGGTGGCCTGGGGCAAGGTGGGCGGTTATATCGCAACTGCCTTCTCGAGTTCAGGAGGTCTTGGCGGCGGTAATGAAGTAACGCTTCTTTCCATTCTGAGTATCTTAATGAACTATGGATACTTAGTATTTGGTTTGCCCGATTATGCTGCACCAGGAGTTACTGGTCACTACGGTGCCGTTTCGGTTAGAAATCCAGACGAAAAAGAGCTTAAACAATGTTACCTCCTTGGAGTGAGAATTGCTGAATATGTTAAGAGATTCCATTCTTAAAACGCCAGAACAATTGATGGAAGTTTGTTCCACGATCTATAATGCTGGATATCAAGTGTATGTGGTCGGGGGTGCGGTGCGTGACTATTTACGCGGTGAAAATCCGACTGATTGGGATCTAGCAACGAATGCGCGACCAGAACAAGTAGAAGCTCTTTTTCCAAAAACTATTCCTACAGGTAAACAGTTTGGGACGATCACCGTGGTAGTAGGTGAAAATTTTTATGAAGTAACCACTTTTCGCAAAGAGGGCAGGTATTCTGATAAGCGACATCCAGATGAAGTGGTGTACACTGAAACAATAGTTGATGATCTAGAAAGACGTGACTTTACAATCAATGCCATCGCCTATGATCCGATTAATCAGGAATACGTTGATCCCTTTAATGGATTCAGTGATTTAAAAAGAAAACTCTTACGTACCGTTGGGGATCCAAGCGAAAGGTTTGCTGAAGATCCGCTACGCATCCTACGGTTACTACGTTTTGTGGCAACTTTAGAATTCCGCCCCGAAAGGCGTACTCTGCATGCGATCGAACCAGGATCACTACAAGAAGTAAGTAAGGAACGGATTCGCGATGAATTTAACAAGTTGCTCATGGCTAAAAAAATCGATGATGCCTTAGAATTGATGTATACCACTGGTGTAATGGACATAATCTTGCCTGAATTAGCTGCCTGTAAGGGTGTTAGCCAGGGGGACAGGCATCAATGGGATGTGCTGGGGCACTCAATAGTAGCAGCTCAAATGGTGAAACCAAGTCTTCATTTACGATTAGCAGCTCTTTTTCATGACATCGCCAAACCTGTCTGCATGTCTAGAAGTGATAAAGGAATTCATTTCTATCGTCATGAGGTAATAGGGGAAGAACTAACGAAGGATATCCTTACCAGATTGCGTTATAGGTCAAGTATTAAGGAAAGTGTTAGCAGATTAGTGCGGTGGCATATGTTTTCCATCCATCCATTATCTAGCGATCGCGCTATTAGGCGTTTTATCTCCAAAGTCGGGGTGGATTATATTATCGATCTTTTAGAAATTAGACGTGCCGATATTCTTGCCCAACGATTCAGTGCTAAACAAGCGTACGAATTTATCAGCGATTTGTATGATAGAATTCAGGAGATCTTGGATCAAGAGGCTGCTTTAACAGTAAAAGATCTAGCGATCAATGGTGATGATATCATGGAAAACTTAAATATTCCTCCTGGGAAACAAGTAGGCGAGATAATAAAATACCTTTTGGATCGGGTAATAGATGAACCAAACTTAAATGAGAAAGAAATATTAATAAAATTAGCTAAAAAATATATTAACACTACTTATTAATTGAGAGAGGGCGATAACAGGCTGTTTTCGCCCTCTCTTGCGCGTTTTTGGATCCTTCACTCTAGCTTGGGGTAAATAAAGGATTGCAAATATTAAAATAAAAAGAAGGAATTTAACGCGAAACGTTTAATTAATTAACACAAAAAGGATTAATAATAACAAACGGAAACAATAAAAAGTCAGGCAAGGGGGGTGGCTGCCACCACAAAACTCACTTTTTATATGCTCTTGTAAAACATTTAATAGCAAAGGAGAGAAAAAATTTATGAGAAAGTTTTTCTTGGGTCTGTTAATAGTGTGTTTGTTTGCTAGCCCAGTTTTAGCACAGCATGATTTTGGCGGTAGAACCGTAACTCTCGCTCAATCAGCCTGGTTTGGCCAAAACTTTAGCTTTATTACCAGAGAAACCTTTGAACTACCTAGGTATGCTGGACATAAAGAAGACGTAGAAGCAATGTTTAATACCTATCTTGAATTTGATTTATCTCATACTGGTTGGCCAGCAGATGTATCGATTGAGTATTTATTACCACGCGTAATTGCTGGTGATGGTGATTTTATCGCAGTAACAACAAGTACTGTTGTTCCTATTTTGGTAGCTAACGGTTTGATTATGCCATTAACCGAGTGGGTAAATGACGAGTATTTCGCTAGATTACCTAAACCAATGGCAGCACTACCAAACTTCGTAAGCTTCTTAGGCGACAATTGGGGATTCCAATTCGGTCCTCGGATGGTTAATGAGGCAAATGCTGTAATGTGGAATAAAGATATGTTTGAAGAGCTAGGCCTCCCAAGCCCTTACGATCTCTATGAAGCTGGCGAGTGGACCTGGGAAGTGTTCTTTGAATTAGCTCAGAAACTCACCAGAGACACCGATGGCGACGGTGAAATCGACAAATGGGGTGTAGCTACTCGTCATGGACACACCCATTGGGGCGGTCACATTGAGTGGTTATATTCAAACAATGCAGCTTTAACTCGGGAAATCGACGGTAAAGTTGTATTTACTTTGGATGAACCTGCAGCGATTGAAGGATTAGAATTCTGGCAAAGAGTTTACGAAGCTAATATCTGGAGTCCAGATCAATGGCACTATGAGTTTGCAGCTGGAAATGTTGGTATGCTCTACGACTTTACTGACAGTATCAGCTATCTAAGAAACAGCGATGTTAATTTCGGGCTCGTTCCAGGACCAAAGGGTCCTAATGCAGATAAACACGTTGCAATCGAGTCCAGTAGATGGATAGCTATCCTGCCGATCACTGCTAGAGATCCAGAAGCTTTGATCGAAGTATGGCATGCATTATATGAACTCGCAACACCATACATCCAAGATCTGGATGAATGGGAAGAAGAATTCTATGCCGAAGTATCCTTACTTGTTAGTGACGAAGAATCACTTGAGTACTTTAAATGGATTCAAGAAAATGCAGAAGGTGTACAGTTGCTAGACTTAATCGGTCAAGTTCCTGGGTTCGGCGGCCTCATTAACGAGATCGTTCTTGAAGGTAGAGATGCAGC
>JAAYFS010000021.1 GCA_012728115.1 Bacillota bacterium | reverse complement strand
GCACAGGGCCAGGATCACAAGATCTGGAGCAGGAGAAGCCGGACCAGGAAGAAGAGAAAAGCCAGGGCAAAGACCCCTATGAAGAGCCTGCGCCTGATCACCAGATAGGCAATCCATTCCCGGATAAAGGCATTGATGGAAAAGTAGAGCTTGGTCCTGGCCCCCCGTCCGTCACAGGGGATGCCCAGGTCCCGGGCCAGCATGAGGGCGCGCAGGAGATGATAGCGGTTGGTGACGACGAATATTACGCGCAAGAACTCTTTGAAACCGAGGAATTAACAGGCTATTTGTATAAAAACATGATAGAAAGCAAAAAGTCAGTATACGAATATGTTGTATATGATAGTGCTAACGAAGAAAAGTTTGCTAAAAGCTTTGAAAACAATGACAGAGTAAAGCTGTATGCAAAACTTCCGAGTTGGTTTACTGTACCTACTCCACTAGGTAGCTATAATCCAGACTGGGCTGTACTAATTGAGGTAGAAGGCAAGGATAAGCTCTACTTTGTACTGGAAACCAAGGCTGATATTATGTTTGATGCCTTAAGATTAACAGAGAGTGCTAAAATTAAATGCGGAAAGAAACACTTTGAAGCCCTAGGAAATGAAATATCCTTTGAAGAAATTGATAGCTTTGAGGAATTTATTGAGGATAAAGTAGTTTTTTAGCAGGAATTTTATTAGAAACTGCAATGTTTGATAAGAGAAATTAACAATAAATCGTAGGGAGTTGTTTATTTGTAGGGGTATCGATGCTTACACATAATTCGTTTACCAATTGATGCTCTGGTAAGTTTTGTTCTTAGCACCACGCTTGTTGGCTAAAACCACTAGCAAGAAAGACCTAGATGAGTTTAAAACATAGTTCTATTTTAGTCTTCTCAAGCACCACTATATCAGGACAGTTGTCGTAAGGTCCTCAGTAAGTATAGTGAAAACCGAGGACTTACAGGAGGGTAAAAATGGCTGGCTACAGTGAAGAGTTTAAGTACTCGATCGTTAGCAAAATGATGCCTCCTCAGAACCGAGCTGTGGCTGATATACCAAAAGAAACAGGGTTATCAGAAGTAACTTTATATAAGTGGCAAAACCTCCACCGTAAATGCGGTTGAATTAGCCGAGTATTGCCGCAAGAAGGGCATCTAATTTGAGCAAGAAAAAGCATGGAAAGACACTTGCCTTCAAGCCAACGGCGGGGTTGCCCAGGAAGCTGCCAGATTGCAAAAGGAACTAAAACAGAAAGAGCGCGGGAATAGGGAACTTCAAAAAGAACTCAACATCAAGGAGCGTGTATTGGCCGAAACTGCAGAACTGTTTGTACTAAGAAAAAAAGCCTATGCAATTTGTTCATTGGTACAATTACCAACATAAACACATCGGTATTAAATTCGCACCACTTGCCCAATGGCACACTGGTTTGGACAAACAGATTCTAGAAAACCGCAAACGAGTCTATGAACTAGCAAAGGCAAGGCATCCATAGTTCTGGGCAGGCTCTACGAGAGATTGGACGTTAGACGACGAGGTTTGGCTCAATCCCGATCGCACGACAAGTGAACCCGAATCCGAGGAGGATATTGCATTGTAACCACAATGGAGTTTACTGGAGATAGCGACAACTAGCTTGACAAATACCGCCTTTCTAGAAACAAGCCTGGAAGAGGTTAACACACAATGAGATAATAGAGCATTGCTATTTTACTAGTTACTGCTATTATTGATTACTTTCTTAATAGGATTATGACTGGATTTAGGGCGAAAAGAGTGGTTCAAATTGTGTTTTTTATAAGTCTTGTTATTGGTTTATGTCTATCATCTCATAATGCCCCAGGGAAAAAATAAGGAAAGTAGGTTTAGGAGTTTCTGCAGCAAGTGTATTTGTATTCGCTGGTTCCAGAAAGGCCGCAACTTGAAATAGGTTTTTAAACAACAGTTGGGGAGGACACCTATATTTGTTTGGTGAGGAAGGTACGTTACATAGGGGAGTAAGAACATCTGCGAAACGCTATGGACATTACCTTAATCGGTGAACAGCCATGGCGCTTTTTGCTTCTTAGGTTCAAAATAAAACAAACCTATTTCAAAATATTTTTTAATAGTTATTGATCGTTCGTTAAATGTGTGGTATAATCTATTTAAAAATAAATTTAAATAGATAGAAGGGTGGTTGTTTGTCTGTTTATGAGGTTATATCTGCGTTAGCAGATGAAAACAGAAGAAGGATTCTTCTTAAATTAAAGGAAGGAAAAATTAGCTCTGGTGATCTTGCCAATTATTTAAACATGACACCCCAAGCACTATCCTATCATTTATCCAAATTGAAAAAAGCAGATTTGATCTATGAAACTAGGTACAAAAACTATATTTTCTATGAATTAAATCTGTCAATCCTCGATGAAGTGGTTCTGTGGATAAACGAACTCAAAGGAGGCCAAAAATGAAAAATAAAAAGCTTGCCTACTATGTTTTGATGTTCTTGCCCTTGGTTGTTGTTCTTATTGCGTTGCCATTCTTACCAGATAAAATTCCCGCTCATTTTGGTTTTGATAACCAAGTTACTCGATGGGGAAGCAAGTATGAAACATTATTGTTTCCTGGAGCAACTATTTTAATGGGATTATTCTTACGTGCGATGGGAAGATTTGCTGCGAAAGAAGAAAAAACAGGGAAAAATAACGAAAAAGTTATCTTCATTACTGGAATACTGGTGTTACTGATGTTTAACATTTTGAATATCTACATGTTATATGTGGATTTCAAGGGGATAGAAGATTTATCATCGGTTCCAATAGATCTTAACAAAATCCTCTTTAGCCTTTTAGGAATCCTGATGATTGTGATTGGAAATGTTATGCCTAAATTACGCATGAACTCGGTTGCTGGTCTTAGAACCGTTTGGAGTCTTAAGAATGAAACTACATGGAAAAAGAGCCAACGTTTTGGGGGCATCTCCTTTATTTTTGCTGGAATCGCTGTCGTAGTAATTAGTATCTTCACTGAGGGATGGGTTTGCTTTGGATGGAGTATGGGGATATTGCTTGTTACACTAGGAATAGACGTAATCTATTCCTACCAAATCGCTAAGGAGTACTAGTGGTCAGGAGTGGAGGACATACTCATAATGATCTTTGGATGGATAATTAACTTAAGGAGTATGTAAATGCGATCTGAACGAGAAATGATTGATTTAATTATCGCGTTTGCCCAACAAGATGAACGGATTAGAATTGTGACGCTTGAGGGGTCCCGCACCAATGTTAATATACCTAAAGATGAATTTCAAGACTATGATGTTACCTATATCGTAACCGATATGAAATCATTTATGGAAAACGATGAGTGGCTAAATACATTCGGGAAAATCATTATGATGCAGAAACCAGAGGCTATGGAACTATTTCCGCCTGCAGAAAAGGGTTTTTCTTATCTTATGCTATTTGACGATTATAACAAAATTGATCTAACTTTGTTTCCTTTAGAAGATCTGGACGAATACTTCAAGAACGACAAATTGGTAAGCGTACTTCTTGATAAGGATGGGTGGATTAATAGGGAAATAGTTCCAACCGATGTAGATTATCATGTTAGAAAGCCGAGTGCTCGAGAGTTTGATGACTGTTGCAATGAATTTTGGCATGTAACCCCTTATGTTGTTAAAGGATTGTGCCGTAAAGAAATACTGTTTGCAATCGATCATCTCAATCAGATTTTACGATTTGAATTACTCAGAATGATATCCTGGAAAGTAGGGGTAGAAACGAATTTTTCCTTGAGCATCGGAAAAAATTTCAAGTTCCTTAATCAGTATATCACAGAAGATTTGTGGAATAGGCTTCTATCATCTTATCGCATGGATTCCTATGAAAACATGTGGGAATCATTATTTACCTGCCTTCAATTGTTCAGAGAGGTGTCTAAAGAAGTAGCGGAAATGCTAGGATATGACTATCCGGAGTATGATCAGAATATAACACGGTATACCGAGGATATGTATAGGAAGTACGGTAGGTAACATTGCTTTTAAGGAATCATCGATGTAGTGTAAAGTAGGTGATTCGCCTAACATAATAAAATGCGCAAAGACGAAATCTCCTCTTGACCTTGACGTTACGTCAAGGTGTATAGTTTAATTATCAGGAGGTGCTAATATAGAATATACAGTACAAGCTTTGGCAAAATTAGCAGGAGTGAGCAGAAGAACCCTACGGTATTACGATGAAATCGGTTTACTTAAACCTATGCGAGTTAATTCTTCAGGTTATCGAATCTACGGAAGAGCAGAAGTAGATCTTTTACAGCAAATTTTATTTTACCGCGAGTTAGGGATGGAATTAAAAGAGATCAAAGATATTGTCACTTCCCCAGGATTCGATGCTGCCAAAGCTCTAAAAGAACATCGTGAGAAGCTTTTAGCCAAAAGATTGCAACTAGACCTTCTGATAGAAAACGTTAACAGGACTATCAATATGAAAGAGGGGAGATTAGTGATGACAGATCAAGAGAAGTTTCAAGGCTTTAAGAAGAAAATGATCGCTGACAATGAGGAAAAGTATGGTAAAGAAACGAGAGAAAGATACGGTGATCAAGCTGTTGAACGAGCAAATCGTCAGCTTATGAACACCACTCAGGAGGATTATCAAAAACTAGAAAACTTAAGTGTGGAAGTTCTCACAACTCTCAAAGCCGCTATGGAAACAGGTGATCCCAGTGGAGATTTAGCTCAAAAGGCTGCGGATCTACACCGTCAATGGCTTTGCTTCTATTGGGATCACTACGACAAAGAGGCACATGCGAATTTAGCGCAGACGTATGTAGACGATGAACGGTTTACAGAATACTATGACGGACAAGTGCAGCCAGGTGCAGCAAAATTCCTACGAGATGCCGTATGGGTATATACTGGCAGGAAAGAAAACTAGCAGGATTACCGAGGTACATGCCTCGGTAATTTTGTAATATTTTTTCACCACTTCCATTGGATTAAGGTCAAATTTCGTTGGGCGAAACAGTGAAGCTACTTGGTAAATGATGAAGTCTTGGTATGTTTAAAAGGAGTGTGCTTGGATGGTAGAAAGAATACTTGAACGTGTAGCAGAAAAACTCTCCTCTTTGCCTTTTATTGAAGGTATTGTATTAGGTGGTTCACGTGCACGTGGTACTCATTCGGAGGATTCGGACATCGATATTGGTATCTACTATGATCAACAAAACTTTAACCTTGACACAATAAACCAAATAGCTTTGGAGTTAGATGATGAACATAGAAAAGATCTGGTAGTCCCCCCTGGAGCATGGGGTGAATGGGTTAATGGTGGCGGGTGGCTAGTGATCGATGGATACCATGTGGATTTGATTTTGCGGGATATTAATCGTGTGGAAGGAATTATGAACGATACTGAGCAAGGAATTGTTACTGCCAATTACCAAACTGGCCATCCCCATGGCTACATAAGCTCTATGTATCGAGGAGAATTAGCGATTAGTAAAGTTTTATATGCTAAAGATAACAGCTTTAATGAATTAAAGAAACGAGCGGAAACCTATCCTCCCGCCTTGCGGAAGAGCCTAATTGATTTTTTCATGTTTGAAGCTGGCTTTTCTCTAATGTTTGTAAAGGCGAACCTTGAATCAGGTGACAAATACTACATCGCAGGGCATATTTTTCGCGCTATTTCCTGCTTAAATCAAGTGCTATTTGCCTGTAATAACGAATATTGCATCAATGAAAAGAAGGCTGTAAAAATAATAGATACCTTCGAATTTAAGCCCGAAGATTATAGCACAAAGGTTAATAGAGTATTTGACTTCCTGGGTGATTATCCGCTGGATTGTTATGCTTTGGTTGAGGAACTCTATAATGAGATTGGTTTAATTGTCGCGAGAAAATAAGCGTTATAGCTGGATGGGGGAATTCGCATGGATTATTTGGACTTGATAATCGAGTATCATAAGGATAATGAACGGCAAGGACCAGGTAGTGAAGAAGCGACCCTAAAAGCATTAAGCTATATCCCAAATATTAATGAAAAGACCATGTTATTGGATATCGGCTGTGGAACTGGGGGTCAGACTCTAACTCTTGCCAAAAATACCGTTGGCCATATCACTGCTATTGATATGTTGCCGCAATTTTTGGAGACGCTTGCTTTACAGGCAGAGAAGAATAATCTCCAAGACCGCATCACAATCAAAGAAATGCTGATGGATCAATTAACTTTTGAAAAGCAATCTTTCGATGTAATCTGGTCGGAAGGTGCAATTTATAACATCGGGTTTGAAAATGGTCTTTCGCTTTGGAAAAAATACCTGAAGGACAATGGTTATATCGCTGTTTCGGAAATATCGTGGTTAACCGCTACCAGACCTGCAGAAGTCGAAGCGTTCTGGTTAGATGCCTATCCAGAAATCGACACGATTGAGAATAAGCTGGCTATAATTAAGAAATGTGGATATACCCCTGTAAATTATTTTATCTTAGATGAAAAATGTTGGACAGATTACTATCAACCGCTTTTGGATAACGCCGAATCATTTATCAAAAAGTATGGTTATTCAGATGAGGTGAAACAGTTTATTGAAGAACATAGACTAGAAGCAGATTTGTATTTTCGCTTTAAAGATTACTATAGTTATGTGTTTTATATAGCGAGAAAATAACAGTGAAAGCATGTCTTTCTCACATTTGAGCCTTTTGAGTTAGGAAAGATTTCAACACATTCGAGACGATGTTCTCACTTTTTTATTTGAAAATGGTTGTTGCTATCACCAAGAAGTAGCCTCGGTGTTTTTCTATGAACGTTATGTTTTTAAATATCACTTAGATCAGCAAACTAACGCTAGAACTATGTGTAAACTTGTGCTAAATATAGTAGACAAGGATTTATTATGGTATGATTAATATAGAAGCATTTGAACAGGAGATTTTGTTTGCTATGTATTTCAGTTCAATCTTATACAAGGCATTTTTATGAAAAATCGCAAAGGAAGAGTTGATAAATGGCAGTGAGTAGTCGAGATTTGGATATAACAAAGGGGCCACTGTTTGGAAAGATTTTAATTTTTGCACTGCCGATTATGGCAATGAATATTCTGCAATTACTCTTTAATGCTGCAGATATGGTGGTAGTAGGTCGTTTTTCTGGCGCCGAAGCATTGGCGGCAGTAGGAGCGACGGGGTCTTTGATTAACCTAATTGTGAACTTGTTCATGGGTCTTTCCGTTGGTACCAGTGTAGTTGTTGCTCAAGACTATGGTGCTGGAAAGCCTCAAGTTGTAAGTAAATCAGTTCATACCTCAATTGCGCTCAGTATTATCGCTGGCTTTGTGGTAATGTTTTTAGGGCTAGCTTTGAGTGGACCTTTACTTTTGATGATGGGCACTCCAGAGGACATTATTAATCTCTCCGAAGTCTACATTAGAATTTACTTCCTCGGTTTACCTGCTAGTATGGTTTATAACTTCGGTGCTGCAATACTACGCGCCACTGGGGATAGTCGTAGGCCAATGAATTATTTAGTTATCAGTGGTGTTGTCAACGTAATTTTAAATCTCATTCTCGTGGCAGGGTTTAGAATGAGTGTTGCTGGAGTAGCTTGGGCGACAGTTGTTTCGCAGTATCTTTCAGTGTACTTAATTCTCCGTTGTTTAATTCATACAGATAAACCTATCCGTTTATTTCCTCGGCAAATCCGAATGGACAAGCAAAAGTTAAAAGACGTTGTAAGAATTGGACTTCCCGCAGGTTTACAAGGACTACTCTTTTCTATTTCAAATGTCTTAATTCAATCCGCTGTTAACTCCTTTGGTTCTACAATGGTAGCCGCGAGTTCTGCAGCAAGCAATGTTGAAGGTTTTGTGGGTACCACCATGAATGCTTATTACAACGCTGCGATTACCTTTACTGGGCAAAATATGGGTGCTAAGAACTATGATCGCATTGACTCTGTTGCAAAGGTTTGCACTGGCTTAATTTTTGCAACTTGGATCGTTTTAGGAGGAGCAACACTGATCTTTGGAGAGGCTTTTCTCGGGATATATACGAACAATCCTGAAGTAATAGAATTAGGGATGATGCGGCTAAAGATTATGATGGTAGCCTATTTCACTTGTGGTGTTATGAACGTATTCCCAGGACTCACTCGGGGAATGGGTTATTCGATATTGCCGATGCTTTGCACCTTAGTAGGAGCATGCTTGATGCGGATCGTATGGCTATGGACTGTCTTCAAATGGTATCCAACAGCTAGTGTTCTTTTTACCTGTTACCCCGTTACTTGGGCTTTAGCGGGAATTGGTCAGGTAATCAGTTTCTTTTATGCTCGTCGTAAAGTGCGTGAAAAAGCTCTGTTGCAAACCGATTTAGCTACAGGTATAGGTGCCTCTGTGTAAGTTGAGTTTAAAGCTAGAACGTCTTCATATGATTTTATGGAGACGTTTCTATTTTGTCCATTGTTTATCGTGTATGTTGCCTTACAACCCTGCGATTTCCAGAAATCTCTTTGAAACTTTATAAGACGGTTAAGAAACCGTAAGCAGCATAGAATAAAATATGGTATATGCATTGATTTTGACTGATAGAAAGGGGGAGAAAATGAATAAACCAAAAAAACTTCATGCCCTTGTTTCGATTATTCTAGGGATAGTTACTGGAGGTATGCTTTTTGTCCTAGGTGAAACCAATGATGCGCCAGGTATGTGTGCTATCGGAGTCGCATTGGGTTTTATATTGGTAATGGTTGGGGCTGTTCAAGCGGGAATTATTAAAAAGAGATTGCTCGTACCGATAATTCTGTTATTCTTTTCAATTTTTGCTACGATGCTTACCATTGCACTTCTTGCCGAGGGTGAGTTTGGCAGCCAACCTTGGATTTCTTCCATCGGCTTTGGGTTAGCTATCGTACTGCTATTAATCGGGTTACAAAAAATACTGGTGTTTCGCAAGTCAAATTAGAACTAGGAATACGATAATGGAACGCTCAAATGGGTACGTGGGGAAAACTGTTCGGAAAAAAGAATTGATCTACGTGGGGGTAAAACTGAGTGAGAGCACGATTTGATCCAAACAATGACGTAATAAAACTGTGTATGAGTGGGATGAACTTGGAGGACAAGGGAAATTTCGAAGAAGCCTTGAAAATGTTTCAAAATGCATGGAAGGAAGCAACAGGTGATTACGAAAGATTCATAGCATCCTATCATTTAGCCTGTCGTCAAAAAAGTATCACAGAAAAACTTAATTGGCTTGAAACATCCTTACAATGTGCCAAAAACATTAACGATGACGATGTTAAAAGTGCATATCCGACTTTGTATAAAAAGATAGCCCAGTGTTATGAAGAACTCGATGACCTTAATAGTGCTAAACATAACTACGAATTAGCAGAATATTACCAGGGTTCGCCAACTGATCCAGGACCGTTTTATCATGGAACTAAGGCAGATTTGAAGGCTGGTGATTTCTTAACGCCAGGTGGACTTTCAAACTACAAAGCTGGACTTAAGATGAACCACATTTATTTCACCGCGAATATCAATGGGGCGGCTTTGGCAGCAGCATTAGCACAAGGAGAAGGAGAAGGACGTATCTACTTCGTAGAACCTACAGGTGAATTTGAAAACGACCCAAATGTTACGGATAAAAAATTCCCTGGTAATTTAACGCGATCTTATCGTTCGAAAGAGCCTTTAAGAATTATTGGCGAAGTCACAGGATGGGGGAAACTTACGCCTACCGAAAAAGGTAAATGGCGTGAAAAGGTATCCAAGAATCAAGGCGAAATAATTAATTAAAAATAGATGGCAAAAACTTTAGTCCAGGATTTTTCTATGGTTTCCAATTAAACGATAATCATCTCGTTAATCCGTGGGGTCATAGGAAAATCCTGTTTTTTGCGTGTTTAGTATAGTTGAACATATGGATTAAACCAAGATTACAGAAACCTGTAAAAAGTGCAAAAGAACCACAAGGTTTCGTTTGGAGGATAAATAACGATGGTTAACATAAATGATCTTAAGCAAGAATGGGCGACTCTCGCACCCAAATGGATTAAAGAAGTTAGAGAGGGAAAACATTCCGTCCGAGATGGTTTGCTTGATTTGGTAATGCTTGACGCATGTGGAGATGTAGAAGGATTGAGTGTTTTAGATAGTGGTTGCGGGGAAGGTCGTTTCTGTAGAAAGCTTGTTGAACGAGAAGCTGCCGAGGTGGTGGGCTTAGACCTATGTGAACAAATGATTGAAGCTGCTAAGGAGCTGCAATCTGGGCGTGAACAGTATCTTGTGCATGATGTGCAGGATCTTAGTTTTATTGACAATGAAATTTTTGACCTGGCGATCTCATACCTTAATCAATGTGATTTGCCTGAGTTTGAAGCTAATACTAAAGAAGTATTTCGGGTGTTAAAAAAGGGTGGTAAATTCGTAATTGCAAATTTGCATCCGATGCGATCTGCTTCTGGGAAATGGTATCGAAACGCTGATGGAGAGAAGTTACATGTCATATTGGACAACTACTTCGATGAAGGAGAGCGTCATTGGGAAATAACAGGGGTTATGCTTACTAATTTTCATCGTTCACTATCCACTTACGTAAACACCTTTGTTAACACTGGCTTTATTTTAAAAGAAATAATTGAACCCACTTCTACACTAGATATGTTAGATAAGTATCCAGATTTAGATGATGAGTTACGTGTTCCAAATTTTATTGTGTTCGTCCTACAGAAACCCTAATATTATGGCAATTCTCTCTGTGGTTTTTGGGGTTTCTGATTCCATCTAGTACCATGGTTGTGGACAATCCGTAACAACCAAGCCATCACTTCTACAATTTACATAACATGGATCCGAATGAAGCGCAAAAGGTTCGAAAAAACATAAAGTACATTTTCATAAAAGCTTTTGTTTTGTATACCGCTAGTTGATTTCGTCAACCAAAGTCAACTGGAGATCCATTGTTCGAGTCATCATTTCCCAGTATACTAAAGATGGGGTGAGCGGCATGAAGGAGATCAATATTGCTCGTGCAATACTTAATGGACGAAAGGCGAAAGGAATCACTCAGGATGAATTAGCTCAGTTTATTGGAGTATCCAAGGCATCAGTTTCGAAATGGGAGACGGGACAAAGTTACCCTGATATCACACTATTACCTCAGTTAGCTACCTACTTTAACATCAGTATTGATGAACTCATCGGCTATGAACCTTGGATGACTAAAGAAGATATTCGAGCACTTTATCATAGACTTTCGACTAAGTTTTCGGAAGAATCTTTCGAAAAAGTAATGGAGCAGTGCAACGAGATCATTAAGAAATACTTTTCGTGCTACCCTTTACTGTTACAAATGTGTGTGTTGTTTTTAAACCACGGTCATCTAGCTGGTTCGGAAGAAGGTCAAACGCAAATCAAAATGAAAGTTCGGGATCTTTGCATTAAGATCAAAAATGAAAGCCAAGATGTATCAATAGTTAAGCAGGCGAATATGATTGAAGCCCTTTGCGAACTTAACTTAGGAAACCCCATGGCGGTTATCGATTTGATGCAAGATGTGAACGATCCAGTGCTCGGAGAAGAAGTGATTTTAGCTTCTGCATACTTTTTAACTGGAGATGTTGAGAAAGCGAAGGAAACTACACAGGTAGGAATTTTTCGACACCTAATGGGGATTTTGGGCGATATTCCTAATTATATGATGCTTAATACCGATGATTATGATAGATATGATCAGATAGTTACTAGGACGTTAGGTTTAATAGAACTTTTTGAAATTGAAACTCTACATCCCACCATTTTGTTTGGGGTATATTTAACTGGTGCCCAGGGATACGCCATATTAGGAGACGATGAGAAAGCTTTAGACATTCTCCAAAGATTTGTAAATCTAGTTACATCAGATATATATCCCTTACGATTTATGGGCGACCAATTCTTTGATAAAGTTCACAATTGGTTTAGTGATCTGGATTTAGGGGTGAAACCACCCCAGAATGAAACAGTTCTAAAAAGTGGGATGGTTGAAGCGTTAACCAGAAATCCTGCTTTCAATAGGTATTTTGAGAATCATCGTTTCAAAAACCTGGTTGAAAAGCTAGAGAAAAAGTTGAAAGATGAGGTGAAGTAAATGGAGATTTTAAAAGAGTATTGGGTTTTCTTAGTACCACTGATTATTGCTGAAGTGGGGTTGATGTTAGCAGCACTAATTCATGTGCTAAAACATCCAAATTATCGTTTCGGTTCTCGCACTCTTTGGATTCCAGTTGTAGTCCTTTTCCAGATAGTTGGACCACTCGTCTACTTTATCTTCGGTCGAGGTGTGGATGAATGAACATTTTAGAAATTAATCAGCTGCATATGAGTTTTGGCAATAATAAAGTACTGAATGGCTTAGATATGGTTGTACCTGAAAATTCGATTTTCGGTTTTGTGGGTAAGAATGGTGCGGGCAAAACCACTACGATGAAAATTGTGCTTGGGCTGTTAAAAGCAGATAGCGGTTCGGTAACAGTATGTGGCGAAAGAGTTGTCTATGGTGAAACCCAAACCAATCGACATGTTGGTTATCTACCAGATGTCCCAGAGTTTTATAACTATATGAACCCTAAAGAGTACCTAAGACTTTGTGGTGAGATAACTGGATTATCACCACAGAAGATAAAAGAACGGAGTGAAGAGTTATTAACTCTTGTTGGTTTAAAGGACGTGAACCGTAAAATCGGTGGATTCTCACGGGGAATGAAGCAGAGATTAGGAATAGCTCAAGCTTTGTTAAATGAACCGAGGTTATTGATATGCGATGAGCCAACATCGGCACTTGATCCAATCGGGCGAAAACAAATTCTCGATATACTTTTAGCTATAAAGGGTAAGACAACGGTAGTATTCTCAACTCATATACTTTCCGATGTTGAAAGAATATGTGATTATGTTGCGGTTTTGGATCAAGGAAGACTAGCTTTAGCTGGTACCCTTTCTGACATTCAGAAGCAATATCGCCGCAACAGTTATTCGATTAAATTCGCTACATCAGAACAGGCGAGGATTTTCGCTGATAGCGAGAAACTAAAACTACCCACAGTAAAGTTAACACAAAATGACAACGTTCTTACTATCGTGATCGAGGACCAAGCCATCAATGGACAAACTCTAATCGATTTGTTATCCGAAAAACAGATTGCACCCGATAGGTTTGAAACGATGGAGCCTACCTTAGAAAACTTATTTACGGAGGTGGTGCAATGAGTCATTTTCGCGTATTTTTCAAAAAAGAACTAGTGGAGAGTTCTCGGACGTATAAGTGGTTGATTATGCTTAGTTTGTTTTTTGTCTTTGGCATTATGAATCCGCTCACGGCGAAAATAACTCCTGAACTGTTAGCAAATTTTATGCCAGAAGGAGTAACGGTTACTATCCCAGAGCCTTCATCTTTAGATTCATGGGCACAGTTTTATAAAAACGTGACTCAGATGGGTCTGATCGTGAACATACTTGTTTTTGGTGGTATTTTGTCATCGGAGCTATCAAAAGGGACTTTAATCAATCTGTTAACCAAGGGCTTGTCACGAACATCAGTAATATTGGCTAAGTATTCTTCGATGCTAGTAATCTGGACCGCAAGCCTATTAACTTCATTCTTGGTTACCTGGGGTTATACCGTTTACCTATTTCCAGATGATAAATCAGGTAATATCATCTTTGCGGCATTTTGTCTCTGGTTGTTTGGAGCATTTCTTTTGGCAGTACTCTTATGCGCAGCAACATTAGTAAACAGTACCTATGGAAGTTTGCTTATCACCGGTGGGGTTGTGGCGCTGTTAGCGATCTTGAACATTTTTCCAGTGGTTACCTAGTACAACCCGCTCTCGTTAGCAGCAAAGAACATGGAATTGGTTATGAAGGGCATCGAAGTGTCGTCCGTTTACGTAGCCATTGGAGTTACTGTGGCTGCAATCTTTGCGATTTTGGGTGTAGCTGTGACGGTGTTTAAGAAAAAACGTATATGAAG
This sequence comes from Bacillota bacterium, assembly GCA_012728115.1. GTDB lineage: Bacteria > Bacillota > Limnochordia > Darwinibacteriales > JAAYFS01 > JAAYFS01. The sequence continues at coordinate 5,395 of JAAYFS010000021.1, read as the reverse complement.
CGATTTCCCAAGGTGTCATCAAACGCGATTTGGGTTATTTATGTCCCGAAACGGTTGTGGTGTTTGATTAATAGAACTTACTTGAATCAACCCCGTTAGCAATAAAAGCTAACGGGGGTTGTTTTTGTCCTCGAATATGGTTTGTAGGACGTTTAGGTGGTGAGCGTTGATTCAACTCAAGTAATCCCTAATAAACTTAGATAAGAACATTCTGGAAGGGATATCAAGCTAATCTGTGGGAATTATTTTACCGTTGACTTTGGCTAAAGAGTCTACGATACCCCCTGTACGATAGAAATCAAAATCAAATTATTAATAAAGGCAGGGTTTTTTTCGGTAAATATGGTATGGAAACAAGGAAATAGATCCATAATTGTTGCAAAAAAGTGATCAGATAATCAGCACTCATAGATAGGAGAAGCTTAGCCATGAACCATATTCCAAATGTCTGGAAACTTTCTGCAATCCGTTTTTTTCAAAGCCTGATCCCTGCGTATGTCATCGAAAGGTTGTTTTGGGAACTACGAGGTATGACTGTTCAGATGGTTGTATACACTGAGATAATCTATGCATTTAGTGTATTTTTACTTGAGATTCCATCAGGTATCTTAGCTGATAAATGGGGTCGAAAAAAGATGATAGTATTAAATGCTTTTTTAGGCTGCTTAGAGTTTTTGATCCTGGTGTTTGCCACAGAATTTTGGCATTTTGCTGCAGCAGTATTCTTGTCAGGAATTGGACAGTCTGCAAGTAGTGGATCGGAGAATGCTTTACTTTATGAGTCATTACTTTTGCATGGCAAGGAAGCTTCCTTTGAAAAATGTCTTGGAAGATTAAATGCTTGGGATTTTTCTGCAGCTATTCTAGCCGCATTAAGCGGAAGTCTAATAGCTAGTTGGTGTGGTTTCGAGCTAAATTACTGGCTATCCTTTACGGGGATGCTTGTTTCTTTGTGCATTTCCTTCATGCTTCTTGAACCTAACTTAAAGAGAAAAACGGATAGCCCAATTGTCTTTCAAGAATATTTAAAAGCCTCGGTAAAATTTTTTATAAGGAATCCACAGGTTTGCTTGGTACTGTTTTCTGCCATGGTTACAGGTGCAGCGATGAACTTTATTGATGAGTTCTGGCAACTCTATATCAGCCGACTAGGCGTTCCAGTGATTTATTTTGGTTTAGTTTTAGCAGGACTTAGTATTTTAAGGCTTCCTGGGAATATTATCGCTTACAAAATCAAGGAGCGGATTAATTATCGAGCATTGATTTCTGGAATAGTGTTTATTTTTGCTGCAGGAATGCTTTACATAGCTATATTTAAAGGATACACTGGCTTAATTGTGATTTTCCTGATTTGCATTGTATCAGGTGTTATTGAGCCACTAGCTACGGGATATCTCCATCACCGCATCGATTCTTCTATGAGAGCTACTATCGATTCCTTCCAGTCTTTAGGATTAAGAGCAATTCTGATATTAGTTGGCTTAGGCTTTGGTTATTTCTCTTCAAGGTTTGATATTTTTGGTGGCTATGGGTTTATTTCCTTGGTATGTTTTGCATTTCTAGTATATTTCTTAGTTTCATCGAAGGGTTTGGGTGAACGGAATGAGTTGAAATAATTAGGGAGGATGTTTTTCATAGGTTTACGTTTAAAATTACGAGAATTAAACGCAAAGGAGTTTTAAAAAACACGAGGAAATTAGCTGTAGGACCTAAGTGGAGTGGATTGGTGTGGGTAATGTCATTACTAATGATAGGTTAACTTTGCTTACCAATTTACAAAAATCTTTCAAACAAGCTACCGAGATCAAGCTTGTGGTTTCTTTCGTAATGGAGTCAGGGGTTCGCTTGTTACTACCTGAACTAATTGAAGCATTAAAGCGTGATGCTTCGATTCAGATTCTTATGATGGCGGTGCGGGAATGTTTCAGGCACTTGGAGGACGACTCCTCGATAAAGACGGTAATGAATTGTCATACGGTGGAGGTTCTTTGGATCGCTTACATACTATTGATATTAGTAGTCTCGATCCAAGGTTAGCGAATATAACAGTTGAAGTGGCTTGTGATGTTAATAATCCTTTAACGGGACAAAACGGAGCTTCCTATGTTTTTGGCCCCCAAAAGGGAGCAACACCAGAAATGGTTGAACGACTAGACCAAAACTTAAAACACTACGCCAAAATCATTAAAGAGCAGTTAGGAAAAGACGTGGATCAAATTCCAGGCGCAGGCGCAGCTGGAGGTCTAGGTGCAGGTCTAATCGCCTTTTTATCGGCTAAATTAATAAAAGGTGTTGAACTTGTTATCCAACATACGAAACTAGAGCAGCATATGAAAGGTGTTGACTATATTATCACTGGAGAAGGCAGAATTGATGGACAGACAGTTTTTGGGAAAACCATTTTTGGGATTTCCAGCCTAGCTAAGACTAAAAACATCCCCGTAATTGCCCTAGTGGGTTGTATTGGCGTAGGAGCAGAGGCCATGTTTGAACATGGGGTAACAGCGATGTTTAGCATTTTATCTGTTTCCTGCACGGTTGAAACGGCTTTAAGAATGGGTAAAGAAAACCTAGTAAAAACTAGCGAGAATATCGCTCGAGTATTAAAATTAAAGTAAACCAGAAATTCAAAAAAAGGCAACAAACGTTATCGATTTAGGTATTGTACAGCTTTCTCCTGGTAAACTAACATCGTATTCCGTATTCGGATTTAGGGTTGCCAAAATTAATGCCATGGGGAAATTCAGGAAAACTTTCTATTAGGTACGGTCATCCTTTTTATTGGGGTGACTTTTTTCTTTACTACTAAAACGTAGATAAAACGTAGAGGAAAAAGGACAAAAAGGTGGTATACTTATATGGGGCAAAATGCAGAAAGTATTATCAGGGTTTTTACCAGAAAACATTGGATGTAGAGGATTGTTTTTGTGGTAACAAACACAGATAAGTACGGAAAATATTTTATAGAAAGGATTTTGTTCATGAAAAATAGTACAGGACCCAAGGCTTTGACAAATTATATTATAAATTCAACGGAGAATAAGCTTAATAAGAGTTTAATTACTTTACTCTTGCAAGCATTTCTTGCAGGATTATATATTGCTATTGGTGCGGTAGGAAGTCTAAAGGTTTCAGCAAGTCTTGCTGTTCCAGGATTAGGTGATTTCTTTGGAGCAGTGGTGTTTCCACTTGGAATTATTGCTGTCATCGTGATGCAAGCAGAACTTTATACGAGTAATTGTATGATTATGACTGCTGTCTATGCTCGAAAGTCCAAACTAACACAGATTATTAGAGTTTTATGTCTTATATTTTTTGCTAATTTGCTCGGAGGAATTTTTGCTTCTTTTTTAACTCCAGCATCAGGAATTTTTAATGAAGCAGGGATAGATTTAATAATCAATAAAGCTCTTTATAAAGTTAGTATGCCTGTTGGGCAGTTACTTGCTAATGCTATTTTTTGTAATATTATCGTTTGTACGGGAGTATGTCTAGCGTATAATTCAAAAGATGAAATCACCAAGATTATTACAATGTGGCTAGCAATTACGGTATTTGTTATTAGCGGAACCGAGCACGTTGTAGCCAATATGTATTATTTATTCGTGGCAAAATTCTATGGTGCTGCACTTTCTGCTACAGATATTGCCTATAACCTTTTAGTTTCTGGAGTTGGGAACTTTATCGGTGGGGGAATTATTGTCGCGGGTATAAATTTTTTAATAGCATATAAAAATAAACAAGAATAAAAACCAGCGTAGTTAGGGAACTTTCATGAACTGAAGGTTCCCTTTTTATTTCAGCAAGTAAGTCAAATCACAAAGGAGTTTCGAAAATATTGGTCGGGTAATAACAATCAAATCTATAAAGCCTGTGCCGAATTATTAGATGAAGGTTTTGTAACCAAAATGATACACCATCAAGAAGGTGCACCAACAAAGAAAATTTACACCATTACGGATAGTGGTCGCATGGAACTAAAGGAATGGTTGCTTTCAGTTACCGATGAGCCTGTCTTCAGAAAGCAGGTTTTGATCAAACTTGCTTTGGCTGAACTATTAAATCGTAATGATTTGGAAACGATGTTAACTTCGTATGAAGAGGTAGTCCGAATGCAAGCTGCCTTAACAGAGCGAGAACTGGCTACTTGTTATTTTGCAGGATCAGATCAATCAGACAAAGTTTGGTTTCTAAACTAAATTCGAGAAAATATTGTGTCATTTAATTCTAATGAATTGGCATGGATTAAAAAGGTAAAAGATTTGATTATTAAGTTACCTGATGAGCATGATCAAGTGATGCAAGCTAACCAGAGAAAAGAAGAAAAAGAGGTGGATCTAACTATGAATTAACAGGTTAAGGAAATGTTTTCTGACTTTAGTACCAGAAAGACATTTCGCATATTTTCAGAAGTAGGGGATGCTGTAGCCTGGATCTTAGTGTAAGAGCAAGCGGTCATTAACCTAGCTAATATTGTGGTATCATCGCTGATCAGCGACGTGATTGGAAACGATTTCGGAAGAATATGAAATTTTAATGATCTACGCCGAAGGTTTTGAGGTAAAATAGGAGTTGTAGGCTGTGAAAAATTATCCTGGGGTGGGAAAATTTGAAACTAGTGAAGGAAATATTTTATAAAGATGACCTGAACTTAGGTGGAAAGACCATTACCCGTGATTCCGTCAAAGCGGTGATAATCGATAATGATTTAATCCTGATGATTAACTCGGGAAAATATGGAGATTATAAGTTTCCAGGTGGGGGAATTGAGAGGAATGAAACGCATGAGGATGCTTTGATTAGAGAAGTAAAAGAAGAATGCGGTTCTTTCGTTTCCGTTATTGAAAAGGAAATTGGAAAAGTAATAGAATATGATAGGCCCATTGAAGAGGATTTTGACATATTTAAAATGACTTCTTATTTTTATAAATGCCAAGTAATAGAAAATTACTGTGAACTAGATTTAGAACAATATGAAGAGCGTCTGGGATTTAAGCCTGTTTGGATTCCTATAAAAGAAGCGATTCAAAAGAATAAAGGGATTATTCTATCAAGTAGTCAAGAAAAACCTAGATGGATAGACAGAGATACCATGGTTTTGGAATATATCATGGATCTATTGCAAAAAGAGCAACAAAAACAATGCTATAGTTGTGTAAACAGTTAAAATCATTAGAACACTTTACGATAGGGGTACAAATTTAAAAACGATAAACGAGCAGATTAAATCCGTGGTTTTCTTCTTAGAAGCACTGAGTTCCTAAGAAAGGCGGTGAGATTTTGAATAGAACCGTTCTGATTGTTTTTTTGTTAATATGTATAGGGATTCCAGTTCGTAACAAACTTATCAGGGAGTATCGTAAAAGGAAGGCTAAATTTTGAAAAGGGTAAGGGG
>JAAYFS010000003.1 GCA_012728115.1 Bacillota bacterium | reverse complement strand
TTGTAGGATGAGCCATTATCTGGTCTTGATCCAGCCTCGAGGGGAAGAATTGCTGAGGTAATACTATCTGAGTACAAATCTGGTGAACAGACCATGATTCTTTCAACCCATGAAGTTGGTGAGACGGAGAGCATGTTTGATTCAGTAATATTCTTGGATCGCGGAAAAGTCAAGTTTACTGGTCAAGCAGAAGATTTAAGAGAGGTACGTGGAATGTCGATCAATGATCTTTTCAAGGAGGTATACGCCTGATGAAAAGTTTCATTTTATTAATGAAAAAAGAGTTAGAAAATACAAAATGGCCAGTATTACTTTTTTCCTTTTTGACTTTATTATTCCATTTTATCCTTAGTACTCAAGCACATCGATTTCCTGATATAGAAGTCGTTATTGGCTTAGCCTGCCTCCCAGTAGTTTTCATTCCCCTTTGGCTAATTTGGAGCGGATTTCAAATCTATCGAACTGAGTGGAGTCACAATACTTCTTACTTACTTTTATCACTTCCTGTTTCGGGAATCAAGATAACAACTGCCAAGCTTCTCACTTTAATACTAGAATTTATGGCATTGGTGGGCATGATGATCGCGGGTTTATTCATCTTTCTGCGTCAACAATTGTATCTTGCTCTTAATGTAAACACCTGGTTCGACGAGTTATATATTCCGTGGCAATTAGTTTTCAGTAATGCCATGATGCTTTTCGTTGTTTTATTAATTGGAGTAGTGATTTTGCTAATGATTAGTCAATTTGTTTATATTTCTAGCAGGTTCGCCAGGCGGGCCAGAGGCTTGGTAACTGTCTGGGTTTTTGTTCTTACATTTTGGTTTACCAACAAGCTTGCCTATCTACTGGAGCCATTGTTTCGGTGGATGCCAGCGACAAGTTTGACAACGATAACATCAACCGAAGGTTCGTATTTTTTGGTAAAAAACCAAATTGTTCTTTCAGGAGAATATAGTACGTTATTTGTCGCGATAGTTTTGTTTATTCTCAGTTCCTATCTGTTTGAAAGGCATATAGAACTTTAACGGAGGGCTAAGTATGATTAAAAGACGAATTTTCTGGGGGATTATCATAACGCTTACTGTTTTGATGGTTCTTGATTGGCGGGGCAACCTTAACTTTATTGATCAGATTAATTCCTCAAGATATACCGCAATTTCTAGTACACGACAGTATACCTACCTCGGTCCAGAAGGAAAAATCAGTACGAAGCAGTTTACTGCAGACAGACAATTGGAACTAGAGTTTGACGCTCAAACTAGCCAAGGTTTTTTGTTAGAGAACAGTTTTGGAGTGGTTGAGGTTAACGGTTACGATGAAAATGTAATATAAATTCAAGCTCAGGCAACCATTTATGCTGATACTGAGGAAGGAGCTCAAAGAGTAGCAGAAGAGTTTGAGTTGGTTTATACTAATGGAGATTTAGTGACTGTGGAAGCTGCGGATATCGATAAAGAGCATGCGAATTTCGCAATCGTTGAATACCATGTGTATTTACCAAATCATCTTCAAGCCTTTATTGCAAATAATTATGCTCCGATCGAAATCGACGGTTTAAAGGGTGGATTATTAGTTAGTGGTTCATATTCCAATATTAAAATTCGTGATGTCGAAGGAGATTTGAGAGTAGAGAGTCACTTTGGTCAGGTGGAACTAGCTAACGTAAATGGAGATGTGGCATTGTTATCTTCCTTTGGTAGCGGTGTAATCAGCAACGTAACTGGAAGTCTTCGCCTCAGGCCAAGTTTTGATAATTACGTGATTACCAATGTGTTAGGTGATTTAGATGCTGATATGCAAAACTCGCAGCTGTACCTTAATGATGTTAGTGGAAAAAGCGAAATCAAAGCTCAATTCGGGCAGATTAGGTGTGAAGGCCTAGCTAATGAAACTCGCATCGAAACTGAGTTTGCTGATGTGTATCTCAATTTGAAGGATGTTAAAGAAGGGTACAGTATTTCTATAACCCAAGATGATGGTAGTATAAAGACATCGCTTCCAATAAAGAAGGAGCCTTCAGGCTCGGACTCGGATAAATATGGTTATAAACACAATGACGGCAAATATCCTGTTGATATACAAACATTATTTGCCACGGTCAACCTATCAATAAGTAAATAAACGTAAGCGCGTTGATTTTGCCTCAACACTTGGCTATAATAAAGAGGATGTAGACTTTGTCAAAGTCAAGGAGGAAAAAATGGATAAGAAAAAGGTTTTTTCAGGGATTCAACCAACTGGAGAAGTACATATCGGAAACTATCTAGGAGCCATTAAAAACTGGATTTCGCTACAGGATAGTTATGATTGTGTCTTTTCTATTGTTGATTATCATGCGATCACCGTAGAGTATGATCCAAGTGTTTTGGAAAGCAGAATTTTAAATGTGGCAGCGACTAATATTGCCGCTGGTTTAGATCCGAATAAAGTGATATTATTCGTTCAATCAATGGTACCAGAACATACCGAACTGACTTGGTTTTTGACATGCTTGACTTCGATCGGAGCATTGGAGAGAATGACTCAGTTTAAAGAAAAGGCGTCACGCCAAAAAGGTAATATCTTTGCAGGACTAATGAATTATCCCATTCTCCAAGCAGCCGATATCGTTCTATATAAAGCGGAGTTTGTACCAGTGGGTGAGGATCAGCTCCAGCATCTTGAATTAGCTAGAGAGATTGTCCGAAGGTTTAATTCAACATTTGGTAAAGAAGTCTTTCCAGAGCCAAAAAGTCTCCTAACATCAGGGGCTAGGGTTATGGCATTAAACGACCCAACAAGTAAAATGTCAAAAAGTTTACCTGGAAGCTACATTTCTCTTACTGAGGATCCAGATTCGATTCGGAAAAAGATTATGCGTGCAGTTACCGACCCAGGTCCACAAGGTTCAGAGATGGGTCCAGGCATTAAGAATCTTTTTACCTTACTCGAAGGTTTTGCTTCATCAGAGGTAGTAACAAAGTTTAAAAACGATTATGCTGCTGGTAATCTGCGCTATAAGGATCTGAAAGAAACTCTAGCAGAGGCAATTATTGATGGTCTGACTCCGATTAGAGAAAGAAAAGAGGAGATCCTTTCAAAACCAGAAGATCTTAAGGAGATTCTGAACGAGGGTGGTAGAAAGGCTAGAGCCCAAGCAGTGGAGACATTGAAAGAAGTTAGAGATATTATGGGCTTTAATTTCCCAAAAGCATAAAGATTGATGGTAAATAATCTGCTATTACTATGTCGTTTCTAGTTTTTGCATCATAACCTATACTGAGTACCGAGTACAGACTCTTAGGAGGGATATGTATGGGAATTAGAAACGAATGCTGTTTTTGTCCTTGTGCATGGGAAGCATTTATTAACGATTGGGCTTATATCTACACGGTAAATGACGATGCTGCTTTTGGCGGTGTACAGTGGCAATTACGTCAAGTCCAAGATACATTTATTATCGTTAGAAGGTGGACTCAAGATTTAGGATGGCAGAGGGCAGTAATACCTTGCAGACAAATTGTTGCCTTAGTTGAAGCTTTGCCCGATCCTCCGCCTGTAAATACTGTAAATGGCGGCTAATAATCAATAATAAAGACTGGCACAAGAGCGTTTGGCTCATTGTGCCAGTCTTTTATTTTTCTGCTAACATTTTAGCATATTCTAAGGGTCTACTATAAACCTTCTCCATCAATTCTGGTTCCAATAATTCTATCAAATTAGCCTTTTCAGGTTTTCCGTTAACCTCGATCAACCAAGGCTTATATCCATTGTCGATTATAAAGTCAACACTGATATCCCCCAGTAATCCGAGCCTTTTTTCCAAAGTTGAACACACTTTCAAACTAACCGTTTCCAAATTTAGCAGGAACTCCTCAGGGTTAATTGAATCAGATAAGAGAGCGAGGGATTCTTGCACCGATTGAATGCGTCGACAGAGATTGGTAATAAATACGTTCTTTAAAGAAAGCCTGCTTAAGGACGCCGAAGCGTTCCAATTACCATCTGCACCTTTTTGCATGATCAGGCGAATGTCAAAGATTCTCTCTCCTATCGGTGCTGGCGGAATAAATCCTTGGATCAAATAATCTGGTTTGGCCGCCATGGTGGCTATCAATTTGTCGATGTTTTCTGCGATAACGATTGGTTGATTGCTTCCTTCAAAGAGATGGTAGTGTTTATCTTTTTGTTGTAACAAAAACACTCCTTCGCCGAAACTACCTATTCGAGGTTTAAGGATTACTCCATTGGGATGAGAAATCATTTTGTTGAAGCTATTTTTGGTTAAGATCTGGGTATTGGGTATCCCAACATTTATAAGGCTCGCACTTAGTATTCTATGGGTCTTCCATTTATCCAACTTGGTAATCCGATTGAAAACCTTGTTTTTTCCAATATATTGTTCGAGGCGGTTGATTACTGTCTCGCTTGATGTATAACGCCGATTATAAACAGCATCAGGGAACCTGGTAGTGGTTTTAATCCAATGCTCACCATCCCAGAATAAACCGTGGATTTTTTGTAGCGACCAATTTATTGAATAAGGTGTAAATACCACCAAATCAATGTTTAAATCGCTTGCCAGCTCGTAAGCGGGAATAGGTAGGAGTAACTCACTTAGCAAACCGATCAATGGCTTTTTCTTCATAAAATATCACCCAGAATATATTATGGAAAATTTATGGGTATTGGTACAAGAAAAACTGTTATGTTAGGAGAGATATCATGCAAATCGCACCAAACCTTAGAATTTTTGGTGAGTGTTTTTTGGGTAGGTATGTGATCGGTGTATCATCGCAAGGAATTACATCGATCGAGTTTAATAATTCGATCGAGGCGGTCGAGGGTATTCTGACAGAAAAAGGAGAAATAGGAAATAAACAAAAAGTTACGCAAGAAAAGGAAAACTGGATTAGGATGGCGAACCTATGGTTGATGAATCCGCGCTTAACTCCAAAATTTCCGATCCATCTAGCGGGAACTCCCTTTCAACTAAAAGTATGGAAGGCGCTAATAGATATTCCCTTTGGCACTACCATTAGTTACTCAGATTTTGCGCGTAGCGTTGGCATAAGTAATGGTGCTAGGGCAGTTGCTAATGCCTGTGCGCAAAACAAATTAGCTATCGTTGTGCCTTGTCATCGAGTAACGCGTAAAGATGGTAGTCTAGGGGGGTATAAGTGGGGATTAGAATTAAAACAGCGCCTAATAGAATGGGAAAAGCAACAGTCCAAATCATAGTAGATATTCATTTCCCCCTGTGGTAAAATTTAAGCGCAAATTATTTCGTTACTCTAACGAAAATATATGAAGTGTAAGTGTTGTGCGTAACAGATCCATACTAGGGTCTAGGCAATAAAGAAAGAATAAGAAATAGGAGGAATGTGCTTACATGGCCGAGTTTACTGCACCAAAAACAGATTGGGAAATTGTCCAAGCAGACAAGGAAAGTATTTACCTAGGTAATATTTACACAGTTGAGTTTAATTTACGGCTACCAGATAAAGGTCGTTATGGTTCAACTATTACTTGGGAATCAAAAAATCCTGATGTAATTACCAATGAGGGAAAAGTTACTCGACCCGAGATAGGTCAAGGAAATGTAATTGTTACTCTTGTGGCTACTGTAACTAAAGGTGATGAATCAGATACAAGAGAATTCGAAGTTACCGTTCTTGAAAGAGAAAAGAGAATGGTAATTACAGATCTTCTTCCAGTTCATGTAGAGACCAAAGTCGGTGTTGAGCCAAGATTACCAGGGGTAGTAATCACAGTTAGTGACGATGGTACTCATTCGGTAACGGCTGTTAAGTGGGACGAAGTTGATCCTGCAAAATATGCGGTTGTTGGAGAGTTTTCCATTGAAGGAACCGCAGAGCACACTGAGATTAAGGCTACAGCCAAGGTTACCGTTAGTGAAACAGGATACACTTTGGCATCACCAGAAAGACCTGAAAAGACTGTTAAAGATTTCGCCTTGGATGAAGTAAAGCTTCTTGAAAACAGTCCTTTCTATGAAAACTACAAGAGAGCACATGATTTCTTGCTTTCGGTAAATGATGATCAACAGCTTTACAACTTCCGTACAGCTGCTGGTTTAGATACCAAGGGAGCTCCTCCAATGACTGGTTGGGATGAACCAAACGGAAATCTCCGTGGTCATACCACAGGACACTATTTATCGGCAATCGCTTATGCCTACGCTGGTACTAAGGACGAGAGATTTAAGAAAAAGGTTGACTACATGATCGCCGAATTGGCAAAATGTCAAGACGCTATGGAAGCCTCAGGAAAGTTCAACTACGGTTTCTTGAGCGGATATTCGGAAGAGCAATTCGATAAGCTTGAGGATTTTGTTCCATATCCACAGATCTGGGCGCCATACTACACCTTGCATAAGATCATGGCTGGTTTATTAGATTGCTACGAGTTAGCTGGAAATGAACAAGCTCTAGAAGTAGTTTCTAAGTTAGGAGACTGGGTATACAATCGTTTAAGTAAATTAAGCAAAGAACATTTAAACAAAATGTGGGCTATGTACATAGCAGGTGAGTTTGGTGGAATTAATGAAACCATGGCTAAGTTATATGCGGTCACTGGTAAAGAAACTCATCTAGCTGCTGCTCAATTATTCGACAACGATAAGCTATTCTATCCAATGTCAGTAAACGTGGATACTCTTGGCGGAATGCATGCTAACCAACATGCTCCTCAAGTTATCGGTGCATTAAAGATCTATGAAGGCAACAACGATCCATATTACTATGATATTGCCGAGAATTTCTGGGATATGGTCGTAAATAGCCATATTTATAACATCGGTGGAACAGGCGCAGGGGAGATGTTTAAACCTGCAAATGTGATAGCCAAGTTTATTACCGAGAAAACAGCAGAGACATGCGTTACTTATAATATGTTGAAACTCACCAGACAGTTATTCTTTAGAAATCCAGAAGCTAGATATATGGACTACTATGAAAGAGCATTATGTAACCATATCTTAGCATCACAAGATCAAAGCGGTCCTGTTGGTGGTTCAACCTACTTCATGCCATTATTCCCTGGTATGAGAAAAAGCTATGATACAAGCGGAAACAGCTGCTGCCACGGAACTGGTATGGAAAACCACATTAAGTATCAAGAATCCATCTATTTCCAATCTGTAGATGGTTCGACACTTTACGTAAACCTCTATATTCCATCAGAGTTGAATTGGAACGCTAAAGGGGTTAAGGTTACTCAAAGTGGCGATTTCTTACGGGAACAAAAATCCGTCTTTACGATTGATGGAGAAGGAGAATTTGAAATTAAGTTCCGTGTGCCTTGCTGGATCGAAAAAGGATTCTTTGTGAAAGTTAATGGGAAGGAACAGGATGTTGAAGCAACAGCAGGTTCCTATGTAAGCCTGCAGAGATCCTGGAAATCCGGTGATACTATTGAAGTAGATATTCCATTCACTTTCCGCCTCGAAGGTACACCAGATGATCCTAAGACAGTAAGCATTATGTACGGGCCACTAGTAATGGTTGTTAAGGACAGTAGCCACCGCTATATCAATCTTGACGTTAACTCAGAAAACATTGGTGAAGTAATTAAGGCAACTGATGATCCATTAACATTTGAAATCGCTGGCTATACCTTGATTCCAAACTATGCTGCTTGGGATTGCCATTACCACGCTTACTTTAAAGTGAGTTAAATTTGAAGAGGGTACCCCAAGGTATCCTCTTCAAGTCTGAAATTTTGAATTTAGATCCTACGCAAGGATCGAAAAACTAAACTAAGAATAAAAGGAGGATTTGTGCATGGCGGAGTTTGTTGCACCGAAAACCGATGCCGAAATCGTTCAAGCCGATAAAAGAGCGATTTATCTCGGTAATTTGTTCACCGTAGAGGCTAATCTGCCTTTACGACCTGAAGGGCGCTTTGGCTCAACTATTACTTGGAAGTCTATGAATCCAGAGATCATTAAGGACGATGGTACTGTAATTCGTCCAGAACCTGGTCACGGAAACGCTATTGTCAAACTAATTGCTACCATCACTAAAGGCGATGTAAGTGATACTGCAGAGTTTGAAGTAACCGTTCTCGAAAAAGAAAGGGAACAAGTTATCACTGCTTTATTGCCAGTTAACATTGAAACCAAGGTTGGAGTTGCACCAAGATTACCAGAGTATGTAATCACCGAAAATGATGATGATGTATATGGTGTTACTGCAGTAAAATGGGAGGAAATCGACCAAAGTAAGTACGCGCAAGTAGGTTCTTTTAGCATTTCTGGGACTTGTGAACGTACTGACTTAATAGCGGTTGCAAATATTACCGTGAGTGAAACGGGTCATACCATGTTCTCACCTGAACGTCCTGAAAAAATAGCAAAATCCTTTGCTTTAGATGAAGTTTCCCTTTTAGAAGGCAGTCCATTTTATGAGAATAATGAAAGAGCTTTTGAGTTCTTACTAACTGTTGATGACGATCAACAACTCTATAATTTCCGTCAAGCTGCTGGATTAGATACAAAGGGCGCACCTCCAATGACTGGTTGGGACGCTCCTGATGGAAATCTCCGTGGTCATACCACTGGTCATTATCTATCAGCAATCGCCCTAGCCTATGCAGGCAGTAAAGATGAACGCTTTAAGAAAAAGATCGATTATATGATCGAAGAACTCGGTAAATGTCAAGACGCTATGGAAGCTTCTGGCAAGTTTAACTATGGTTTCCTAAGTGGATACTCCGAAGAACAATTCGATAAGCTTGAAGAATTTGTTCCATATCCAAAAATTTGGGCTCCGTACTATACTCTCCATAAGATTATGGCTGGCTTAATCGATTGTTATGAATTAGGAGAGAATGAACGAGCTCTAGAAATCGTTTCAAAACTTGGAGATTGGGTGTACAATCGCCTCAGCAAACTCAGCAAAGAACATCTAAATAAGATGTGGGGTATGTATATCGCTGGTGAGTTTGGTGGAATGAATGAAGTAATGGCTAGGCTTTATACCTTCACAGGAAAAGAAATACACTTAGAGGCTGCCAAACTCTTCGACAACGATAAACTATTCTATCCAATGGCCTGCAACGTAGATACTCTTGGTGGAGTTCATGGATTAAATACTCGTCGTGGTATGCACGCTAACCAACACGCTCCTCAAGTACTTGGAGCCTTAAAGACCTACGAGGCTAACAAGGATCCATATTACTATGATGTAGCGAAAAACTTCTGGGATATGGTAGTTAGCAGTCATATATACAACATCGGCGGAACAGGCTCAGGCGAAATGTTTAAACCACCAAACGTAATCGCAAAATACATTACTGACAAGACAGCTGAAACCTGTGTAACATACAATATGTTGAAATTGACTCGTGAGTTATTCTTCTATAGTCCAGACGCTAAATACATGGATTACTACGAAAGAGCTTTCTACAACCATATCCTAGCATCGCAGGATCAAAGCGGACCAGTGGGTGGCTCAACCTACTTTATGCCGTTGTTCCCTGGTTTAAGAAAGCGTTTCGATACAAGAGGCAACACTTGCTGTCATGGAACAGGTTTAGAGAACCATATTAAATACCAAGAGTCGATCTATTTCCAGTCGAATGATAGCTCAACCTTGTACGTGAACCTCTATATCCCATCGGTCTTAGATTGGAGAGAAAAGGGAATTAAAGTGACTCAAACTGGAAACTACTTAGTTGATCAAAAGTCAACCCTAGAAATCGAAGGTAATGGTTCATTTGCAGTACAATTGCGGGTTCCATACTGGCTAGAAGAGGGTTTTGAGGTAACCGTTAATGGTGAGAAACAAGACGTAGTTGCCAAGAAAGGCGAATACGTCGCAATTACTCGTGATTGGCAATCTGGAGATAAGATAGAAGTCTACACTCCATTTACTTTCAGAGTAGAGCGTACTCCTGATGATCCTACCATTGGAAGCATTATGTATGGTCCATTGGTAATGGTGGCTAAGCATGATAGCAACAGATACATCGAACTCGATATCGATCCAGATGATGTTGCCAAATCTATTGAAACCACCGAGGATCCATTAACCTTTATTGTTAATGGCTATACCTTGATTCCAAACTATGCTGCCTGGGATTGTCATTACCATGCATATTTCGTTGTAAAATAGTAGCAAGTGACTATAAATAGTCTGGTGCAACAAGCACCAGACTATTTTTTACATGGATTTGATGTACGTCGATGTGGATACACTGCCGGAATAGAAAAATGAACGTTTATCCATCCTGGGTGAGTATGTTAGAGTTATATGTGAGAGGTAATTTTGTTTGAAATTATATATAATTTATGTGAAAATAGAACTAGATATAATAAAGAAAAAGAAGGCTGGGTTGTTGTAGAATGTCAAAAGGAATATAACAAAATCGAATTCCCTAAATCCTAATAGGTACAATACTATACTATGGAGGCGAAAAGATGCTTGATTACTTGAAGGTGTTTGTTAATTCAGGAAAAAGCGCACAATTGCGAGAAGCTAGAGCAGCGGTTTATTCACCATGGGTGAACTCCATTACTGGGCTTTTAAGTGGATTGATTATTTCTTTAATTCCCTGGGTAGTATTGAACGCCCTACAAGTCTATATGCATCTAACAAGTGCTTGGGAAATTGGGATAGGGCAAACAGATGTTAGATTGCAGACATATTTGGCCTCTTCGTGGAAACTAGCTTTGGTGCTTGGCATCTGTGGAATAATCTGTGCCAATATTCGGCGGATTGCTGCTAGAAAGAACAAGTACATAAGGTTTTCTGTAGGATATGATGTTGATTTTTGTATGGGGTACGATGTTGTCGCGGCAATAATCCTGCTACCAGTTACATTAATGCTGGTTTTCGATTATGCTAGATCTGTGCATGTACTTACATTTTTCTTTTCCTTCTTTATTGGTCAAATCTGGGTAGATATCCAAAATACTTTGCTGGGAATATACGCTTTATTCTCTCGAGATCGAGGTCCAGAAGTGATCTGTGGCGTTTGGGATTTGCTTCAACGTCGCGAACAGGCAGTCGACGCAAAGATTAAAGTTGTAGGGGCTCGCAATAAGGGTAAGACTGTCTTTTTAATTGGCGAGTTTTCTTCCGAGGCTGCTGAATACCTTCAAAATCTTCCGCTCTTAATCGATGGAGTTAAGGAAGTAAAATTAAATCCTACTGACATAGATCCAAAGAAAAACTATCAGATTAGTCAGAGGATTGGCGCAAGAGGCAGCGCAAGTTAAACATTTGCAAAGTTGTTAGTGACAAACTTTACTAATCAAGATCCGCAATGTATAATTATTACAAACAAACTAACGACCGAAGGGGAATAACATGGCTGCTACAAATGTTAAGAGAGTTTTCGTTGAAAAAAAGTCGGGTTTTGATGTTGAAGCTAGAAAATTGTTCGCGGAGTTTACGGACGTTCTTGAGATCTCAGGCCTCGTTAACGTGAGAGTGGTTAATCGGTATGATGTTGAAGGAATTACTGAAGAAGATTATCTAAACGTGCGTTATTTAGTATTTGCTGACCCAGCAGTGGAGACTGTAGTTGAGGAATCCTTCCCATTCGATGCTGATTCTAAATATTTCGGTGTGGAGTTATTACCTAGTCAATATGATCAGAGGGCGGATTCAACTGCGCAGATAATAGAACTACTTTGCCGTAAAAAACCGATCGTTAAGGTCGCCAAAATCATCATCCTAGAAGGCGATCTTCTTGATGATGATTTTGAAAGAATTAAAAGATATCTTATTAATCCGATCGAGAGTCAGGAAGTTGATTTAACTTTATCAAAACCTGATTCATTAGCGACTGCGCATAGAACACCTGGCAAGGTAGCTGTTTTAGATGGTTTCTGTAAGCTTGATAAAGTGCAATTAGCGGCATTTCATGAAAGTATGGGTTTAGCGATGTCGCTTGCGGACTTGACTTTCTGCCAAGAGTATTTTAACAGTACTGAAAAACGTGACCCAACGATTACAGAACTTCGGGTAATTGATACATACTGGTCTGATCATTGTCGTCACACTACTTTTTTGACGGAGTTAAAAGACGTTCAATTTGAAGAAGGAAAGTATGCTACTCCGATAATTAAAGCATGGGATCAGTATCTAAGTTCGCGCGAATTTGTTTATGGTGATCAACCAAAAGACATTTGTTTAATGGATATAGCTGTAATTGCGATGAAAGAATGTCGCAAAAGGGGTCTACTCGATGATTTAGAGATTTCTAACGAGATTAATGCGTGTAGCATTATTGTAGAAGTGGATGTTAATGGTCAAAACGAAGAGTGGTTGGTTATGTTTAAGAATGAAACCCATAACCATCCTACTGAAATTGAACCTTTTGGGGGAGCTGCTACTTGTCTAGGCGGAGCGATTCGAGATCCGCTTTCAGGTAGGGCATATGTGTACCAAGCGATGAGGATTACAGGCAGTGGTGATCCGCGTACCAGAATTGAGGATACCTTACCAGGTAAGCTTCCGCAACGGACCATTACGCTCGGTGCAGCCAATGGATATAGTTCATACGGCAATCAAATTGGAGTTGCCGCTGGACAAATACATGAGATATATGATGAAGGATATATTGCCAAACGAATGGAGTTAGGTGCAGTTATTGCTGCCGCCCCTCGTAAAAATGTGATTAGGGAGGAGCCAGTATCTGGTGACCAAATAATATTAGTTGGCGGAAGGACAGGCCGAGATGGATGCGGAGGAGCAACTGGTTCATCTAAGGAACATACCGAAGAGTCTTTGGCTACTGGTGGGTCTGAAGTCCAAAAAGGAAATCCTGTGACTGAGAGAAAGATCCAAAGGCTATTTCGCAAAACTCATGTTAGCAGGCTGATTAAGAAATGTAATGATTTTGGTGCAGGAGGAGTTTCGGTAGCGATCGGTGAGTTGGCTGATGGGTTGTTTATCGATCTAAATGC
>JAAYFS010000020.1 GCA_012728115.1 Bacillota bacterium | reverse complement strand
TTCTTATGTTCAGGAACCATAGCCGAAACCTCCGTATCGTGTTAGTGTGGATACCAACATCATACAGGGTTTCTGGCTGTGGTTCCATTCATTTCTTCGTGTTGCATTTCATTCTACAATGAGCCTAGGAAAAAAATATAAAAAAAGTAGTTGACAAACTGGGTTTTCCATGTTATATTTATAAATGTGTTCTGAGCCGGTGTAGCTCAATTGGTAGAGCAGCTGACTTGTAATCAGCAGGTTGCGGGTTCGAGTCCCATCGCCGGCTCCAGAATATAAATATGGAGGGGTTCCCGAGCTGGCCAAAGGGGGCAGACTGTAAATCTGCTGGCAGTGCCTTCACAGGTTCGAATCCTGTCCCCTCCACCATTTAAATAGCGCGGGGTGGAGCAGTCTGGTAGCTCGTCGGGCTCATAACCCGAAGGACGGTGGTTCAAATCCATCCCCCGCAACCATAACGAAATTTGTCCCACAGAGACTATGTTAATTTGGCTCTCTGTGGGATTTTTTTATTCGCATGCAGTTTGTTTGCATTGCCAGTTTATCTATGATAAGCTAAAATAAGAACATACATTCGTAACCGAAGGTGATATTTATGGACTTTTCCTTTCTCCATGCTGCGGACTTACATCTGGGCAGTCCTTTTGTTGGAATTGGTAAAAGCAATCCGAAACTTCAAGAACACCTCCAGAACGCATATTTTAAATCATTTCGAAAGCTAGTAGATTTGGCTATTTCTCGAACGGTAGATTTGGTACTTTTATCAGGCGATATTTTTGATGATGATCGTCCTAGCTTACAAACTCAAAAGATTTTTCGAGATGGACTAAATCGGCTAACAGCAAAGGGAATACCAGTAGTTATTATTTTAGGAAACCACGATGCTGATTTGTTGGACAATCTTTATTTTGCTCTACCTGAAAAAGTACATATTTTGGGAACTGATCAAGTGGACCATTTAGCGATGCAGGTAGCAGGAGGAACTATTGACATATTTGGCCTTAGTTTCAAACCTGGTCAGCAAGCACGTGAATTAAAAGGAATTTTTAAGCGAGGGCAACCGAACAATTTTGCTATCGGAATGCTTCATTGTGAAATAGGTAATACCAGTGGGACATATGCGCCAGTAACAATTAAACAACTGAGTGATTGTGATATCGATTATTGGGCTTTAGGACATGTTCACTCGCCTAAGGTTTTGTCAGAGAATCCTTATATCGTTTATTCAGGAACCATTCAAGGTTCGAATAAGAACGAACTAGGCTCAAAAGGCTGTTTCTTGGTCTCAGTTAAAGATCAGTTTGTAAACCTGGAGTTTAACGACCTTCATTCAGTTTTATGGACAAATGTTGATTTAGATATCTCCAATTTTGATAAAGGTGAACTAGTCGATTCACTATTCGACTTAAAGAATCGTCTTCGTTCAAGTGAACAAGGAATAATGTTGAAAGTAAATCTAACAGGTTTTTCCCAATTAAATAGTTGGCTTTTGGAAAAGGACGAAATGGAAGATATAATCAGTGAACTACGACGTGAAGAAGAAAAAGAGGACTTTGTTTGGATTACAGAAGTAGGTATTAAAACGAAACCAGCCGAACTGTATACAGAATTGTTTAATTCTAAAGATTTCCTTGGCGATGTACTTCGGCTGCTCGAAGTAGCAAAGCTGGATAAGGATAATCAAATGGACCTAATTAAGGTTTTTGAAGAAGTAGCAGCAGGTATTGAAGATGAGCTTGATTTAAACGAAATTTTTGAGCAAGCAGCCTTCAAAGCGATCGAATTACTGGGTGGTGGGGATTGATGTATATTAAGGAAATTATTATCGATGGGTTTGGTATATTTTCTAATCGAACATTTACTCTATCGCCTAAAATTAACATTATATTCGGAAAAAATGGTTCGGGGAAAAGCACCCTCCTGGCTTTTATTAGAGCTTGCCTTTTCGGCTTTGGTCAACGAGGGTCGAATTATCGTTTTGAACCAGTAGTAGGGGGCACTCATGGTGGCAGGATGAACTTGGTTTTTGATCATGGGACATATACTATCGAACGGAAAGCATCAAGGCGTTCTGCTGGTGAGATCTTTATATATGACGAAAATGGACAAACTCTCAGTCAAGCCCAGTTTAATCATCTGCTCGGATATGTTTCTGAAAAGTTGTTCTGTAACGTTTTTGCTTTTGGATTGGATGAACTCCAAAGGCTTGATTCTTTAAATGAAAGTGAACTGGCCAAGTTTCTTTATGATACGGGTTTAAGTCCGAAGGTATCATTAAGTGAAGTTGAAAAACGTTTACAACTCAATAAAGAGAAGCTTTACAAACCCCGGGGAATAAAGCCTCCCATCAATAGTATAATTTCCCAGCATCGAGAGTTAAAACGTCAATTAAGAGATGAAATCAGAAACGAACAACAATATCGCGCTCTGGAAAACGAGCTGGTTTCCTTACGAACTTCCTTAACTGATGCACGTAAACAACTTAACCTTCTTCAGATCCGAGAACAAAAACTTTTAATCTTAAAAGAGGCTTGGCCGTTTTGGGAAGAATGGTTAGTAATTAAGGAAAAACTCAATCAATTACCTCAGTTCGCTCTGCCTGTCAATGGGTTAGCTAGGATTGAACAGCTTGAAGAACGATACAAAGAGCTAAACCATCAGCGTTTAGTGTTAGAAAGTAGAGTTAACGAAGGATTTGTTGCTGGTACAAAACTAGATTTTTCGCTTGATACTCAAAAGCAACTTGATAAATTCAAAGAAAGATTTCTAGATATTCGGCAAAAAATAACGATGGTTGAAGATCGGTTAAATCAAACAAAAGCTCAACTACAGCAACTTGTCTTTTCGCGAAAGGTGATCGAAGATGAGATTAAAGATTTATATCAAGATTATCCAGTGGAGTTGTCGGAAATAAGTAAGGAAGAGCGACAAGCAGTTTTTAAAACGCTCCGAGTCGATATGGAAGCATTAAACGAACAAGAACAACCTACGCCAAAATCTAAAATACTTCCCTTTTATGCAAAACTAGGCTGGGTGATAGTAGGAGGGTTATTCCTTTTGCTCAATAATCCGTGGGCAACGGTTATTATCATCACAAGTTTGCTAGGTTTGGTAGCGTACGAACTAATTTCAAGAAAGTTACTAGAACAAAAAAGGAAAACTTTAAAGGCTAGAATAGATTCCACTTTAGCGAGATATTTCGGCAAAAAATTAAGTGAAAAACAAGGACTTGAGTTTGATTATCTTTCTGAATTAGAAAACAAAGAAAATAGTTATCTCGATCAATTAGATAGATTAAAGAACGAGGAAAAATGGCTTAAGTCTCAAATATCCACTGACGAAGAGAGATACCGAGAATTGCGTTTTTTAGAGAACAAACTAAACCTAGATTTCAAACAGTGGTTAGAAGGCAATGCCTTAAAAAGTAGCTTATCTGTCGAAGAAGCTGAACAGTGTCTTATTATGGTACGTGAACTGAACGAAATTCTAAAAGAGATGGATGGAGTAATTAACGACCGCAATGCGATTCTTGAGGCTGCTGGTTGCACCGATACTGAGAAACTAAGGCAATTATATGCCCAACAAGCGGAAAGAGATAAACTTGAAGCAGAGGCAGCAGTAATAAAGGCGAGCCTAATTGCCTTGGCAAAAGGTGATGTGGAAGATCTTTTTGCTGAACTAATTACTACTAACAAGAAGGAAATAATTCAGCAATTGGAGGATCTCCAAGCCAAATTAAAGCAAAAACTACAGGAAATAACTGAACAGACGGAATTGATAGGTAAAAAAGAGGCTCAAAAAGAATCATTATTGGATCAGGATAAAATTCAAAAAATAAAGTGGGAACTTGCATCTTTGGAGGAAATAGGTAAGAAACTTGTTGGTGAGTGGGGAGTAAATGCTATTTTACATAAGGCCATTGAAATTGTACGAGAGAAGTACGAAAAAGATCAGCAACCGCAAGTAATAAAGTACGCTTCGGAATTTTTCAATCAAGCGACCAATAACGAGTTCTCAAGAATTTTTTCGCCCCTTGGCTCGATGGAACTTAAGGTGGAGGACAGTTCTGGTAGAATTATTCCAGCACGTCAATTGAGTAAGGGTACTATTGAATTATTGTACCTATGTATGCGATTTGCTTTAATCAAGTCGTTTGAGCAAAATGGAATAAAATTACCAGTTATTTTGGATGATATTTTAGTAAACCTCGACGAGGAAAGAAAAGAAATGGCTGTAAATATGATTGAAAATTTGGCAATTACTCATCAAATCATCTTTCTTTCATGTCATCCACACATTATAAATAGCTTTCAATCTGAATATAATAGGGAGGCGTTAATAGTTGGCTCCTATTCCTGTAATAGCAGCAATCATTTGGAATGAATCCGAGGGTAAAGTCTTGATTTGTCAACGTAAATCAGGCGCATTAGCTAGGAAATGGGAGTTCCCTGGTGGGAAACTTGAATCTGGTGAAAGCCCTGAGCAGTGTTTGGTCCGCGAGATCCAAGAAGAGTTAGCGATTGATGTAGAGGTATCAGAATTATTTAAAGTGGTTAATGCCCATTACGACCATGGTGATTACGTATTGATCGCTTACCATGCCAAGTTTCTTGGAGGAGAAATAAGCCTCAGGGTTCACCAAAACTACGTTTGGGTTGAACCACAGAGGCTTTTAGAGTTTGATTTAGCAAAGGCAAATATACCAATTGCTCATGAAATAATAAAACTATTATTAAAAAAATAGTCCTACTCCGCCTGGCCCTACATGAGTTCCCACAGTAGGCCCTGCTAAACTAATAACTATCTTTCTAGGTTTAAATTCTTCTTGCACCAGCTCACTAAGTTTTTCAGCTAATTCAGGTGCATTTGTATGTGCGATTGCAATAGATTCGTTTGATAAATTCCGTTGCCGTTCTTTGGCCCGCTTAACAATGGTTGATAATGCCGCTTGAAGTGAGCGAGTTTTTTCTGCAACTACGATTTCTCCATCCTCGGTGATCTTTAACACAGGTTTGATTCGTAATAACGAACCAACTACACCCTTGGCTTTGCTTAATCGACCACCCTTAACTAAGTTGTTAAGCGTGTCGAGGTACAGATAACCAAAGGCTTGCTCACGGTAGGCTGTCAACTTCGAGATAATCTCGTGGAGAGATTTACCTTCGGCAGCCATTTCTGCCGCTCTGATCACTAGAAGGCCTATACCTATTGAGGCTGAGAGAGAATCAAATACTTCTATGTCGTCACTACCAAGTAATTCTTTAGCCAGCACTGCACTTTGTAGCGTTCCGCTTAGCTTAGAAGAAATTCCGATATACAGAACTTTGTAGCCCTCTTTGAGGTATTTTTCAAATCGCTCGGAAAACTCAACAGGTGTTATTTGAGTGGTGCTCGGTAGGTTTTCGCTTGCGGCTAATAGTTTATAAAATTCTGGAGTAGAAAGTGTAACCTTGTCCAAATATTCCTTGTCGTCGAAGAAAATCCTGAGTGGAACGATGTCAATATCGTAATTTTGAGCGATTTCTTCTGGTAAATCAGCGGCACTATCAGTTATTAGTTTTATTTTCTGGGGCATTTTTTCACCTCCTATATATAAATATAATTAAATACTTCTGGAAGAAGTGTGGTTTTCCTGCGCTTTATTAGTTTGTCCTTGACGAAAGGCTTTTTAGGTGGTATTCTAAATAAAAGTAATACTTACCATTATTGGCAAAAAATACGAGAGGGGAGAGCACATGCCGAAGAGATTTGAGATTTACAAATGTGAGGTGTGCGGGAACATTACTGAGGTGCAAACAGCAGGTGGAGGGACAATGGTATGCTGTAATCAACCAATGAGCTTATGCACCGAAAACACGGTTGATGCTTCTGTTGAAAAACATGTACCCTTCATTGAAAAGATTCCAGGTGGCTACAAGGTTACTATTGGTAGTACTATTCATCCCATGGACGACGATCATTACATTGAATGGATTCAGATTATTGCTGACGGGAAGTCTTATCGTCAATACCTATCTCCTGGAGATGAACCGGTAGCAGTATTTATGATCGAAGCTGAAAAAGTGACCGCTCGAGAATATTGTAATCTCCATGGTCTTTGGAAGGCAGAGAGTGAGTAGGATAGTGATGACGGAGAAAGAGTTAAGTTTACTTCAAAAACAAGCGATAAAGTTTGAAAAACATGGCAGCATAATGTACTTAGAATTTGCTGAACAAACTGCTAATCCCCTGGTTCGGAGGCTATTTTACCAACTTGCGCTGGAAGAAATTCAACATATCCAGGTTATTGAAGACAAAACCGAGGGGATAGGCGAGATTTCTGTCGATGTCAGCCATGTTGAACAAAATATCAAAGATGCCTTTTCGCGTTTAACCAAAGATGGAGTTAAATCCGATGCGGACAATGTTGAAGGTTTAGAGAAGGCTATGCAGTTGGAGAGAGAAGGTATCCAACTTTATGAAGGACTTCGCGATAATGCTAAAACTGAGGCGGAAAAGAAGTTCTTTCAGTTTCTAGTTGATCAGGAGGCCAAACATCTTGCAGCACTTCAAAATGTTTATCACTACTTAACCAACAATTCTGATTGGTTCCACGGTAGCGAAACTGAAGTGTGGAATTGGTTAGTCTAGTATAACAGTAATATAAAACTCAGTACCTCGCTAAAGTCAAGGTACTGAGTTTTATTTTGCAGGAGATTACCAAAATTTCCTGAAGAAATATTATATCTTTAGGAAAAGGAGAGAGAAAATGGATATCGATCAAAGGTACAAAGACCCAGGTTTACCAATTGATGCTCGAGTTGAAATATTACTTTCACAGATGACTCTTGAAGAGAAGGTAGCCCAATTGGGTTCGCTTATGCCAAATAAGATTTTAGATACAGATGGAAAATTCGATCCTAACAAAGCGGAAACATTCTTAGCCAATGGAATCGGTCAAATAAGTAGAATTGCTGGATTTAGTGGCCTTTCGCCAATAGAGGCTGCTCAAGCGGCCAATGAAGTCCAAGAGTTTATGGTAACAAAGACACGTTTAGGTATTCCAGCAATAATTCATGAAGAATGTCTAAGTGGGTACATGGGTAAAGGCGGAACCACTTATCCGCAATCTATCGGTGTAGCAGCAACATTTGATCCCGCTTTACTAGAGCGAGAAACTACCGAGATTCGCAAACAATTAAGAGCTATCGGCGCCCATCTAGCGCTTTCCCCAGTTCTTGACGTTGCACGTGACTTAAGATGGGGTCGGGTCGAAGAAACCTTTGGCGAGGATCCTTATCTCGTTGCGGCAATGGCGGTGGCTTATGTTCGCGGGTTACAAGGCGATGATCTTAGACACGGGATTATCGCCACATTGAAGCATTTTGCTGGACACGGTATGTCTGAGGGAGGCCGCAATCACGCTCCTGTAAATGTTTCGCCGCGAGAATTTCGAGAAATGTTCTTATTCCCTTATGAAGCGGCAATTAGATTAGCCAATGCTGGCTCAGTAATGAACGCTTATCATGATATTGATGGATATCCATGCGGAGCGTCCTATGAATTACTAACTGAAATCCTTCGGGGAGAATTAGGTTTTGATGGAATAGTGATTTCCGATTATTTTAGCATAAAATATTTACGCACTGATCATCATTTAGTGGATAACGATCAGGATGCAGCTATTGCCGCTCTTGAAGCAGGACTAGATGTGGAGTTGCCAGAAACCGATTGCTATAAGTGGTTAGTTAGTGCTTGTACTGAAGGTAGAATTTCAGTTGAAGCTATAAACCAAGCTGTAAGAAGAGTTTTAACATGCAAGTTTAAACTTGGACTGTTTGAACAATGCTTTGTAGAGGTTGAAAAGGTTTTAGAAGTATTTGAAACTCCAGAGCAACGAAAACTTGCCTTGGATGTTGCCAGAAAGTCGATTGTTCTATTAAAGAATGAAAATAACATTTTGCCGCTAGCTAAAGAAAACTTTAGGTCTATAGCGGTAATTGGACCAAATGCAGCGGCAACAAGGAATCTTCTAGGCGATTATGCTTATACAGCTCATGTGAATAGCAAAGAAGATGGAATTAAGATTGTTTCGATCTTGGAAGGACTTAGTTCCAAATTAGAGCCTGAAATCAAAGTAACTTATGCACAAGGATGCGATATCATGGATGATTCTACTGAAGGTTTTGCTGAAGCAGTCGAAATCGCTAAAGAATCAGATGTTGCGATCGTAGTTGTTGGTGGTAAATCTGGGCTTTCTGGAATGGGATCGGGTAAAGTTCTTGAACCAGACGGTGAATCGCATGACCGAACAGATATTACACTTACAGGTGCTCAAGAACAGCTCTTAAAGGCTGTTTATGAAACTGGCACCCCGACTATCTTGGTGCTTGTTAATGGTCGCCCATTATCAATTCCATGGGCTAAAGAAAATATTCCAGCAATTGTGGAAGCTTGGTTACCAGGTGAAGAAGGAGGAAATGCAGTTGCAGAAGTACTCTTAGGAGAGTATAATCCTGGTGGAAGATTACCAGTATCCATTCCGAAAAAAATAGGACAAACTCCGATTTACTACAATCGAAAACCGATCTCTTATAATCGAGACTATGTTTTCGAGGACGGCCAAGCTCTTTATCCATTTGGGTACGGTTTAAGTTATACCGCCTTCGAGTATAGTAATCTAGAAATTGCTCCTAGCACGGTTAACTCAGCGAGTTATGTTGAAATTTCCTTTGATTTAAAAAATACTGGAGAGGTAACTGGAGATGAAGTGGTTCAATTATACGTTCGCGATCAAGTTGCTTCCCGAACCCGGCCGATTAAGGAACTAAAGGGCTTTTTGAGAATTTGCTTAAAACCGCAAGAGCAAAAACGGATAACATTTAAGCTTGCAGTTGAACAATTAGCGTTTTACAATCGAGAAATGCGATCCGTGGTTGAACCTGGGAAATTTACCGCTATGATAGGCGCTTCCTCAGAGGATATTCGCTTAGAAGGCGAATTCGAGGTAAGAGGGGAAGAAAAGTTACTTGGATACTCTCGAACATATTTTTCTGAAGTAGAAGTGAATTAGGAAAAGAGAAAAGGGCTATCATAAAACGAACCTAAATTAGTTCATTTTGCATAGCCCTTTTACTTACGAAAATTTTTCAATGAAATCGTCCTGATGAATATAATTGATATCAAATACGGTTTCTTGATCTTTATAAATCATGAAATGATGAACTCGCCGATTTCCAGGCCTGGGGTCAACAAGTTTTAGACCTATTAGACAATAATTCCCCGTTGGTAGGTCTGTTACCACATAGGGTTTCACTTCACCAAAATCGATTTTCCCTTCAAAAGTAGTTACTACACAATTAGGATCGCTTACTTTCAAGAGGATATATTTAAAATTTCGAGGACCCGAATAACACCTGTTATTGTTGTAGAAAGTAATCCTTAATTGACCAAAATCATTGTGGTCAACATGCATAACCGCGCCTCCCATGTTTAACTTATTCTCTCGATCAAAACTAGGAGCAGGGCAAACACAATGACGATAAAAATACGAGCTTTTGTTGAAAGTTTATAATACGTATTCATAGAACACCTCGCTAACTAATGAACTCTTTTTTCTACTCTTCTTTATAATTCTCACCAAGTATGGTACCATCTCCTTTCAAAGATGATAACAAAAAACGCATGTATGACTATAAAGTAGTCAATACATACGCTTGGTGTACTCCTACGAGGTTAGCTGACGGATTAGGACACCCAAGTTGCCCCTCTTGAGTAGAAGACTCAAGATTCACCCCAAAAATTGGTTCCCCCGTTATTCATTAACGTATTCGGAGATGTTTTATATCTAGTATATATGTTTTTCAAAAAAGATCAATAGGGTTAAATTCTTGTTAAATCAAATTAGCTAAAGAAATCTCTTTCGTACTTTATTATTCTTTTATTTATAAAGAAAAATGGATTTACGAGAGAAAATTGGCGTTTTCTGGCCCAAAAGAAGGAAGTGACGTAAATTGTGCAGAATAACACAGGAATAATTATATATTACTATATTAACTGGGGGTAATTTCATGCAACTACAGATTATTAAGGCTGAAGAAAACAATAGAAGGCCAAAACCACCAAGTGAAACAGAGATCGAATTTGGTAAATATTTCGCTGACCATGTCTTCCATATGACGTACGAAGCTGGAAGAGGATGGAATTCTCCTGTTATTGAGCCATATAAAACGTTTCAAGTGGATCCAGCTTGCCTAACCCTTCACTACGGTCAACAGATTTTCGAAGGTATGAAGGCTTATGTTGGCGTAGATGGTAATACTTATTTATTTCGACCATTGGACCATTTGAATCGCTTAAATAAATCAGCTTATAGACTTTGCATGCCAGAGATCAACGTTGATGAGGTCTTAGAGGCTTTGATTGAATTGCTCAAATTAGATAACGAGTGGATACCGACCAGCAAAGGAAGTTCCTTGTATATCCGTCCATTTATGATAGCTACAGAAGCTTCCTTAGGTGTTAAAGTATCCTCCAAGTACCTATTCTGTATCATGACTGGACCAGCTGGTGCTTACTATGCTGAAGGCTTTAATCCAGTGAAAATATATGTTACTGATCAATATTCGCGCGTAGCTAGGGGAGGGACGGGTACTGCTAAGACCAGTGGAAACTATGCCGCTAGCTTACTAGCTTCAGAAGAAGCAAAAGCTAAAGGATTTACTCAGGTACTATGGTTGGATCCAGTTGAACATAAATACGTTGAAGAAGTTGGCACGATGAACATCTTCTTTAGAATAGGGAATAAGTTGGTCACTCCAGAATTGAATGGTTCGATCTTGCCAGGAATCACCCGTGATTCGGTGATCAAGATCGCCAAACATTGGAACATGGACGTAGAAGAAAGACCGATTTCGATCGATGAAGTGATTCAAGAGATCCAAAATGGAAATCTTACGGAAATTTTCGGAACAGGTACAGCTGCGATCATTTCACCAGTAGGAGAATTGCATTACAAAGGTACTACCTATAAGATCGCTGACGGTCAAACAGGTGAGTTAGCGAAGAAGCTATTTGAAACTATTTTGGGTATTCAATACGGCGAGTTGGATGATGTGTTTGGCTGGAGATTAAGGATATAAAATAAGGAAGGTATTGTTTAAATATTAGGGAAATAAATAATGAGAATAAAATCTCTACTTGGAAGGAGGAATTGCTTTGCAAGGAAAAAAGAGAATAATTTCGGTAATTCTGATGCTCTTATTATTAGGCTGTATGTCTAAGTTTGTTCTTGCTGATACAGGCTGGAGAGTTCCGCTGTACACCATCGATGTAACAGAAACTGAGCATGAGATGCGAACTTGGAAGTTAAAGCGGGCTATTAAAGGTTATGGCCGTGAATTCGAGGCAGCATTCGTTGCTATCGCTGGATTTGAAGCTGCTGATCCTTACGTGACTTTTATTCTTAAAGATGGCACGAAACGCGGACTACCACTAGCTGTTTTTTCTAATGAAGATCAAGAGTTAGCGCTTGCACTAAATGAAGAACTTATGAAAGCTGCGGAAGCTAGGCGAGCTAATGTTGATTTAGGCGAATATATTTCTGAACCAATGGCAAATCGCAATACATCGTTCTCCAAATATTTTAGGTTTATTTGGGGGGATACCAGAGGTTCAGGAGGTCGTTGGTTTAATGAAGATTTTCGTAAAATGAACGAGGAATACTATGATCTTGTTTTTGAATTTGCGGTCCATGAATTGGGCTTTTTCCCGCCTTATGGTGATGAAAATGTAAAACGAAAGATTGACGTTGAGGTATTTGGTACAGGCATTGGTGATGGATGGGCTTTTGGTTCTCATGGAATCTGGATTCATCCAGACGCAATGTTACAGGGTTCAACAGTTATTCCTCACGAATTTGGCCATGTACTCCAGTTTTACTCTGGTGGTTATCGTCATAGTCCGTTTGTGGGATTCTTCTGGGAAACACATGCAAACTGGGTTCAACATCAGTTTATTCCCGCTGTGCCTTCTGCTTTAGAAGTGTATAATAGCAGGGTTAACCATTTCTTAAGCTCCACCAGATTTAACTACGGTTCCTGGATGTTTCTCCAATACATGGCCGAACATCCAGATTTAGGTCCAGATTTTGTCAATAGAGCTTGGACGGAAGTTAAACGCCAAGGGACTAACAATCCCCGTAGGGATCATGGTTTATCTTTAGAGGATCCTTTCCAAACTTATATGAGACTAGGTGTTGAGGATGGTATATTTGAACATCCTGAAAAAGGTTTCGGTGATGTAATTGGTGGAATGGCGGCTCGAAACGTTACTTGGGACTATGTATTCCAATATGTTTATCAAAACGCTGTTTCTGCTAATAGAAGAAATCGAATTGTCTTGGAAGAAGTTCCTTATAAAGAAGGGTGGTATCGTCCTCCGTACGCGATTGCACCCCAAACCTATGGCTATAATGTTGTGGAGTTGGCAATCCTCGATGGTGCCGAGAGTATTACGGTTGAGTTTGAAGGTGAAAAAGCAAACGCGGGTGCTGATTGGCGAGCTACCATAGTGGTAGAGAGCTCAGATGGTTCGGTTCGCTATAGTGAGATGTGGAATAACGGAGTTAGATCGATTGATCTAAACGAGAACGATGTAAAAGCTTATCTTACTGTTGCCGCAACTCCTTTTATTTACGAACCGGTTGATTTACGTCAAGGATTTCAGGCGATGGTAAGGTATCCATACCTAGTAAAGTTTACTGGTGCTATTCCTCAGAATGTACCGGTGGATCACCTAGAGTTTCGATTTAGCGGATCGCGGCATCCGAACGGTGGTGGTTTCGTATCCAATTTTGCTCGTGTAGATGAAACTGCCTATGTTGCCGAAAACGCACAGGTTTTAGGAATGGCACGAGTTCGCGGCAATGCAAGAATCGAAGATAATGCGATTGTAAAAGATTCAGCCAAAGTGCTCGATAATGCTATTGTAAGCGGATACGCGGTGGTCAGCGAGCGGGCAACTGTAAGTGGCGATGCGCGAGTACGCGATTATGCTGTGGTAGCTGGCGATGTTGAGGTAACTGGAAATGCAAGGATCCTAGAGTACGCCAATGTTAGGGGCGGAGGAGTAGTCTCTGGTAATGCAGTAATTAAGAACCTCGCCGAAGTTAACACAGGTAGCCGAACGGGGTCGAATGCTTTTGAAATAACAGGCGGAACAATTATCGGTCTGAATGCCGAGTTCCATCCTTGGTCAGGAAAAGTAGAGAGTGGATATTTCTACGATTACGTTAATAGTGCTGGTAATGGTGCTAAGATATCTGAACCATACCTCTACGCCCATTATGATTTTAGCAAGCCAGACGGTACTATTCTGCTGGACAAAGCGGCAGATAATAATGCTTTTATTGAGGGCGAGCCTTTCTTTGGAAAAGTAGACCAGAGAGATGTTGTAACCTTGAATGGAGAAAATCAGTTCATAGCTTTGAACAAGGATTTATCTGATTATCGTGAAATGACTATTGAGGTCGCGTTTAAGTGGCATGGAGGTCAAGCAAACCAACCACTATTTGACTTTGGAACATCAGTGGATAACACAATTTACCTTACCCCACATGATGATCAGGGTCGTTTAGTTCTGAACTTGATCCACGATGGTAAACATGAACAAGTGGTAAGCAAAAAGGCAGTTTCTATCGACAAGTGGAACGCCGTAACAATCTGTTTCGATGATCACACGGTTAAAATGTATCTCAATAACGAATTAGTAGCTACAGAAGAAGTAACCATTTTACCTGAAGATCTTCGAGTAAGAAGTAGTTCCAACTATATCGGTAGAAACCAAGATGGATCCAGCTTCCTAAACGCATCCATAGATTATGTAAAAATATATTCAGTAGGAGTTAAGCCATAGCAAATGACAGATTCAGTAATTTATATGGAAAACGTTTCTCTAATCCGTAACGGTGTTTATCTCTTAAACCAAATAAACTGGGTTGTAAAAAAACGTGAACACTGGGCCTTAATAGGGCTTAACGGGGCAGGGAAGACATTATTACTAAATATCGTTAATGGATACCTCTTCCCGTCACAGGGAGTGGTATCCATACTTGGTAAAGAATTTGGTAGATTCGATTTAAGAGAACTAAGAAAGTCGATTGGGTGGGTTAGTTCATCGCTCTTGGAGCGCTTGTTGCGGAATGACACAGCTTTTGAGATCGTATTAACCGGGAAATATGCTACTCTTGGTTTATATGATCAACCTCCTTCATCTGATGAAGAGAAAGCTCGTTGGTTACTAAAGCGTGTCGGGTGTGATAAGTTAGGCAACAGGCCTTACGCGATCCTGTCTCAAGGTGAGAAACAACGGGTCCTGATAGCAAGAGCCTTAATGGCTGATCCAAAGCTTCTGATTCTAGACGAGCCTTGTACGGGGTTGGACATTTTCGCTCGGGAGCAGTTATTAACAATGATTCAAGAGCTAATGAGAGAGGAAGAAGCACCCACAATTATTTACGTCACTCATCATCTTGAAGAGATATTACCCGAAATATCTCATGTAATCATCTTAAAAGATGGTAAGCCTCACTCGAGCGGACCGAAAAAGGAGATTTTAACGAGTTCAAATATCTCCGATTTTCTAGAATGTAATGCGGAAGTACAGTGGGTTGATGATCGAGCGTGGCTACAATTAAAGAATCTTTTAAAGTAAAGTATGATAAAAAGGATTAGGTTCGATTATGAAGTGCACTTCAAAAATAGACCTAATCCTTTTTATTAGGGTTTTCATAGACTAAGGAAAATATTAAAATATAGCAAGAAATTGTGATTACAATAACAGCATTTCGTGAATTGTAAAAGCAACTGGTAAAGAGCCAAAAGTTATCAAATTATAAGTAAGCAGGCTTTTTGGAGAGCTTACTTTTTTGTTTATTATTTATTATTGACAGAATTGTATTGACGTGGCATAAAAATTTGCATATAATGAAGTAAGACTAGGCAACTAGTGCACTAGTGTAATAGGGGTGAGGCGATGTTAAAAGTTCAATTCGATCCAGCAAAGCCGATCTATTTACAGATAATTAGTGAAGTTAAGAAAGCATTAGCTAGAGGCGAGTTAAACCCTGGCGATAAACTCCCGTCACAGAGGGAACTTGCAAAGATGATCAAGGTTAATGCTAATACCGTACAGCGTGCTTATCGTGAGATGGAAATGAAAGATTTAGCGAGGACGGTAAGGGGGCAGGGAACATTTATTACCTCCGATGAACAGTTGTTGAGTAATATCCGTTCAAAAATGATTTTAGAGTTGGTTGATAGTTTCGTTTTGGAAATGGTAGCACTTGGATGTGATCACGAAACCATCAATAAATTAGTTAAAGAAAGGAGTTTAAAGAATGACGAACCATAATGATTGTGCAGTGCAAGTAGAAAACCTTTACAAGCGTTTTCCTGGTATTGATGCACTAGCTGGAGTTTGTTTCAATTTACCAAAAGGAGAAATTTGCGGTCTGCTTGGTCCGAATGGCAGTGGGAAATCAACGTTACTGAAATGTCTAATGGGTTTATTATCGCCAGATAAAGGAGAGGTACGGCTATTTGGTAAACGTCCGTCGAGAGAAACAAAAGCGTTTACAGCCTACTTACCTGAAATCGACCATTTGTATCCTTGGATGAAGGTTGGCGCCATGATTGATTTTGTGGGAACATTTTACAAAGACTGGAACGATAAAAAGGCCGATGAGTTAACCCAGTTTATGAAACTGAATAAATCTCAAAAAGTAGGAACCTTGTCTAAAGGAATGCGGGCCAGACTCAAATTAGTAATTACCATGGCACGAGAGGCTCGATTAATATTGTAGGATGAACCATTATCTGGTCTTGATCCAGCCT
>JAAYFS010000019.1 GCA_012728115.1 Bacillota bacterium | reverse complement strand
ATCCACTTTTAGAAAAGATCCAATCGCGTTATGATGAAGAACTTCAAATTGCCACAAAACAAACTATCATATCACAGGGTATTGCAGCTGGTGCTTCAATTTTTGGCCAGCTAACTTTCATATTTCCATGTGTGATAGGGACATTGCTTATCATTAATGGTTCTGCACGTGTGGGGGATGTAGTAGCATTTATTACACTCGTTCCCCAAATAACGGAACCATTTTTTGCTTTACCAAATCTGATTGCAGGTGTTCAACAAGGAGCTGCTGCTGGTGAACGCGTCCAAGAGGTCTTTGATGTGGAGCTAGAGCAGTGGGGCAAAAAAGATCTAATTGAGTTTAATCATTTCGAATCTGAGAAAATCAGTTTCGAATATAATAAAGATACGAGTGATTCGGTTTTAGCTGTATCAGATGTAAGTTTGCGAATAGGGAAGGGACAAAAAGTGGCATTTGTTGGCCATAGTGGTAGCGGTAAAAGTACGTTCGTAAAGGTACTGCTTGGTTTGTATCGTCCTACCCGTGGATCGATTAAGGTCAATGGCGAGGATCTTTTCTCGTACACTAAATCTAGCGTGAATGAAAGTTTTGCTTATGTACCGCAGGAAACCATCCTTTTTACAGGGACAATGGCTGACAATATTTTGCTTGGAGCCAAGCATGCGTCTAAAGAGAGATTCGAGCAAGCGCTAGAAATTGGTCTTGTTGATGAGTTCTTAAGCGAGTTACCAGGTGGGTTAGATTATAATATCGGACAGGATGGCGGATTAATTTCTGGAGGACAAAGACAACGACTTGGAATAGCAAGAGCGATTTATAAAGGAGCACCCGTGATGGTATTAGATGAGGCAACGAGTGAACTAGATTTGGCCACAGAAAGAAGAATAATTGAAGGCCTGACTAAGCTTCCTACTATCGAGACTATTATTATGGTTACCCATCGCCTCCGTTCCATAATGGATTTTGATCAAATCTATGTCTTTGTCGACGGAAAGATCGCAGAATACGGTACTCACCAAGTGCTTTTGAAAAATAATGGTGCTTATGCAGAGATGTTTTACAGACAAAAGGACGGTGATGAGAGTGATTCGGCGGCTGAAGCAGTACTTGGATAAAGTCTATCCTTTTTTGGGTCCTTTTAAGGTAACTTTTTGGGTAATTTGTATAATAGGTTTTTTCTTAGCTCCATTTAATCGGATGGCAGTCACTCATTTTACAAAAAAATTATTCGATGGTGTAGCAGAAGGGAATGTACAAGGGGTTTATTTTTGGTCGATAGTCTGGATTATCACTGCTGTAGTGGTAATAGTACTTACGGTAGGCCTAAACTACGTACAAGCACGTTTCAACATTGTTATTAACAATCAACTTAAGAAACGAATGATTGCTCATGTTCTATCTGCTAAAAAGCAGCATGTAGAAAAATATCATACAGGAGACTTAATTTCGCGAATTAATAATGACGCCCCTAATGCAATGGGCTTATTAACGAATTCATTAATCAATATCACACGCCAATTTATCCTATTAATAGGTATGATTATCTATTTATTATGGGTAAATCCTTTTGCAGTGGGTGTTATCCTCATTATATGGCCCATGGGGTTGCTAATAAGTAAAGTTATTTCTCCTAGAATAGGGCAAATTCAAAAAGAAATAAATGAAGCCAATGCGAAGATAAATCAGGATCTCCAAGACAGGTTGAAAGGCATAGCGATCGTAAAAAATTATCAATTGGAACAAGATGTGAACGAAGGGCTAATAGGGCAAAGAAAATTCATTCTAAATAAGGATCTACAGAGAACATTCGTTAATTTTTGGCTGAATCTAGGAAGCGAAGGGAGTACCATCATCGGACAGACTCTCGGGTTTTTGGTTACGGGTTATCTTTATTCACTCGGATATCTGTCACTTGGTTCGGTAATGGTACTTATCATTGCCTTGCAAATGGTTATGGGGCCACTACAAGTGATACCAGCGATATTTGCATCATCCGAAGCTAATATCGTTTCCATCGATCGGATTTATGAAATCTTGGAGATTCCGCACGAGGAGCAATATAATAACGAAGTATGATGGGGTGTTCTCATTGATTGAGTTTAATGAAGTCTCTTTTGGATATGATTCTCAACCAGTTTTACATAAGGTTTCCTTCAAAGTACCTATTGGAGAAAAACATGCGATAGTTGGCAAGACAGGGGCTGGGAAATCTACAATTGCAAAATTGCTTTTGAGATATTATCTTCCATGGGAAGGAAGAATCTTGATTAATGGTGAAAATCTTGGAGTGAAACAAACGCGTCAATTTATTTCGTATGTTCCGCAAGAACCGTATTTATTTGCAGGTACAATCAGGGAGAATATCGAATACGGTCGTATCGGAGCAAGTTGGTCGGAGATCGAGCAGGCTGCAAAAATTGCTGATGCACATGATTTTATCCAAAAGCTCCCGAAAGGATACGAAACCGTTTTAACAGAGGAGGGAGGAGGTTTAAGCGGTGGGCAACGTCAACGAATAGCGTTAGCGAGGGCCTTTATTAAAGATGCCCCAATATTTCTGTGGGACGAGGCAACCTCTTCGCTCGACACTGTTTCGGAACAACGGATTCAAACTATCGTAAAATCTCTGAAAGATAAAGCTGTACTAACTATCGCCCACAGACTCGATTCGATTAAAGAGTTTGATATGATCCATGTACTTTCAGATGGGAAAATCGTTGAGTCTGGTAAACATGAAGAACTTCTCGAAAAAAATGGAGTCTATGCAGCACTTTATCGCTCGTAAGCAATTAATGCTGAAAACTCCTTGAAATGAAATGGTGCGCCCGGAGGGACTCGAACCCCCGACTAATTGATACGAAGTCAAACGCTCTATCCGACTGCGCTACGGGCGCATTTTTTTGATCTCTTATCATGATAGAATACAAAGATATCAATGTCAAGATTTTAAAATTTTAACTTAAGGAAAGACTAAAGCATGATAAACCGAAATTTGCGAGACAAGGAGGAGAAAGATGAGAAACTTTAAAACTATGGATGGTAATGAAGCCGCTGCATATATTTCGTATCCATTTACGGAAGTTGCAGCTATATATCCAATTACTCCATCCACTCCAATGGGAGAACAGGTAGATGAATGGGCTAGTCACGGAAAGAAGAATCTCTTCGGGCGCCCCCCACGAGTTGTAGAAATGCAATCGGAAGCTGGAGCGGCAGGGGCTGTTCACGGATCGCTTACTGCAGGAGCTTTTACCACAACTTATACCGCATCTCAAGGATTATTATTAATGATCCCAAATCTCTATAAAATGGCAGCTGAGTTTTTGCCTGGAGTATTGCACGTTAGTGCTAGAGCGATTGCTACGCATGCCCTTTCGATTTTTGGGGATCATCAGGATGTAATGGCTTGTCGTCAAACTGGGGTTGCTATGTTAGCATCTGCAAGTGTCCAAGAAGTAATTGATCTTGGATTAATTGCACACTTGGCTGCCATCGAGTCACGAGTGCCCTTTGTTCACTTTTTCGATGGATTCCGCACATCGCATGAGATTCAGCGGGTGGAACTGATAGATTATGATCAGATTGAATCACTCTTAAATCACGAGGCGATAGCAGCATTTCGTGAGCGCGCTTTAAGACCAGAAAGACCTTGCGTTCGCGGTACGCATCAAAACCCTGATGTCTACTTCCAAGGACGTGAAGTAGGAAATAAGTTTTACATGGCAGTACCAGAAATAGTAGAGAGTTACATGAATAAGTTAGCAGCTATGACAGGTCGTCAGTACAAATTATTTGATTACTACGGTGCCGAAGATGCTGATAGAGTAATTATTGCAATGGGTTCAGCATGCGAAACCATCAATGAAACTGTTGATTACTTACTTGCTCAAGGAGAAAAGGTCGGTGCGATTCGAGTAAGATTATATCGTCCTTTCTCGGCAGAACATTTCTTAAGAGTTCTACCTACAACAGTAAAACGCATTGCGGTGCTTGATCGCACGAAGGAACCAGGTTCGTTAGGTGAACCATTATATCTAGACATCGTAAAGGTATATAACAATAAAAACGAAAGACCTGAAATCTATGGTGGACGTTATGGTCTTGGTTCAAAAGATACAACTCCATCACAGATTTTGGCAGTATTTGAAAACCTTAAAGCTGATCAACCAAAGGACAGCTTTACCATAGGAATTGTGGACGATGTTTACAACACTTCGCTTGAAGAAAAAGAGAACATCGATACTTCTGCAAAAGGTACCATTAGTTGTAAAATCTGGGGTCTAGGTTCGGACGGTACGGTAGGGGCGAATAAAGCTGCGGTTAAGATCGTAGGTGAAAAGACGAATCTTTATCCACAAGGATATTTTTCTTATGATAGTAAAAAATCTGGTGGAATTACTGTTTCTCATTTGCGATTTTCGCCAGAGCCAATTCGTTCTCCGTACCTTGTATACCAGGCTGATTACATTGCTTGTCACAACTCTTCGTTTGTCAACAACTTTGACCTACTTCAAGGAATTAAAAAAGGTGGAGTATTCGTTCTCAACTGTCCATGGTCAGATGATGAATTCGAAACAAAACTACCAGCTTCCTTAAGACGAAGCATTGCAGAAAACGAGATTAGCTTCTACACCATCGATGCTTTGTCGATCGCTCAGAAGGTTGGTCTAGGCAATAGAATTAACATGGTGATGCAGAGCGTTTTCTTCTATCTAACCAATATTATTCCATTTAAAGAAGCGGAAAAATATTTAAAAGATAGTATTGAAGAGCTTTACGGAAGTAAAGGAAGAAATATTGTTGAAATCAACTTTGCAGCTGTTGATCAAGCTATTGAAAACCTAAAAAAAGTAACCGTACCTGCTTCTTGGAAAAACGCTGTCGATGACGAAGAAGAACCTAAAGAGGAACCAGCCTTCATCACTGAAATTCAACGTCCTATGGCAAGACTAGAAGGTGATGGTTTACCAGTAAGCGCTTTCTTAGATATGGTCGATGGAACATACCCAGTGGGAACCACTAAGTACGAAAAACGGGGAATTGCCGTTCGCATCCCACAATGGCAGATCGATAATTGCATCCAGTGTAACCAATGTTCTTTCGTTTGTCCACATGCAGTAATTAGACCGCTACTGCTAGATGAGAACGAGAATAGCAGAGCTCCAGAAGGTTTTGAAACCAAGAAAGCGATCGGAAAAGATTTAAACCAATATTATTACAGGATTCAGATAAGCCCATTAGATTGTACAGGCTGTGGCAATTGTGCTGATATTTGTCCTGCGCCTGAAAAAGCTTTAATAATGAAACCCGCAGAAGATGAGATCGAAAATCAATCGGACAATTGGGAATTCGGATTAACCGTCACTACCAAGGACGTGCCAAACACCAATACACTTAAAGGAAGCCAGTTCTTAAGACCGCTCTTCGAGTTTCATAGCGCCTGTCCAGGATGCGGCGAGACTCCATATATCAAACTCCTTTCTCAACTATTTGGAGATCGTTTAATGATAGCAAACGCGACAGGTTGTTCATCGATTTATGGCGGTTATGCTCCTTCAATTCCATATACCACAACCGATGAGGGTAAAGGACCAGCTTGGGCGAATTCTCTATTTGAAGATAACGCAGAATTCGGGTATGGAATGTTTCTAGCACAAGAGTATCAAAGAAAGAAACTCGCAGAATTAATGGAACTAGCTCAAAATGATGAAGAAATTGATCCAAGATTGAAGGAAGCTTTTGCTGAGTGGCTTTCGGATCCACTTGACGCTGATGTAACAAAGTCAGCCGCGAAAAAGATAACGTCAGTTTTGGAATTAGATTCGATTGATAAAGATGCACACCCAGTGCTAAGAACAATAT
>JAAYFS010000018.1 GCA_012728115.1 Bacillota bacterium | reverse complement strand
GCGGAATTTGCCTACGCTTGGTATAACCGAGTACGGCCTCACACGTTCAATGGTGGTCTAACACCGGCTGCTGCCAGAGTGGCTTGATACTATGTGCTGGTGTTACAATTTTGCTTGACCACGTCAAAACGCTCCTCACTTTCAGCTCTAAACCCTAGAGCTTGAAACAATGAAACTGCTGTAGGAGACGCGTTTACTGTAATCTTTTGAATTTCAGGAGTGATCCATCAACGCATTCCCAAAGCGTATTCGAAAAGTTTTCGTCCGATACCTTGTTCAATCTCTTTAGGTTCGATATAGAAATGGAGTATCTGATTATCGCTCTGGAATTCAATTACTCCTTCAACTTGGTGGCCTCTCTGTGCTATGTATTTACTATTTCCGCGTTCTAGACGCGTTTTTATTACCTCAGGCTCAATAGTTTTTAAAAAATCATTTCTACCTTCCCTAAAGTAGTGCGGAGACACATGTTCAGCGAATGAGGGCTTAACAATCTGACACACCATTTCTACTTCATTAGCAGTAATATCCCTAAAAGATAAGGTAGCTAGGTTCATATCGAACCCTCCCTGTTTGCTAGCAGCCAATTAAGTAGGTTATCATTCATTTTCTCCATTCTAATGTGAGTTTGAAATAATTTCAATTATTAACTAAAACAATTAGACCTCACTTTCTTTACGAAAATGAGGTCTGACCAGTCATAAAACACATTTCCCTAATTCTTAAATTACCAGTCCCAGTCCCAATCTTCATCATCATAGTAGTCTTCATCGTAATAATCGTCGTCATAGTAGTCGTATTCGATTTCAGGCATAGTTACTGTTAACTCACCTGGGATAACGATACGGGAAAGAAATCGAATACTGGACAGATTTTTGTTAATAGTTTGGGTTGAATCTAAAGCAAACGAACTTCCAAAAAGTACGTAGAAATACCTGGTTCCCTTTCGAACCGTGATCGGCGAGGTGAAACGCCAAGTTCGTTCATCTTCTGGATCCGACACCGCATTGGTAATAGCGTATGCCGGAACCCGATATTCTTGACCATCGACGATGTAACCAATCGCCAGATCATTTGGCCAAATTTTTATTTCTTCTTGAGTTTCGATCTTTATCTCTACCACGATACCTGCTGGTAACACCATTCCCCATTCCGCAACGAGATCTTCTTCAAACCATGCTTCGATAGGTGTTAGTTTTACAGTGCTAAGATCACTGATTGCTACAACAGTTCCTGTGAGTAATAACAAACCAATGAGCAACATTCCACTAAATCTCAAAATTCTTATACGCATACATGCGCCTCCTTGGCAGCTTTTGCCGCAGAAATTTAGATTCCCAAATGTAAGAATTAACCATTTCATTGCTTATTCCTTCAAATTTTGGAAATTTTTTCAAAAATTAGGTTTGAAACGTTTCGTTCATTTTAACAGTTGTTTTTTATAATCTGTTCATACTACTTCTTAAGCTTGACTTGATCTTCCTTAGGCTTTATAATCAAGTTAGTAATTTAGTAAACCAGTAATTTAGTAGTATAGTAGGCAAAAGGGGCGATTAATAATGAAAATTCCAACTACCCTCAAGCATAAACCCGTAATCGTTTGTGAGGATTACGAGAATATTGATGGTCGTAACGCCCATAACTCTGATGCTAAGGGAATTTCACTAGGTTTAGCGCAATGGAACGATCGGGGAAAAGTAGATATATCAGCGAAAGTTTGGCGCCACACAGGCGAAAAATGGTCTCGTCAATCCGAAGAACTGCCGTTGCATCGTGTTTTAGATCTTGCTATTCTGATCTGTCGAGCAAAACTTTACTTCCAAGACGCATATCGCTTTGAGAAATTATATGACCAGAGTAATCCCATGATCGATAGAATTGGACTACAAGGCGATGCGATGACAGTTGCAATTTGCGAAGACAATGAAATGCTCGATAAGGATATAGCGTTATTTAACCAGGTGCTTAGTGAAGATGGAGAAATACTAGGAGAAAGGTTACGAACACTAGCGAGAATATTGAAAGAGATGGGTTACTGATGAAAAGTAGAAGAAAAGAGTTAGTTGAACAATATAAGCAAATGAAACATGATATGGGGATTTTTTGGATCCACTGTAAAGTCAACGATAAATATTTCCTTGAAACGAGTCAAAACCTAAAGGCAAGGATAAATCGGGAGAAATTTCAATTAGATACTGGATTCCATCCTAACAGGGAGTTGCAGAGTGATTGGAAGGAATTGGGTGCAGAAAACTTCGAGATCGAAGTACTGGAGTTGTTGAAGTACGATGAGGATAATTCGAAAGAGGATTATACCGAGGAACTTGAGATTTTAAAATATATTTGGGATGAGAAATTAAACAAAAGAAATATGAAGGCATATTAAGAAAAACCAAGCTCATAATAGCAATCCTATTTTGAGCTTGATTTTTCGTAGATTATGCAGTCTCGCTATAAAATACCGAACGAACTAATTCTTCATATCTGTAGCTTAGATGAGGAGGGCTCCATTCAGGACTTCTGCATATAAAAACTATATCAAAGGACTCGTTAAATACCGATGTAATGTTAGTAGTGTGTTCAAAAGGAATTTCTCCCTCTAGACTGAAGAGTTGTGAGTCTTCCCTACGAATCCACTTTACTTGTGTCATAGGTCTTTCTTCAATGACTCTCCGCAACCAATTACCGCAATTAAGGTAATTATCGCCGCTATAGTAGTGGTAGTAATCGTGATGAAAGTCGATGTTTACGATTCTTAGATTTTGGTTGGCAGGGATTCGATCAATTACGCCTTTGATACTTTTGTGGGTATTCGAACTAAAGAATTTTTCTCTCTTGATTCTTATTAGAAGTAAGAAGTCTTTTAAAGAATGAAATTCGTCCACTACACCGATTTGCATAAGTTCAGGGTATTGAAGATATCGTTCTTTCCAAATGGCTCGTAGCTTATTTAAATTTACCTCATCTTCTCCACTGGGAAAATACTTATCCCTTTCCATTGCCGAAGCAGCTATGAAGTAATCAAAATCAATACTTAGTATGTTAACCATACATATGCGCCTCCTAAGTTTATTTTATCAAAACTTACGGTGAGGCGAAAAGTGCTTAGATATAGTGGAGCGTAAGTTCTTTTAAATATTGTTACTTTTGCCGATCGTCAACATGATTTTGAGCCACTGGCCGTATAAAAAGTGCTCCATCGTTTGATTGCGTGTCCTATAGAGCCGATTCGAGACGTCTAGAGGCGACTTTTTAATGATCAGTTATTCTGGATTGTAGTTTACGTCGTAAATGAGTAAGTCAAAAAACAAAAAACCGCCGTTTGGCGGTTTAATCATATTCTTAAGTGGCGCGCCCGTCAGGATTCGAACCTGAGACCTTCTGATTCGTAGTCAGACACTCTATCCAGCTGAGCTACGGGCGCATATTTGATTTTCACACTAACAAAGATTAATTATACCAGAAGAATCTAGTATGTCAATACTATCGCTCCAATTGGTTATGCTATTAATGTTCCCATTGGAGGTGAAATAATGCCAAAAAAGAAACAGATGAAAAACAAACTCAAGCTTCCTCGATACTCCTTAGTTGACACTAAGATGGGCGGTCCTTCTGGCCAACTCGATGGCGAAGACCTAAAGAATCTCAGTACTAAACCGAAAAAATATCGACAATAATTTGTCTAAATGGCGGAAGGGGTGGGATTCGAACCCACGGAGGGCGTGAACCCTCAACCGCTTAGCAGGCGGCTCTTTTCGGCCTCTCAAGCACCCTTCCGAATTATTTTCATCGACAAGCATTAGTGTACCATAGAAAACGATTTGTGTCAAACCAGATTTCTTTACTTATGCCAGTTTAAGTGTAAAGATAATTCGTGTACCTTCACCTTCGCCGCTCTCCGCCCGAATGGTTCCCCCATGTTTTTCAACGATGTGTTTAACAATCGATAAGCCTAAGCCTGTACCGCCCATTTGACGCGAGCGTGCTTTATCTGCTCGATAAAATCGCTCAAATATCCTATTTAAATGTTCGACAGGGATTCCTACTCCCGTATCACCAACGGTAACCTCGACCTCATTCTCTTTAACAGCAGCTTCTACCCACACGCTACCTCCTGATTGAGTGTACTTAATCGAGTTATGAATTAGGTTAAGGGCTACCTGGCGCAAGAGTTTTGTATCGCCCACCACAGTTATTTTATCATTAATCAGATTGCTTAATTCAATGTCTTTCGAATTAGCTTTGCTCTGTAGCAGTAAGAAGGTTTCTTCAAAAACGGAGGATAGATTTACT
This sequence comes from Bacillota bacterium, assembly GCA_012728115.1. Lineage (GTDB taxonomy): Bacteria > Bacillota > Limnochordia > Darwinibacteriales > JAAYFS01 > JAAYFS01. The sequence goes on along the minus strand of JAAYFS010000018.1, from coordinate 16,152 downwards.
TTATCCATAACTACAATCTGTTTGCCGCTTTCGATCCGTGATAAATCCAAAAGATCGTTAATCAAGCTAATCATGCGGTCAGTTTCACCATTTACTATCCGTAAGAACCTAAGAGTTATTTCTTTATCGTCTAGTGAACCGTTGAGAAGTGTCTCGATAAAACCTTTAATACTTGTTAAAGGCGTCCTTAATTCATGAGATACGTTTGCCACAAACTCTCGTCGCATTCGTTCGAGTTTTCTGAGCTCGGTAACATCTCTAAAAACCGCAACCGCACCAATAATCTGTCCATCATCACTCTCTAAAGGACTACAATTAACAGCAAGAATTCTATCACTACCAGGGTAGGATCTTATTTCCTCAGTTATCAATCGTTCCTCAAGCATTGTTCTAATTAAGATATCGGTTAGCTCCTCGTTTTGGATCACTTCTCTTTGATCCTTACCAAGAAGATATTTTTCATCCAATTCTGTTAACTCACCAAAAGCTCGGTTTGCAAGAATTACTTCGCCGTCCATATTGACGGCAAATACTCCATCATCCATACTTGCTAAAACGGTATTAAGTTTACTTTCCTTATCATTGATAGTCTCAAACATTTCCTCTAACGTTATCGATAACTCATTAAAAGCTCTTCCTAATTGCCCAATATCATCCTGAGTTCGGACTAATACTCTTCTGCCAAATTCTCCAGCCTTAAGACGGCGAGTGACTACGAGAAGATCACGAACGGGCTCCGAAATAGATCTACTAACCAAAAAAACAACTAGGAAAATGAATGGAAGTAACAAAAGAACAACTATTATTGCTCGGTGATAAAAAGAAACCGCAGTTGTATAGTAGTTTTCGCTTTCTAAACCAATGCGCACAATGATGTCGTCTTTAACTGGAGCTGAAACAAAAATATAGTGTTCGCCCACATACTCGCAGAAGCGCTCATCACTTCCATACTCATCTCTTAAGGCATGCTGAACCTCAGGTCGATCGAGTAGATTACCCATTTCTTGAGGAGAAATATGTGAATCAGCTAATACATCGCCGTTCTTATTAAGCAAGGTGATCCTTCGACCTGTTTGATTGCCAAACTCAGCCACTACATCCTGATTCACTCCTCCTTTAGCAAAGAGTTTGAAGGACTGGATATCAGAGACTAAGTCTTCTTTTATTTGATTCAGCAACGTACTCTGAGCATATTTGGTTATAAAAAACGTGGTAACCCCCATGGAAAATAAGGTTACCACTAACATTAGAGTAATTAGCTTTAATAACAGGGTTTTGCGCAAGCTAATTCCCCCTTAATTTATATCCTACCCCGTGGATGGTTTCAATTCTTTCTTCACCTTGTGGTCCAAGTTTACGCCTTAAATGTCGGATGTGTACGTCCACTGTGCGGGTCTCGCCTTCGTATTCGTACCCCCAAACCTTTTGTAGTAGAAATTCTCTGGTTAATACTTTCCCTACGTTCTTTAGGAAAATATGTAACAGATCGAATTCCTTCCTAGTTAGTTCAACTAATTGTCCAGATACAGTAACTTCTCGTGTATCAAGGTTCATTGATATCGGACCGACATGTAGTTCCTGTTCTTCTGCATTTTCTTGTCCACTAGCTCTTCTTAGCACCGCTTTGATTCTAGCTACTAATTCGAGCGGACTAAAAGGTTTCGTAATATAGTCATCCGCACCTAATTCGAGTCCTAAAACTCTTTCTAGCTCTGTTTCTTTAGCTGTTACCATAATGATAGGCACGTTACTCTTCTTTCTAATCGCTTTACAGACATCATACCCATCCTTACCAGGAAGCATGAGATCTAAAACAATTAAATCAGGTCTTCTCTTTTCGAATTTTTCAAGAGCGATGATACCGTCATCAGCAACATCGACCTCGTAACCTGCTTGTTCCAAATTAAATTTTATTAACTCTTGAATAGAAATCTCGTCATCTACAACTAAAATGAATGGCTTCATTTAACCACCTCTCTTATATTATACCAAATTGTAACTTAAAAGCCCAATCATCCCAAGAAAACAACGAATATCGAATTTATTAGGGCTAATATGTAATTCCGTCTAGTTCTAGTCCTTCATCGCTGTTTTCTCCACTTACTACTCTAACAATCAGCCTATTTGGGAGACATACAATTGTTTGCCCCGCCCGTTGAATCCAACCAAAATGTACACATATTTGATCGGGGCAATCTGCTTCTATTACTCTAACCTTCGAGTCGTCTATTCTTAGTACATTATATCCTCTTGGAGATTCCACACGAATATTTCGAAAATTTTCCCCAAGAGAATACGTTTCGTAGATTTCTCCATCTATCTCAATTTGAACCTTATTACCAAGATCCGTCGTAGATAAAAGACGATTACTCAAAAGAATCCCTAATCCGCCTAGGACTATCAATACGACAATCAGAATAAGATCTCCTTTAATAATTCTTTTCATATAGAATGCCCCTTATAATAAAATTAAAATTGAAGAAAAACCTATCCCAAAGAGCCTTTTCTTCGGGATAGGTTCGACATCATCGTAGTCTTCGTGGCGGAAGGGGTGGGATTCGAACCCACGGAGGGCGTGAACCCTCGACGGTTTTCAAGACCGCTCCAATCGTCCACTCTGGCACCCTTCCAAACCATTTCTTATTATAACTCAAGGCAGAAGATTTAACAAGAGGTTTTTTCTACCCTTTTGTCCCCACTTTATCCTCTCGTTAGCTTTCCTTGGTTATTCTCTCTAAACCTCCCATGTATGGACGAAGCACTTCTGGAATTAAAACAGATCCATCTGCTTGTTGATAGTTTTCCAAAATAGCGGCTAAACAACGACCCACCGCTATTCCAGAACCATTTAATGTATGAACGAATTCTGGTTTGGAACCTTTTTCTCTTCTAAAACGAACATTCGCTCTTCGAGCTTGAAAGTCTTCAAAGTTACTACACGAAGAGATCTCGACATATCTTCCATAGCTAGGCATCCATACTTCTGGGTCATATTTCTTAGCGGCAGTAAAACCTAAGTCCGCCGAACTTATTAGGGATACTTGATATGGCAACCCTAACTCTTTAAGGATGGTTTCAGCATCATTAAGCAATTTTTCTAACTCGTCATAAGAACTTTCAGGAGTAACAAATTTAACTAGCTCAACTTTATTAAATTGATGAACCCGAATTACTCCTCTGGTATCACGCCCATAAGCGCCAGCCTCTGATCGAAAACAAGCGGAATAAGCGACGTGGTAAATTGGTAATTGTTCAGCACTTAGAATTTCGTCACGGTAAAGATTTGTCACAGGAACTTCCGCGGTTGGAATCAAATAGTAATCCAATCCTTCCAACTTAAACATATCTTCGCCAAATTTTGGAAGTTGACCAGTCCCTAATGCTGAATCTTTATTAACGATAAATGGTGGAAAGACTTCGGTATATCCGTGTCTTTGAGTATGAACGTCGAGCATAAAATTGATTAATGCTCGTTCGAGTCTCGCACCTAATCCTTTCAGAAAATAGAACCGTGTTCCTGTAACTTTGCCACCACGTTCAAAGTCTAAAATACCCAAATTAACTCCGATTTCCCAGTGAGGTAATGGTTCAAAATCGAATGAAGGAGTATGTCCAACTTGACGAACCACTACATTATCGTCATCACTTGCTCCCTCTGGAACCGAAGGATGAGGGATATTTGGAATTCTAAGTAAGTAATCCTCTAACTTACTTTCGATTTCTCTAAGCTCTTCGTCCAAGTCTTTAATCTTTTGCGATACTTCTTTCATTTCAGCGATGATTTCTGTAGCATCTTTCTTTTCGCGTTTTAGAGTTGCAACTTTTTCCGATACTTCGTTCCGTTTAGCTTTTAATTCTTCAACTTCAGCTATAACTGCCCTTCTTTTGTTATCAAGTTCCAATACTTCATCTAATGGGGCCTCTTCGCCGCGCTTTCTAAGTGACTCCCTAACCAATTCAGGATTAGTTCTAATCAACTTAAGATCTAACATTGTCTTCCTCCATTCACTATTATCTTTAGATAAAAAAACTCTCGTCCCGAAAGTCAAGGGACGAGAGGAATTCCCGCGTTGCCACCCTAGTTGAACACCACAAAAAAGCAGTGAACCACTTCCCCAGCTATATCGGGCTTACCCGTATGGTAAGGAAAAGCATCCCTCAAGGGCTGGAAAATTAATACTACCTGGTCGATTTGCACCACCCATCGACTCTCTGAAACAGTTTGTATTAACGGTCCCCTTCATTGTAACGCTAATCACCATTAATATTTTCAACCTTACTTGACATTATATTATAGTATTGCCAACTATTCAAGACCTATCCCAACATTACCCTTCTTGGGAAATGGGCTAAGATCCTTAAATGACATTTTCTTTTCCGATAGATCATTAACATTACGCTTAAACAACCATAAACCAACACCACGAAGGAAGAACGAAAGTAAGAATACCATTCGTAGTCCAAAACTTTCTGCTACAAAACCACCAATTACTGGACCAATGGTAGTAGCTACCCCTATGATGGTATTATATGCTCCAATATATAACGAACGGTTTGCATCTGGTGTAATATCTAATAACAGGTTGAAAGCTGCTAAGTTGTACCCGCCCCACATAAATCCAGACCAAAAGTTTACCAAAAGTGCGAGCGGACTAATAGTACTAGCAAACCAAAGGAAAGGTACAAAAATCACACCTACACCTGAATAGAGCATGATGTTTTTCTGACCATATCTATCAACTAATCGACCCCAATATTTTTGACATAGGATTCCAGCCACCGTCGCTGCTCCATTAACTATGGCAAAATTCTGTGGTTGACCTCCTAGAACCTCAACAAAGTAGATTGAAATAAAGGGTCCGTTAATAGTAGCTGCGATATTCCAAATAAATGATGAGACGCAATAGGAAGAATAGTCTTTTGCACTTTTTAACATTCCCGAAAATGCTTTAACTTTCTCCGAAAACTTCATTCGCTGATCGCTTTTTTCGGTTGGCTTCACAGGTTTAAAATCTAATTTTACGAATGTCGCGGTTGAAGCCAAACCTGTTATTCCAGCTAGCACAAACAAAGATTTATAGTTAATTGGGAAATCAGCAGCTAGAATTCTTCCCGCTACGAACGTTGCCACCAAACCACAGATATTTAGAATCACATTTCGGTTAGCATAGTACTTACCCCTTATTTGGCGTGGAATAATTTCAGCTTGAATCGCAGTCCACGCAGGAACGCTTAAACTACCAACCGTAACTCGTAAGGTTGCAAGTAAAATCAGAGCGTTAACGCGCATATCTTCGGCGACAAAAAAAGGAACAAAGGCCATCATAATTAAACTAATTCTATTCCAAAATGATCCGATGATAATTAATAGCTTGCGTTTGCCCAATTTCTCCGTGAGAATCCCATAGGGGATTTGCAGTAAATTTCCCAAAAGTGCTGGTAGCGCGCTTAAAAGCCCTATTTGAGTAGGTGTAGCACCTAAAGCAAGGGCAAAAAGACCAAGATAAGGTCCAAACAAGTTATCGCTACTTACTGCAAAGGCTCCCTCTAAATTATTTAGTTTCAAGGTTTTTCGATTCTCTTTACTTACTGCAGCATGACCATAGGGCACCTTTTTCTCACTCATTTCACTATTAACATCTAGTGTAATTATACTTGATAATCTTTTGAGTTAATAGCGGTTTTTAGTTAATAACAAAAATATTACAAAACTCCAGGTAATACCCTATTCAGGGCTACCTGGAGCTACTTTTCCGTTCACTAATCTTACGATATTTTTGGCAAGTCGTTGTGCCTGGTCACTACTATGCGTAACAATAATAGCGGTCTTCTTTTCTTCCTGAACATAGTTCATCACTATTTCCTCAGTTATCCTTTGGTTATCTTCATCTAAGTATGTGTTTGGTTCATCGACGAAAATAATCTCTGGTGAGTAAATCAGTGTCCTTGCTATTGATACTTTTTGAGACTCTCCTCCAGAAAGTTGGCTAGGAAACTTGTTCCACAAAGAATACAAAGACAATCTTTCACTTATCTCTTCAGCTTTTTGCTCAATAGTTTTCTTATCTATTCCTCTCAAGCGAAGAGCAAGAATCAGGTTTTGATATACCGTCATATTGAACATTGCTGGATTTTGCCAGATAACGCCCATTTTGCGACGGAGAGCGAGTCGTTCTCGTTCACTCTTTGGCAAAGGTTCACCGTTAAAGAGTATTTCTCCCGAATCGGGTTGTTCTACTAAAGCCAATAATCTGATTAAAGTGGTTTTCCCAGAACCATTTCTCCCCATTAAACACGTGATCCCATCCCGTGAGATCGCAAGATGATCAATATCTATGATCGTCTTTTTACCATAAGATTTTTTTAAGTTTTTTATCTCAAAAACATTGCTATTCATATCTACGAGTACCTTTCGCCTGTTTTTATACTAGCCCTTCGGGTCCATTGTTGAAAGAAATACACTCCAAGGTTGACCGAAAAAGAGACCAGGAGGAGGATAATACCTAAAGCAATAGCAAAACTAAAATCACCTTTACTCGTCTCCAAAGATATAGCAGTTGTTAGTGTTCGAGTATAGTTGGCGATGTTTCCGCCCAGCATCATCGACGCCCCAACTTCTGCAACTACCCTTCCAAAACCAGCGATAACAGCACCCACAATCGCAAATCTAGCATGTTTTAATAGTAAAATTGCTGCTTGAACTCTAGATGAGCCTAAGGAAACTGCTGTGTTCCATAAGACTCGATCCATATCCCTCGTTGCATTCATAGTGAGGGCGGAGATTATCGGGAGAGCTAGAATTGTCTGTCCAATTATGATCGCTGTCGGAGTAAATAAAAGCCCTAATTCTCCAAGAGGCCCCCTACGAGAAATAACACTATATACAGCTAAACCGACAACAACTGTAGGTATACTCAAAAGCGTGTTTAGAATACTTGTCAATAGTGATCTACCTCTAAATTTGCAAGTGCCCAGGATAAATCCTATAGGGATTCCGATCAAGGAGGCGATCAAAGTCGATGTAAGCGAAACTCTAATAGACAATGAAGCGATCGAAATAACAGAATCATCAAAGGAAGTAATGAGTTGAACAGCTTGAATAACCGCCCTCACAATATAATCCATTTACTTACACTCCTAGTCCATACTAGTCATTATAGGTAAAGAAAAGTTGTTCTCCAGCAACCAAGAACGAATTGATAATCTCAATGGCTTCTTCGGATACAAAGTAGTTAACTAGTTCCATTGCTAAATCAAATTTTACGTGTGGATGAAGCTCGGGGTTTACTGCCATAATACCGTATGGGTTAAAGAGCAATTCATCACCTTGGAAAACTATTACAAGGTCAGTTTGATCCTTGTATGATAAATAAGTTCCTCTGTCCGAAAGTATGTAACCGCCTGATTGGTCTGCAATATTGATCGAAGCACCCATTCCTTGCCCTACCGCACGATACCAGTTTCCTTCAGGAGTGATTCCAGCTAGAGCCCAAATATCTAGTTCCTTAACATGAGTTCCAGAGTTGTCTCCACGAGAGATAAATACAGATTTGTTTTCTGCAATTTTTTTGAATGCTTCTAGTACCGATGAAGCAGATGCAACACCTGCTGGATCGGATTTCGGTCCAAGAACTACAAAGTCGTTGTACATTACGTCTAATCTGTTAACACCATATCCTTGCTCAACAAACTCAAGTTCTTGTTCGCGAGCATGCACTAAAACTACGTCAGCGTCACCATTTCTTCCAAGTTCAAGAGCACGTCCTGTTCCAACAGCGATAATATGTACTTCGACATTAAATTTCTCTTCGAATGGCGGTAACAAAACTGCTAGTAATCCTGTGTTGTCAGTACTTGTGGTAGTAGCTAGAATGATTCGCTCTTTTGCGAATACATTAGCGCTTGTGATAACAGCAACAAGCAAGAACGCTAGTAAAAAAATACTTAAAATTTTCTTAGATAACTTCATACTTTCCTCTCCTTATCCTTGGTTATGTATCCGAAAGCATAACGGGTAGCTGGTACAAACCATCAAAACTCAACTTTATCAAATAGGTTGTTGGCAAACTCGCTTACCTTTTCTACAAATAAATCGTATTTTTCCAAAAGCTCTAGACCCTCGGATGTTAAACTCGTTTCTCCACCTCCTATCCCCCCTGTTTGAGTTTGAATTAGTTTGTAACCTAATCTCCGTTCGGCTTTACGAATCTTTCCCCACGCTGCTCGATAGGACATATTTAGTTCATCCGCTGCTTTCTTTAAGGAATTATGTTCTTTAATGGCTCTTAAAAGAGCAGCACGACCTTTCCCTATCACTGCCTCTTCGCTCTCTTCTGCAGTAATCCAAATTTTACATTTAAATCTCATCAATTTTCCCACCAATATGCTTTTCGCTACATATCCATTTTTTCGACTAAAATCCTTCTATTCCTGCCAAAAAACAAAAATAGAGTTGGCAAACGCCAACTCTATTTAGGCTTAGTATTTTTTTGCTAGATCTTAAGATAAAGTGCTTAAGATTAAGCTTCTTCAGCTCTTTTTAATAAAGCTTCCCATTGTCTATCGACTTCTTCTTGGATTTCTCTTCGGATATCTTCGTTTCCTGGTGCAAATAAGTGTTTAAATCTACCTTGTTGCTTCATCCAATCGTCCATAGCAATCTTGTTCTTTGGTTTGTAGTTAACTTTCCATTTTCCGTTTTCAACTTCGAATAATGGCCAGAAACAAGCATCGGTTGCTTCTTTTGCAATGTCCCTAACACTATCCGCAGGAACGTTCCAACCTAGACGACATGGGGTAAGAACGTTTAAGAAGGCTGGTCCATCTACATTAAAGGCTTTTTCAGCTTTACGTGCTAAGTCAACCAAGTCACCAACACTAGCTTGAGCAACATAAGGAATTCCGTGTGCTGCCATGATTAACGCTAGGTCTTTTCTGTATTGTTGTTTACCTTTACCAACTTTTCCAGCTGGAGTGGTTGTGGTATGACTTCCTCTTGGTGTTGCACTTGAACGTTGGACTCCTGTATTCATGTATGCTCCGTTATCATAGCACACATAAACCATGTTATGTCCACGTTCCATAGCACCTGATAGTGATTGGAAACCAATATCGTAGGTTCCGCCGTCTCCACCAAAAGCTACAAAACGAATATCTTTATCTATTTTGCCTTGACGTTTAAGCGATTGATATGCAGCCTCAACACCACTCATGGTTGCAGCGCTATTTTCAAACGCGTTATGAATAAATGGGATTTCCCAAGCGGTATAAGGGAAGATTGTACTTGTAACTTCCATACAGCCAGTAGCACAAGCTGCCACGATTGGTTCCTTAATCGAACCAAGAACCATCTTGATTACTAATGGGAATCCACAACCAGCACAGGCACGGTGTCCAGCTGAGAACCGTTCTGGCCTGCTAGCTAACTCTTTCAAATTCAATGCCATTGCTTAATCACTCCCTTACTCCGAGATAGTTCACGTACTGCTTCAACTTACCTGTATCCTTGATCTCTAAAAGATCTTGATATACTTTTTCGATCATTGCCAAGTTAATGTCTCGGCCACCTAAACCATAAACGTAGTTTGTAATTAGTGGACGTTTTTCGGCATCATACATAGCTGCACGAGTTTCACTAAACAAAGGTCCACCAATTGACGAGAAGCTATCTGCTCTGTCAAGTACTGCGATTGCAGAAACATGGCTGAGAGCCTGTTTGATTTCTTCGTATGGGAATGGTCTAAATACTCTAACCTTGAGCATTCCAGCTTTAATACCTTGACTGCGAAGTTTATCGATTTGAACCTTTGCTGTTCCTGCTGTTGATCCGATTACAACGATAGCAACTTCAGCGTCATCTAAGCGATATGTTTCAAATAATTCATACTTGGTACCAGTTAATTTTGCGTACTCTTCGCCAATTTGAAGAATAACGTTTTTCGCTCTAACCATTGCTTCAGCTTGAGCTCTTTTATGTTCGAAATAGAAGTCTTGTAGATCAAGTGGTCCAAATGTAATTGGATTATCGATATCAAGTAATGGATGGTCAATCTTGTAACTACCAACAAAATCGCTAACTACTTTGTCATCAAGAAGTTCAACGTTTTCCATACCATGACTGATAATAAATCCATCCATACAAACCATGACAGGAAGTTTTACATCAGGATGTTCAGCAATTCTAACTGCTTGAATCATGTTATCGTATGCTTCTTGAGCATTTTCAGAATAAAGATGAATCCAACCAGAATCTCTGGCACCCATTGTATCACTATGGTCGCAGTGAATATTAATAGGTCCACTTAAAGCTCTATTTACTACAGGCATAACTATTGGAAGACGGCTTCCAGATGCAATATAAAGAATCTCCCACATTAAAGCCAGTCCGTTAGCCGAAGTAGCTGTCATCGAACGAGCACCAGCTGCTGCAGCACCAACAGTAGCGCTCATTGCGCTATGTTCACTTTCTACAGGAACATATTCTGTATGAACAAGACCATCAGAAACAAAACTAGAAAAAATTTGAACTATTTCTGTCTGAGGTGTAATAGGATATGCTGCTACAACATCAGGATGGATTTGACGCATAGCTTGAGCTACAGCTTCATTCCCAGTTAGAGCGATCCGATGTTTTTTCGCGACTACACTCATACTGCTTCCTCCTCTTTCTTAGTTTCGGCATCTGCCTCGCTATCGGGTACCATTGTGATCGCACTTACCCGAGGAGGACATACTTTGGCGCAAATGCCACAACCTTTGCAATGATCATAGTCAAAACCGACTACTTTTCCATCTTCTACGATTACTGACATATCTGGACAATAAGCCCAGCAGAACATACAATCTATACATTTTTCCCGATCATGGATCGGTCTAATAGTTCTCCAATCACCTGTTTTAAATTCCTTGGCAGTTCCGCCAGCAGGGATAATTCCACCAACTGGAAGTTCGTGCCAAGCAGCATCTTTTCGAACTACTTGCTTTTTGTTATCGCTCATTCTCCTTGCACCTCCTCATAGGCTCTAAGAATGGCTTTTACGTTACCCTCAATGATTTCAGGCCTATTCTTAAACTTCCGTTCCAATCTCTTTTTGGTATCTTCAATCAATTCATCGATGTCCAAAACATTAGTTGCTTTTACTAAAGCCCCTAACATTGGAGTGTTTGGAATTTCCCTACCAATGGTTTCACGCGAAATATTGCTTGCATCTACGGTAAAGACTTTAATTGCATCGTTGGTAAGCCCTAATTTCTTCCGCATTTCGCTTGCTGAAAGTGGAGTATTAACGATAATAACTCCTCCATCAGGTATTCCAGCACAAACATCGATTGATCCGATAAATGTCGGATCGAGTACTGCAACGAATCGTGGATTTTCCACGCTCGAATGAATAGTGATAGGCTGATCACTGATTCGATTATAAGATACGACAGGTGCTCCCATTCTTTCTGGACCATATTCAGGAAAAGCTTGGATATATTTCCCTACAGCAGCTGCTGCTTCAGCGAGTAAAAGGGCAGCTGTTTTTGCACCTTGACCTCCACGGCCATGCCAGCGGATTTCTAACATTTCAGCCACGTAAATTCCTCCTTTGCTGCTTTTAATTAATCTATTAATCTTATGATTTTCTATCACCAATCGCAAAAATTGGTGATATTCATCACAAAATTATATCAAAATTCTTTTTATTTCCAGAGACCTACCAAATGACTACTTCTTCATTCTAACGCCAATTCCTTCTATTATCTCAGTTCTGAGTATAATGGATATTTCTCTGCAAGTTCTTTAACTTTTTTACGAATTTCGTCGCGTTCAACAACATCTTTAGATAAAGTTCGACCGATAATGTCAGCAATTGACTTCATGTCTTCTTCTTTCATTCCCCTAGTTGTTAAAGCGGCTGTTCCAATTCTAATTCCGCTAGTAACGAATGGACTTTCAGTCTCAAAAGGAATAGTATTCTTATTTACAGTTATACCGACTTCATCAAGAAGATGTTCTGCATCTTTTCCAGTAAATCCGCGCTTCTTGGTATTAACTAAAACTAGGTGATTATCTGTTCCGCCTGATACCAAAGTGAAACCATTGTCGATTAAGCCTTCAGCTAAAGCTTTTGCGTTTCTGACGACCTGCTTTGCATACTCAACAAAGTCTTCGGTCAAAGCTTCTTTAAATGAAACCGCTTTCGCAGCTATCACATGCATTAATGGTCCACCTTGAAGTCCTGGGAACACTGCTTTGTCGATCGCCTTAGCATATTCAGCTGTTGTAAGGATCATGCCGCCTCTTGGCCCTCGGAGAGTTTTATGAGTAGTGGTAGTTACAAACTGAGCATATGGAATTGGGCTTTGATGAATACCAGCAGCGACTAATCCAGCTATGTGCGCCATATCGATCATTAGTAGTGCGCCAACCTCATCAGCGATTTCTCTAAGTTTGTCAAAGTGGATTTCGCGAGGATATGCCGATGCGCCTCCAACGATCAATCTAGGTTTATGTTTCTTAGCTAAATCTCTGACTACATCATAATCAATTCGTTCATCATGTTCGGAAACACCATAGTGAACAAAGTTGAACCAGGAACCTGAAAAGTTAACAGGACTACCATGGGTTAGATGTCCACCATGACTCAGATCCATTCCTAGTACAGTATCACCTGGCTTTAAAACTGCAAAGTATACTGCTTGATTGGCTTGAGCTCCCGAATGAGGTTGAACATTAGCATGCTCAGCATTAAAAAGTTTCTTCGCTCTTTCAATTGCTAAATTTTCAGCTACGTCTACATGCTCACAACCACCATAATAGCGTCTACCTGGATAGCCTTCAGCATATTTATTTGTTAGTGGGCTACCTAATGCTTCCAATACGGCGAGGCTAACAAAGTTCTCTGATGCGATCAGTTCCAATTTATCATGCTGTCTATGTATCTCGTTATTAATCGCCTTAGCTAACTCGGGATCGACCTTGCTCAATACACTATACATACCATCTACCCCTCTCCGACTATTTGTTTTTAGGCATAGCAGACACCCCAAAAAACAGACCAAACAGGTCTGTTGGGGAAGAAGCAAATTGTTCTTCAAGCTGCATTCAAAAATGCAACACCTTTACTAGTATACCATAACAATTTGAGACCCACAATCTTACAAAAATGGAGGTAATAAAATGTTCAATGAATTGAGAACTGTAAAGGGAATGGCACTGTTACGATTCTTGGCAGGAACAATAGAAATAACCGCTGCACTATTAATGCTCAAGCTAGGCAGAGTGAAATCAGCTATGAAAATCAATAGCGTTCTAGGACTTATTGGGCCATTGGTTTTATTCATCGTCAGTACTCTTGGGATAATAGGACTATCGCAACATTTATCACTTAATAAAATGCTAATCGTTGTTATTGGAGTACTATTAATTCTTATTGGGACGCGCTAAATTCTTGATAGGTTTGGTAAAGTAAAAGTGCATCATCCTCAAGATTCGGACTCTCACAAATTACCCAACCACCTACCCGATAGTCCACTAATGCTTGAATAATTGCCCTATAGTTTATTTCTGAATCTTTCAGCTTAAGATGCTGCCTTTCACCTTTTGGTCCATATTCAATTCCTGACAGATGAATATGCATCCTAGACAATGCATCTTTTCCTAGATACTTGCTAACATAGTCAAGATAAAAACTAAAAGCTTCATATGTATTCTTTTGACCGAGGGATCGGGTAAAGATATGTGAAAAATCGATACACGGAAGAACACCAGGAATCTCCTGAGAAAGTTTTACTATCTCTTCCACAGTGCCAAATTGCGATGGCGAGCCTGTAGTCTCTGGTCGAAGATCTATTTCAATGCCCTCTCGATCAAGAGTTTCTTTAATATCATAGAGGTGTTTCTTTACATTTTGAAAAACCTTTTTATGCTCATCGTTATGATAAAAGGCTGCGTGAAATGTAACGCTTTCGGCGCCTGCTAACCAACCGATTTTCGCAGCCTTCACAATTCTCTCTTTGCTAGCGACAATTTTTTCTTGTTCAACAGAGTTTAGATTAACATAGTAAGGGGCATGAGCAGTTAAATCCACTCCTAGATCCTTCGCTACTGTCCTAACCTTTTCGGCGGTCTTTTCCGTCATTCTTACACTGCGGACAAACTCCAGTTCCATACAACCTAAACCAAGTTCAGCCACTCTTTTTATTCCTTCTTGGCTGGAACGTTTCTTAGCACTATGCGGTATCCCAGCTGTACCAAACTTTAATTTTGCCATTTTAAAAAGACATACTCCTAATTACCTGGAGTCCAGAGTTTCTTACTTGGTTGCTCGATCTTTGGTTCATCGTCCTCATCCTCAAGATTATCTTCTTCAATGCTAAGAGCTTCACCAATAATCTCTTGGATCTCCATCATCAGACCGCCGAAGGCAAATTCAGCTTCAATTAATTCGCGAATATATGGATTCACCGAAACGATCTCATAGAGTTTACGCATTTCCTCTGCTTGTGTTTCGGTTATTGGTTTACCTTCCATTTGTTGTTTTTGAAGATTAAGTTGTTTATTACGAAAATCTCTTAACATGATCTTGGCAGCTTGATGCTCATCAATAGCTTTTCTGGCATTGATCAACCTTTGATACTCAGCTGAATTCTGTAAAGCGCTTGCTAAATCTCGAGCTTTCTCTCTCACATCCATGGTTATTTCTCCTTTCAAATCCAGGCTACACATTAAACCTGAAACTAATGATATCTCCATCCTTTACAAGGTACTCTTTACCTTCTAATCTAAATAGACCTTTTTCTTTAATCTTGGACATACTTTGATATTCCACAAAATCAGCATAACTTACTACTTCTGCCCTAATAAAACCTCTTTCGATATCTGAATGAATCTTTCCAGCAGCCTTTTTAGCTGTGGATCCATCGGTGATGGTCCAAGCCCTGACTTCATCCTGCCCGACAGTGAAAAATGAGATTAAGCCTAAATGACGATAGAGAATTCGGGCTAGACGCGCAATTCCAGTCTCTTGAATCCCTAGTTCTTCCATGAAAAGCTGCTGACTTTCTTCATCAAGCTGTGCTATCTCCACTTCCAATTGTCCACATATCTGGGTCAAAGGAATATTACTTTCGCTACACCATTTTTCGAGTTCCGCTTTTTGGGGGTACTGATCATTCCTTAATTGATCCTCATCCAGATTAACAACAACGATTATGGGTTTTCTGGTTAAGAAATCATATCCTCTAATTAGCTTCTCTTCTTGTTCCGTTAACTCTAAATTTCTAAGAGGTAGTTCTTGTTCTAATAAATCTCTTGCTTTTAATAATACCTCTAGTTCACCCTCATTTTGATTAGCACCTTTATTTTTTTGCTTTTGGATTCTTTCAAGTCGGTTTTCTAATATACTCCAATCAGAAAGAAGCAATTCCTCTTGTACTTCTTTTACTTCATCAAAGGGCTCTATATTATTCCTACTATTTGGTACCATGTTTGATTCAAATGCTCTTACAACTTGGACTATGGCATCAACGTCTCTAATAGCTTCTAACAATTCGTTTTTTTTACCATCAGGTCTTTGAGCAGTTCCTGCCATATCCACTAATTCTATTGTAGCATAAGTAGTCTTCTTAGGCTGAAAAATACCACTCAAAAAATCTATTCGCGAATCGGGGACTTTCGCAATGCCAATATTGGCCTTTTGATTCATATTTCCACTACCATCAATCTTAGTTAGTAATTTAAAAAGAGTAGTTTTTCCAACTTGAGGGTTTCCGATAATACCGATTTTCACGCTTATTCCTCCACATCAAAATTATACTTTTTCATTCTACCATAGAAAACAGAAAAAGAAAGTGTTTCAATTACATATCCAATTGTTTTTCTCTGCTTATTCTAATAGTGTGAATAATATCAGGTAAATTATTACCAACATTAGCTGTTTTAGGAAATTCGTTCATTTTTTAGGCGGAGTTTTGTTCAAACCAACAAAAAAAGGCCGTGCAAAATAAAGTGATTTTGCAACAACCTTAAATAAAAGCATAAAAAATTCCTGGCAACGAGTTACTCTCCCACTACGAGATGTAGCAGTACCATCACCGCTGAAGGGCTTAACTTCTGTGTTCGAGATGGGAACAGGTGGATCCCCTTCGCCTTTGTCACCAGGAAAT
>JAAYFS010000017.1 GCA_012728115.1 Bacillota bacterium | reverse complement strand
GTCCTAATAGCAATCCTATTTTCCGCAAATTTGGATCTGCAAAATCGAGTTTCAGACGCATCCGGTAACCACTTTTATATAACGATGGTAACTGAATAAAAAACTGGCTGGCAACTGCGAGAATAGTGCCAATAGCCAGCCCGAAAATACCAAATGTTCTACCTAGTAATAAAGTAGCACCGATGATAATGATATTATATGGTAAGCCAATCGCAGCAGGTACGGTAAATTTACGTTGCGCGTTTAAAGAGGCCGTAGCCAAATACGATAGAGTTAATAATACCATTACTGGGGTAAGTAGTCGGGTTAAGGAAACCGTAAGATCGAAAGTGCTTCCCGAAAAACCAGGTGCCAAAACTCTCACAACTGCAGGAGCGAAAATCTCGCCCATTAAAACCAAGACACCAACCAGAAGAAGTGCGGCCGTTCCAAATTTATTGATCAAGGCAAAAGCGGCTTGATTACCTTGACGGTTGTTTACCTCGGTATACACCGGGATAAAGACCGTGACAATAGCTGCACCAATAGAAGCGAACAATACCGATGGCAACATATAGGCAACGAGATAAGAGTCCGTGACCCCTGTAGCACCAAAAACGGCAGCAATGACCGTCTCTCGGATAAAACCAAGTAGTTTACTCACCACTCCGATTAATGCTACTACTCCAGAAGCTTTAACCATGTTAGCCGTTGAAATAGTATTAGTTTTATATTCTTTATTGAACATTGTATCCCGATCCCTTTAATAAGTTGATTCTCATTTAGGTGTAAGTAAGAAGATTGACAATAATACTACTTAAACAGGAGTTCCTTTCAATAATTGGTTTTGCAGCAGCATGCCTATGACTACCAATATTCTTTACGAGTATTCAGCTCCTAACGGTGCACTCACCTGTTGGAAGTTCCCCTCGGATCAGAACTAAAAAACGGTGAATTTTCTCGAGTTAACATGGTTCTTGAAATCTGATAATTCCCACTCGAAGGCATTATTTTTTTGTTTTCTGATAGACTCACTCTTTAGAAAAACTTTTCCCTAGGTTTAGCAGTTCCTCTCCCATATTGAGTAGCCAACGGCGCTCTAGGCATGATTACAACTAATTTTCCCCTCATCCACAGCCTTTTTTGGACTTGTTTAAGCCGCAAAATCAAACTACCTCTGTAGGTTATGGGGCTCGTCCTTTCCTGATGCGTTTTTCGTTATGCCATCTCAGACAGCCAACAAGCTGGTCTGCGAATAGCTAGATTGAAACACCTTACCTGAACGATGATAGAACATTTCATTCTTGATTCTGCTAAAGAAACCTTCACACGTAGAATTACCGCCTTACAACCTTTGTGGACATCGATTTTATCAGCCCTGTCTCTTCCACTCGTGAAATCCAACCAGGCCAACTATAGTGGCTAGTAGCTATGAAATCATTCAGCATCTGGAGTGGTCCCAATTGTCCACCCGATTACCAATCCATCGAAACATCCGATAATTGGGGACAGGTTAACCTTGCAGGCAAGTATATGAAAATCCGTAAGATCGGTTAACCAATTTTGTGTGGCTTTTTGACCGGAAGTCTCGAGCAATTAAGTCATCTACACTGAGCTTATCTCTCCATGTATGAGTTGTACCAACGTTTCTTGTAGGGAACAACAAGCTGTTTTTCTGCCATGGGCCTTCTAATAACCTTTTCCGACAACGGATACTTCATTCTCAAAGCATCGAGCAGACTGGCCCTTTCAGTGTTTGCCAACTTTCCAGGATCGCTTCCCGGTTTTTTTAATATTTCTATGCCCTGTTAAGTATGTCCAGCCCCATCTGTCACCGATATATCAGCTTTTCCAATGATCCAAGTTCTGCTAAAAGCACGCATTCCTGTTCTTAAGTAGCTTTGGCTTATCAGATTTGCCCATACGTGCTCCGTCCCTTTCTCTGAGCAACTCTGTTTCGATGCATAAAGCTACGCTTTGTGGTACCAAGCTGTTCGGCAACGATAGCGGCGGAACCTTCTCTCAGGCACAATTCAATTAAGGCATCATTTTTCTGCTCCGTAGAAAACTGTTTCCTAGCGCCGCGAACTATCCGGATATTTCGTCTTCCGGGAGCCAATTCATCTATCCATTCTGTTAAACGTATCTCTCGATGGATATCCCATGGCTCTTATAGTTCGGAATAATTCTCCGACCATGATAAAGAAAATAGTTTGCAGCTGCTTGTTTTTGTTCAAGGCTAAACTTTGGTCTCTCGATATACTGCTTGTGCAGGTCTCCATTCGCTGTGCCATCGAACCAGATATTTAGTGCTAGGAGATCCCAGTCCTAACAGTGTCAGCTGCACATAAATCGTACTTGATGTAAAGCTTTACGACTTTGATACGATCCTCATATGAATAAATGGACTTCCGCCGCTTCACAGACTGAATTTCGTTTGTGCAAACCTAAATTTAGAATTAATTTTGTATTGAAGTTTGGTAAACTCAGTTCGATTTTGAACCGTAAGCTCAACATCGAACTGAATTTATAACTAATTATTTATCCACTGATACATACTATAGTTCCAACTCCTTATGATACTAGACAAGAGCATCGACCAAAATCTGTAATTAAACCAGAAAAAGAATAATTGGGGTTTGCAAGAGGAGAATTACGGCTGGGCAATAGAATCCACCAGTGTACCTGGTACGATCCATAAGATTATTCATCCAATAACAAATCTTCTCGATTTAATGGATATCATCTTGCCATCATTAGAGCGTGATATTCCTGGTAATATGTTGCATTAACTGAAGACTAGTTGGCGAATGAATCAAAAGGCTCTAAACTTCCTGTGTAAAGGTGAAACTGGTGAAATGGTGAAGGTAGTTGAGAACACCTAGCGAAACAATAATATTATGTTACGGACGAACCCACAAAGATTTGGCATTCGGGTAATATCTGGATATGTATGAGATCACTAGAATAAGCGAATATATGCCAACACTCTCCCGACAGGCCAAGCTCAGAAGGGCATTGGAGTCTGTGGCCTTTAGTTGGTGATTATCCGCAAATTACTAGCATTATATTGACTACTAGAAAAATTAACAATTCTATGCCCAAAATTTGTATTAGAGAGAGTCTATAGTATTATGAAAGAAGAAGGCATGATATACATATCACCAGCTGGATTATATGGGTTAACTTATAAAGAAAGTGTGGACGATGTTCGGGAAAGCCCGACCCTGCAATTACTTGATAGGACGAAGAGACATTTGGCACCAGGCATAAAAGTTGATGATCCCTAATTTTGAAACACTTATCAATGACATTTACTTTATATGAGTAATGGTTGCTATTAAGCCCCCCTAATTGATTTGGACAAATAGTGTGTGTCTGATAGAATCAATTTGGGAGTGATTTAAGAGACCAGACAGTATACTAATGAGTTCAAGGCTCAGGTACTAAAAGAAGTCCAGGAAGTAGGTAACGCTGCACTGGTAGCGCGGCGCTATGAGTTGTCCAAGAACACCGTCTATACATGGATGCGCGCTGCTCGCAGACG
Organism: Bacillota bacterium; assembly: GCA_012728115.1. GTDB lineage: Bacteria > Bacillota > Limnochordia > Darwinibacteriales > JAAYFS01 > JAAYFS01. The sequence continues at coordinate 211 of JAAYFS010000017.1, read as the reverse complement.
CGGATCAACGGAAGCTCTTTCAAGGATCTTACAGTCCCGTACCTCTGAACTAGAAAAACGATTGGAAGAGGGCAGTAGCGAGAATGACCAGCTAAAGCGCATTGTAGCTGAAAAGGAGCTCGAGTTAGCAATACTGCGAGAACTGAGGGACAAGACAAACCCTCGGTAGCCGACAAAGTTGACGTTGCAGAGCGGTGGATCAGCAAAGGGT
>JAAYFS010000016.1 GCA_012728115.1 Bacillota bacterium | reverse complement strand
TGAAAATATGCTTGATATGTCTCTTCTCCTAGAACATGCCAAAGCGGATGTACATCAGGCTGAGATTCTACTCTAACATCGGATAGACTAAGAGTTTTCATCTGGTCACTTACAGCTAAAGCTAAATCATCTAAAAGCTGGACACCTTTCTCATCAAAGGCTTTAAATCCGTTGTATTCTGGTGAATTGTGGCTTGCGGTAATCATAATTCCAGCTCCTGCACCGATATGTCGTACGGCAAACGACAACATAGGTGTAGGCGCGATATCATCAAAAATGTGAACTGGAATTCCATTTCCGATCATTACTTTGGCTGCTTCATGGGCAAATTCCCGCGACCAATTACGAGAATCATAAGCTATTACAACACCTTGTGAACTCCTACCCTTTTTAATTAATACATTAGCAAAAGCTTGAGACGCTAAACGAATGGTATAGATATTTAGTCTATTCGCTCCTGCACCGATTTTACCTCTTAAACCTCCAGTTCCAAACTCAAGCGTTTTATAAAAGCGATCGTAAACTTCCTCATCGTTAGCTCGAATGCTTTGTAATTCATTTTTCGTTTCTTCATCTATTTTCTCATCGTTCATCCATGAATGGAAACGTTCCCACGCATCCAAAGTCATCCACCTCTTTCAGAATCTGAATTCGTAGTTTAGTATAAGTCGTGCTGAAAAGTGTCCTAGTGCCGCACCAAAGATCACATTACTAGGCCAATGTTCGTCCGAATAAATACGTGCTAATCCGATTAAACTCGCTGCCGAATAGAATAACCAAGAATACTCTGGATAGTATTCAGCAAGCACTGTAGCAACTGCAAAAGACGATGAAGTATGACCTGATGGAAAAGCGAAATAATCATCATCAAAGCCGATGCCTGTAAAAATAGGCCCTTCACCCATTTTTGGTCGAGCCATACCCGTAAGGGTTTTTAGAACAAAAGTATTAAGCCCAGTCAAACCAATAGCATATAGAAGTTCTTCCCCAACCTCATTTCCACTTAACGCAAGTAACAAACTTGCTACACTTTGGAACCTTACATCGCCTAACATATTTAGGCTATCGATTACGATTTCAGAATTAATCAAAGGATACTCGTTTAAAAAATCAAAAATTTCTTGATCAAACGGAATAACTGCCAAGCCTGTAACAAAACCTGCTGTTTCTAATGCTGTCGGTCGAACACTAAAGAGTATCTTACTTTCATTCGAACTTGCCCAGACAAATTTACTAGAGGTCACCAATAGACAAACTATCAGGATGGTCATAATAAACCGTCTCACTGTTATCCCCCTAAATAGATAAATGCGGTGAATTACCTATTTAGATTAATTTAGTTTCTGGAAAAAATCAAGAAATAATTCTCCTATCAATAGGAAAGTCGGTTTGCTATGTCAAATTGGTATTGGAACCATGATGAAAATGAAGAGGTAGAAATGATGAAACTATCCATAAAAGAACTTGTAATCACTGCTTTCTGTGCTGCTTTGACCGCTGCTTTAGCTTGGGTAGCTTTACCACTTCCCCTTAGTCCAGTACCAGTGACTGGTCAAACCTTTGGAGTGATTATCGCTGGAAGCATACTTAAACCGCGAAACGCAGCTCTTAGCCAGATTATCTATATAATAATTGGATGTTTTGGACTTCCAGTTTTTGCAGGTGGAAAATCTGGACTTGGCACTCTCCTTAGTCCAACAGGTGGCTATCTCTGGGGATTTGTGATCGCAGCCTGTGTTATTTCGCTTTGTATCGAAAAATTTGGTGTTCAAAACAAGCTTTTTCTTTTTGGGATTCTCACTCTTGGTACAATTTTGGTGATTTATTCTGCTGGAGTATTCCAATTAATGCTCGTTACTAAAATAACCCTGGCCCAAGCTTTAACTACTGGAGTTCTGCCTTTCTTAGCTGGGGATTTATTTAAAATCATTCTCGGGACACTGCTAATCTCTCGCCCTACAATACACAAACAGGGTAACCTTTACCGTCGATGAAGGCTTCATATGCGATCTGCGTAGTATTTTGATAATCACCGCTTCTATCCAAAGCGAAGCCTCTTCCGACAATAGTTACAATTTCACCAATTTCAAGGGTTTTTAAGTCCTTACCAAATTTCTCGATTAGATCGATCGCGGCACGCGGTGGCGCACTTCTTCCATCGAGAATGCAATGAATAAATACTTGATCAATCCGATGATATTTGATCGCCTCGAGAATTCCTAGTGTTTCACCAATACTACCATGTGAACTCTGTTCCGATAATAACATAAGCACGTGAACCGCATTTTGGCGAAAAGCAGTTCTCATTAACAACTCGTGAAAATTAGTATGGGACAAGAGCTCACCTTTTTTTATCGCTTCTGGAATTCGCACTTCATCCTGGATAACCACCCTACCAGCACCTAAAGTTAGGTGTCCTGTTTCAGAATTTCCTGGACTCCCTGGTAACAAACCCACATGCTCGCCAGCTGCAAAAAGTTCGGTATAAGGATAACTATTGATGTATTTTTCTAAATTCGGAATTCTAGCAGCGAAAATTGGGTTGATTAATGGATCATTTACCCCGATTCCCCACCCATCTAGTACTACCAATACCACACCTTTTGTAGATATTTTTTCGTTGTTGTTTAAAATTAACAGTGATTCGCCAGTCATTTCTGGAGATTGAGCTATGCCAAACAAATTGAGTACGGTTGGTGCCACATCTGCTAACGAGCCACCGCTTCTCAAATAAATCCCTTCAGGTTCAGTCGGTGGGATCAAAATAAATGGAACCTTTGCCGCCGTATGGGCGATGCTAAAGCTTCCATCAGGTAGAAATGCTTGTTCCAATAGACCATGATCAGCGGTGATTATTATCGTCAGCTCCGATTCTTGTGCCCACCTAACTAAGCTACCCAGCGCAAGATCAACTGCTTCCGCACACATCACTTGCCTTAAAAAATCTGGAACATGACCAAGAATATCGCCAGCAGCGAAGTTTATGAGCATAAATTCGTACTTCTGTTGATGGTTTTCCTTCACTGTTTCAACAAACCGCATTAATTGATCAGCTAAGTCTATATGATAATTTTCTTTTGAGATATCGAATCGTACATACTCACAATCTGCTACTTCTTCGTTTCTCCCATCAAAAAAGAAGGTTACATGAGCGAACTTTTCTGCTTCAGCTGCGCGAATCTGGCGAATACCTGCCTGTTCCAACACTTTCCCCAAAGGCATCCGCACCCGTTCAGTAGGTAGCAGCGGGATTAAGTTACGAAACTTCTCATGGTATTCAATCAAAGGAAAAAAATACGTCTTTGGAACGCGAGAGCGAACAAATCCAGAAAAATCTGGTTGAGTCAACGCCTCAGTTAACTGGATTTCACGCTCACCACGCCTACAAGCAAAAATGACGCAATCCGAATCATTAATTCGCCCTAATGGGCGACCTTTGGCGTACTTGACTGCTGGTGGCATCCAATAATCCGTAATTCCTTTTTGATACATTTCAGTCAAGTAATCTCGAATTGAAACTGCTCGCGACATAATTTCACCCCAAACATAATCTCAATTGCCTTATCGTAGTCTATGATTACCAGGGTGAATTCATACTTTTTTTGCGAACCTTAAACTTCACGATGACGTACCGACGTCATAAATCCTTTCTGTTTTAATCTCTGGTTAATCTCGATCACGGTTGCTACCGAGCGATGTTGACCGCCTGTACACCCTATACCGATTGTAAGTCGATTCTTTCCCTCTTTACTATACTGTGGAATCAATCTCGAGATGATAGTGACAAATTGGTCGATAAAAAACTGAAGCGTCTCATCCTTCAAAATGTATTCTGCACATTCCCTATCCTTACCTGTCTTATCTTTAAACTCTTCGATATAGTATGGATTCGGGACAAACCTTACATCGAAAATTATATCTGCATCAATCGGCGCACCATATTTATAGCCAAAGGAAAACAAGTCGATCGTAAGTAGTTGTTCTAATGGGCGGCCAGTTAGTTCACTATTGAGTCTTACCTTTAAATCTACAGGTTTCATAACCGAAGTATCCAAGATTACATCAGCTCGATTGCGAACATCGGCGAGCAATTTCTTTTCCATTTCAATACTTTCAAAAATACTACCCTTGGTTTGCAACGGATGTGCCCTTCTTGTTTCGCTAAATCGTCTTACTAGTACTGAATCCCGACATTCTAGAAAAATGATCTTAAAACGATAACCATTCTCATCGAGCCAATCCAAAGCCTCGGTTAGATGTTGGAAATACTCCCGTCCTCGAACATCGATAGCTACGGCAAACCTTCTTTCTTCATGAGACTTTTCATGCAGATCAACCAAAGCGCGCAACAAAGCAGGTGGAAGATTGTCTATACAAAAGTAACCTAGATCCTCCAACGCTTTCATTGCCTGAGTCTTTCCTGCTCCCGACAAACCAGTTACAATTGTGAAACTCATTTGGTTTAGTGTCAAGTTTTATCAGCCTCTCTGTCAATCAAGAAATTAAATACTTAATAGCTTTATTAACAACATCGCCGTCAAGATGATTATCTTTAACTGCCTGAGTTAGAATTCTGGTAACATCACTCGTCTTCATTGCACCTCGATAAGGTCGCTCTTCTGTTAATGCTTGGGTAATATCGGCGACCGCCATGATCCTACTGCCTAGATCTAGATCTTTCCCCTTTAATCCAAAAGGATAACCAGAGCCATTAAGTTTTTCATGATGGTAAGCGGCCCAGGGTTGAATTTTACTAAAACCAGGTCCCATTTGACCGAGTAATTGATATGTAAAATATGTATGGCGTTTCATCACCAGCATTTGTTTCTGGTCAAGTTTACCGGGATACTCAAGTATTTCATCTGGTTTTGCTAATTTTCCTAAATCATGTAGCAATCCAGCTACCCACATAAGGCGGATATCCGTTTCTGAAAAATCAAATAGCTTGGCCAATTCAACCGCTTTCCGAGCCACACCGCGTGAATGCCGTGCGGTAAAAGGACTTTTATCGTCAACCTGAGATGCAAAAAGCTCCGCCATCTGTTCTAGTTCATCAATGGTTACTGGCGTTTCAAATGAATTATGAAATTTCTCCAACTGCGTTTGATGGTATTTAGTATTCAGATCTAACCAAAACTTATCAGACGCTGAAACTTCAAGAAAAGCTTCGACAAGCGTTGGGTCAAATCTGGCAGCCGAACCTGTCTTTATTCTCTCCTTTATTTCATCTGCAACCCATAAATAATATTCATTAGGTGTAAGTAGCACTTCAACCCGATCCGCTAAATGAATTATCCGACTTAAAAGAGGGATATTATTGCCTTGCAGACCAGAAAAAGAATGCCCTTTCCAAGAATCATGATGAGAGAGAACAACATTTGCCAAATGACTGAATAATAAGCACCTGTTTAACAGCTCCGCTCCACGTTTGCAATGGGGCAAAAAGTTGTCTTCTTCTAATTCGAATTGTGATATCTTCACAAGTTCTCTCTTTCTAGATACACCAATATCGTGTAATAAAGATGCTAGATAGAGTTCATTTAATTCGGATTCACTTAAACCTATAGCTTCGCCAATTGCGGTACTAATATACGCAACGCGTTGAGAATGACTTTCGACTCGCGATATTCCTAAATCGATCGCGGAGGTAAATGCATTGACAGCTTTTGATAAGTGGATCACTGGTTCGGTCATATAAGAAAATCTACTCCCATCTTTATATTCTTCCAACGCTTCCCATTATAACATATCAGAAAAATTAGAAAAGCCGTTGAATCATCTTTAAAAGATTCAACGGCTTAAAACTTTAGAATCCAGTGTTATTAATAAACCTCATATCGGTTCCATAAACCAAGATCATCGGTCCTGGAATAATATCACGATAAGTAGTCCTTCCCTCACTGATCGCCCTTACCATATTGAAAGTGAGTACTCCCGTTCCGAGCATTCTTGGGGCCCGCATTCCAAGTACCAAGGAAGGTTGTTCGTACTCGAAAATGTTTTGACGTCCTGGTACTTTCTTTAACCCTCCATAAACATGCTCAACGCTTATTTCTCCAGTTGCATTCGTTCCCTTTACAAAGTATTCATTATCAACAATTAATTGAAAACCAGTCTCGCCTTCTAATAGGTCGGCTAGGGAAACCGTTACATCGAATCGTTCCCGTGCTGCGACTACATAACTACTAACGTTGTACAAATCGCTAGTTTGTACTGGAACTACCGTCCGTTGGTAATTGGAACTGATATATACAGTATCTGGAGCAGTCGATCTTACTCCAAACATATGAAGATCAAATGATTCAACAAGTACCGAACGTCCTGGTACAACTACATTACGTTTCTCAATAACTGGACGCAATCTTTGGTTACTATTGATCAATTCGATGGTGTACTCTGCTCGATTAATATCTTCGTTAGATACTGCAACATAGATGCGATTGCCTTCAATCCACGATACTGCTGGCATTTCCGTACTAACAGGTTCGCGTGGCGTAAAAGCCTGAGCTACTGTAGCAAAACTAACTACGAAAACCATTAGGAAAACTAACGCTAGCGTCCTTTTGTTTACCATGGTCTCTCCTCCTTCTTCATTATTGATATCTTAAAATAACCGTATTCGGTGTATACGAATGAAATTTTGGAGTATGTGCATCCAGATCACCTTGGAAATAGCTCTTCATCCGATTGCTAACATAATTGTACAACTCATATGCAGTGATCTCTCTATCCCAGTTAGAATCTGCTTTTCGAGTGCTTAATCCTTCGACTACGAACCTCGTAAACGGTGATCCAGGTTCATAAACATTACGTTCATCATTCTGCGTCGATGTGATTACAGTATAACCAGATCTTCTTAAAGCTAAAGGTTCGATCGATTGAGGAGCATAAGTAACAATCCCGTCAATAAAGGATCCAGAATAATCCACATCAAGAATAACTGTTACATCTCCAGGGAAATTTCTTAGCCATCCCTCTAATTCACCATCGGTAATTAGAGTCTTATCAGGTTTTGAGCCATAATCTCTGCCATCAAAAGGAACTAAGTAATCTAAACCGATGGTTGGGTCGTTGAATACCCTTCCTGAAAAATAAATTACCAAGTAGTCCTCGGGACCTGCTAAACGTCTAGCATCGTCAATAGCAGCTTTAATGTTTGCCTTAGTGGCCTGATGATTAGTTAAAATTCGATCGAAACCTTTTAAAACCCCTGACGCTAAGGCTTGTTGCATTTCGTTAGCGTTTTTCGCAGCATTGATCCTTGGCAAATCTAAATCATGGAGGTACTCATCAATACCGATGTAGATATAGAATCCCACACCCGCATATTGGTCGGCAACGTAGTTTAGGCCCTTTTTAATATTTACTGTGCGATGGATCGGATCACGAAGTTGGAAATGAGTTATCGTTAATTCTTTTGGCCCAACTGGCAGGTCATAAAAAACAAAACGACCGCGATAATCTGTTTTAGCGCTATATGTATTATAACCTAGCTCTTTAAGCTCGACAGCTGCATTAACTAGTGGTCCATACCCAGAAGGAGGCAAAGATTCCGTTGAAATCAAGTACTCATCAGCTGCCTCCGATAACGAAAGAACTTGTGGATTTTCTAGGATATAGACATATCCTTCTAAATTAACTGTATAAAAAACTCCTACAAAATCTTCACTTAAATATACTGTAGTTTCTGGTTCGCCATTCACAGATAGTTGTTTTGGTGAGAACTCATATCCTGGTTTATATGGAGTTACAATTTTCGGCCCACGAATCTGCGCTTGAAAGTATCCATTTTTATTAGTGTACGCTGTTATCAGTGTGCCACTAAATCGAACTTCCACTCCTTCAATTCCATTACCATTCTGATCAACCACTCGCCCAATTACAGTATAAGGAGATGGCCCAGGAAAACACCCCACTGCCAAAACTAAAATAACAAGGACTAATGCTAATCTGAAAAATTTTCTCTTGGGCATAGCGCTCCTCCTTTCGATGTTATAGTTTTCGCACCCTCAACATCCTTTACGGGTGCTTGTCAAATTTCTATATAAAAGATATTATTAGATATAAGCTTTAATGTTGCGAAACAGGGGGATTTATAATGAGAAAGTTCTGCTTCTATTTCTTCGGCTGGATTTATGTCGTTCTTACTAGTCCTGCTCTGCTACTAGTAATCGTCTGTGACAAACTAAAACTGATCGATGCCCGCGATCAGATTACGTATCGATACTTGCGCAGACTCGCTCGTGTCCTGATTTGGTTGACTGGTTCCCGTGTCACGGTAAAAGGTGAAGAGAATCTACCCAAGAAAGGACCTGTAGTCTTTATTGCCAATCATCCAGGGCATTTTGATAGTGCCGTTATTCTTGGATATATTAATATGCCCAAAGGATTTGTATCGATTGTGGAAGCGAAGAACTTTTTCATCATCAGTACCTGGATGAAGTATGCACATTGCGTCTTTATGGATCGGAAAGACTTAAGACAATCTTTAACCACGATTAACGAAGCGATCGACTATGTTAACCAAGGTTATTCAATGGTAATTTTCCCCGAAGGACAGCTTAATCACGGCCAGGGCGTTGGAGAGTTTAAGCGCGGAAGCCTCAAACTAGCCACAAAGCCTTCGGTTCCCATTGTTCCTCTAACCATTACTGGAACAGAGATCATCCTAGGTGAGGATAATTCCAAAATCGAACCAGCAAATTTACGTTTAGTTATTTCTAAGCCAATTGAAACCAAGGATTTAACAAACGATGAACTCAAAGAACTACCCGGTAAAGTTCGAGATATTGTCGTATCAAAACTGTAAATCACTCAAGTGTTAGAAAAACAGGATATCAACAATCCGATTGAGGTTTTTTCAATCGGATTGTTCGTTTTTTAAAGGAATCGGTTCAATATGAACATCAATGTGAGTGGCATTAGTAAAACTTTTATTTAACGACTCCTCAACCCGATGAATTAATTCATGTCCTTCAGTCAACGTTAGCTCATCAGAAGCACTGATTGTTACATCAATATGAAGTTCTGATCCATAACGATGCACCGTTATTCTATCAACGGTTTGGACATCAACCACCTTATTAATTACATCAGTGATTTCCGCTAGTAATTCCTCATCTACTTGAGCATCCATTATTTCATCTACTGATTCTCTAAATATTTTCCATCCAACCTGGATAATAAAAATTGCCACAAAGGCTGCAGTTATGGGATCGAAGATAGGATAACCTATTCTGGCAAATAGAATCCCAAGTGAGGAAGCAATTGATGAAAATGAATCCGAACGATGGTGCCAAGCATCAGCGATCAACGCTTGACTTTGGATTTTTTTCCCAATACGGATCGTATAATGATACATCCACTCCTTGACAATGATGGAAATTACTGCTATCCATAGTGCTATTTCTTTTGGTACAAGATATTCTCCTGCAATAAGTACTCGAACAGATGAAAAAATTATATTCACACCGATAAAGAGCAGGATCAACGATAGCATTTTGGTAGCAACCGTTTCTGCCCTACCATGACCATAAGGGTGTTTCTCATCAGGAGGAAGGCTCGCGATCCTCATCCCTAGAATCACGATGACTGTCGAAACGCTGTCCGATGCGGTATGTACACCATCGGCAATTAAAGCAGCACTGCCTGAAAGAAATCCGATTATTAGTTTTGCTATTGTCAAAATAAGGTTAGCGATCAGAGAAATAAACGATACACGCGCTGCTGCCTTATAGCGCTCCATTACAAACAACTCCTTTGAAAAACGAAGGCTACTTTAGTTCTAAGTAGCCTCCATGAATTAATAACTATTTATATTGTATGCTAATATCTCATTGGAATAAACCCTAAATAGTCATCGAGCGTTCCATCATCCAAGCAACACTCAATGATTTGGCGTCCGACAGGATTTAGATCATCGGTTAAGTATTTTTTCAATTCTTTTTTGAAAAACTCTTTTAAGATCCGTGCTCCTTCATCATAAGTGTCATTGCCAACTTCAGGTTGGTAGTTCGTTTGGATAAGCCCTCTACTTAACTTTGTTCCATCAACCTTAACGGATTCTAATGAGTATCCTAGTAATTCGCAACGAGAAGGAACTAATTGTTCCATTTTAAATCTGGCACTACCACGACGAGCCAAATACTCACGTGTTATCCATTGGGGCATAAAGCCGACATGGTATGCTCCCACATATTGATTAGGAGTTAAGATATATCTCGTGCTTGTTGCTTGCAGGATTTGTTCTAAAAGTAAATTTGCTTGATCCACCATCCGTCCTGTAGCAAATGGCCAGTACGAGCCCACGCCCTCGCTCGTCATCCCTTTTGTATCTACAATACTTGGATTTGCATATCCTCGTGGTGCCACCAGTCTCCATAACCACGCCAAGCTTGGTGGGAGGAAATGGAAGAATCCGATAATACCGTAACTTGGATTCTCTTTGGTACATGGAGGTGTTCGAACACCAAAACTTCTGATCTCTACTTCTACAGGTTCCTCTACCACGTTAGGCACAAGCCTTCTAGGCATGATTACTCTTGGGTTTGGACATGGCTTACCAGGAGCATCCTTAATGTGCTCCCAAATTAGACATGTTGCACCAGGAACGCCATCAAGGTTTAAGAATATTAGTGGTTCTTTTGGATGAATACATAAGCGTTCATAGTGAGGGTCGGTACCATATTTGTCTATATGGTCAATCCTTAAAAACCAGCCTTCTTCTGCATCCTTAACCACCAAACGAGTCGAACCTTCTTGTAATTGGCGAGGACATAGCGCCATATCATCTGTTACTGGTTGTAGTTCACAAGTCTCCCGTAGATCGAGTTTTATTTTTTCTTCAGTAACTATATTTGTACCTAAAAGGACACTACCATCTGGTTCACGATGGAGATCCTCAATCATCTCACTTTTTCCGCCACCACTAGCACCTTCATGCATGATGGTCATCACGTTTTCGTATGGAGTGATAACTTTAACAGTTGAAGCGTGTAAAGTGGTCCAACCTTCCTTCTCCCCGATATTAAGTAAAACCCCGTAAATGCCTTTCTTAGCACTAGGACCTGGATAAAGGTTATAAGAGAATACCTCATGTACCTCTTCTAATCTGTTATGAACAACTACTTGTTTTCCATCAAAATGCGTATGTCTAAAAGGAGGTGCTAAGTAAACATAGGCTTTAGGCGTGAAATTCTCAGGAATTTGATCTACTGGAAAAAATCCTTGTAAATCAGCTAAACCTCCAGCAAAAAAAGCTGCATTCTTAGGGGCAATTAATAAGGCAGGATAACCATACTCGAAACCACCCGCCATAAAGGGCAAAAAAATTAGAGGTTGATCCTTTAACCAATCGAGGGTTTCTTGTCTTACCGAGTCAAACTCCCGACCGAAACGTTCAACAAAAGTTGGTTTATCAGTCGGTTTTTTATCACCAATAACTAAGCAATCTGGATCTCTTCTCCGCATATATTCTTCAGGAAAGTTTACTGAGATTCCATTCTTACATGAAGTAACAGAAGCCTCAACAACTTCGCCTTTACCAGGAACTTCGTAAGAGACTTCATATATACCATTTACCATCCCATTGATCGCTAAGTTTAGTAACTCATCGCGACTATTGGGCATGATAATATATGGACTACTCTTTGCGACATCAATCAGTTCTTGAGGTAAATTGATTCTGTTAATTAGTGTGTTAAACATAAGCCACTCTCCCATCTACTCTATTACCCCTAATTACAATAGTAAGCTGATAATAATACCAGCTATACTATCAAACGTATGAATACCCTTATCAGTATTCTATTTGACAAATACCACCATTTCCCTTTGTAATTTTCGTTAAATATTTGTTTAATTGGCATTTTCATCATTTTAACTTAAATTTAAAACGCCTCTCTCTTCAAGCCTATCTTTTATTTGCTCCACACTTACTCCATATTTCCTGGCAATTTCGCGAGCGTAACTGAGTCCTTCTGGCGGTCCGACAATGATTTTAAAGGTCCTTTCGGAAAATCCACCTTCTGCGGTACGGGTTGGATCGATCCCAGCGACTAAACTCTCAACCTTACTGCTTCCTTGAACCGAATTATTAATATTGTCAAGATCAGAAGCCAACTCATGAAAATGCGTTGCATATATAGCTCTCGCACCCATTAATCGCAATCCAGAAACAATTCCCTTGGCAATGTACATTCCTTCTTGAGGACTGGTACTCGATAAAGTTTCGTTTAGTAACACAAGACTATGCATCGAACCTTGTTCGAAAATCTCGCTAACTCGCGCGCATTCTTCGCCCATTCTTCCTAGATTAGATTCAGGCTTTTCTCTAACAGGAAAATGAGAAAAGATTCGATCTACTGGACTGATCTTTGCTTCACTACCAGGTACATAACTACCTAATTGAAACAGAAACTGTGCTAATCCGATCGCTTGCACAAAAGTGGTCTTTCCACCTTGATTCGGTCCCGTAAGAATGAAAATACGCCCATTCTCATCGAAACTTATATCGTTAACCACAATTTTTCTTTTTGTTTTTCTTTGCAGAGCAAGATTAACACTGTAGATATCCTTTACCACAAAAACCCTAGCAGACATAGCTAAAGGTTCAGGTTTACATACAGGAAGCCCTTCGGCCTTTAGAGTGTTGATTAGTTTTACCAATCCGAGATAGTAAGCGATCTCGGGTGCTAATGCAAAGAGAAAGTCACCGTTCAAACGAATATATCTCCTAATCATTGGCGTTACTGGACGTAACACAGAACGAACGGTTTTCTTAATGGCTTGTAAAATAGCTTGCCGTAGAATTGCATTCTCCTGCTCAACCTCAGGTCCACTACCTTTTGCTATTACCTGCAAAGGTGAGATTCCTTTAAACCCATCGGTTTTAGGTTGAATGTTTAATAAACGATCCAAGAGGCTTCCTTGTGTATATTCCTGATCATTGATCGATACTAAAACCGCTTCCTTAGGTCGTAATTGAGCATCCAAATTCACACCGATAGTTAGACTTTGACATTTGTTTAATATCTCTCTCATCTTCGGCAGTTCATCGCCTAGTGAGATGTATTCATCACTCTCCACTATCGATAGGATATGCGAACGCAGAGCTAAAAGTCCTTCCGAGTTTACGCTTTGATCAAGTACTTTTCGTAACAACTCGATACATTGATAATAAACGTCTAGTTCTCCGATTCGGTAGATTAACGGATCAACCTCGGATTCATAATCCCCTCTCGTCCGCGAAATGTTTTCCAGTTCACTAATTAAGGACAAAAGTTCATTAAAAATTCCGTTGATTGACGAATTTGACATAAAGTCCTCCACAATATCTAGTCGATAACTGAGAACTTTAGGATCGGACGAAAACTTCTCAAGCAACGAGGAAAGGTGAATCGGATACGCTCTATTCGTGGTTAAAAGGCCAGCTAGTTTTTCTAGTTCAAGATCCTTTACAATATGATCATACTCAGTGATCTTATAAACCGAATCTTTGCGGTCAACTCCGTGCGGCCATAGAAGACTTAAGAATTCTGGATATTTATCGGTCATAAATATCACTCCCAATCAGTTCTGTTATGATATAATGTTCATAGTCAAACTACTATTCAACAGGAGGTAGAACAAATTGTCAAAGAAACATGTTCTTTTATTCCTTTCTTTTACTATTTTGACCTTATTATCTTCTGCATGCATTAGTCCGAATCCTAGTATAGTATATCATGATGTTACTTCTTTCCTCCCGCCCGAACAGAATTATTCCATCAGTGTCTACTCAAAGACAGGCGAAAAAGAGTATGCATTTAAAAACTCCTTAGTAATTAATCAAGAAACAAAAACAGCTGAATTGAGAACCACCACTCCTGATTATTCTTATCACGCCTATTTGAACCAAGACATGCAAATCGTCCAGGGAGAGTTACGGTTCTTCCATCCTGAACAGATCGAACAACTTGGGTATGATCGAAGATTTACTGTGCAAGATTACGATACCAACAAAGTGATTACACAGTTTTCTAAATATGACCAGAATAGTTTTCGTTCCGATTTTGAATATGATGTAAATACCGTTGATGTAGAATCATTACCTTACTATATACAATCGATCGTTACTCGTGGCGAAGATGAGTTTATCGGAACATTAATTGATATCAACAGCGGAAAAGGCTACTATGTTAAAATGGATATTATTAATGGTGACCGATTAAATAGATTCATTAAGCGTTCCAAGGCTCCTGAGACTATCAAAGATATTCTCAAAAATGAAGATGTCACTCTCTATTCAATCGGAATGCAAGGTATTAGTCGTATCCTCGTCCCTTACAAATACTATGTAGTATTAGAAAACGAAACACCGCATAGAATAAGGATCTTCTGGGGCGAATCGTCAAAAACATATAGTTTCCAAGTATACGAATCATTCGCTGAAACAAACTAAGTTGGAAATTTTTTGGAAAAAACATCTTAAAAAACAAGGAATTTTCAGACAAACATCTAATTATATAAGTGTATGGTCCCCTGCGCCAACTAATGTTTTGCAGTGGTATCATAACTACATCTTTTCTCAAAGAGCCAGAGGGGGTAAATCTTCATTGGAATTATTCAAAGTGTCATCAAAATCAAATCCTAATTCTGTTGCTGGAGCCATTGCTGGATCGGTAAGAGAAAGTGGTGCTGTCGAGTTACAAGCTGTTGGTGCTGGTGCCATCAACCAAGGGATCAAAGCTATTGCGATAGCTAGAGGTTTTCTAGCACCAAGTGGGATAGATTTAATTTGCATCCCAGCATTCGTTGAAATGGAGATTGACGGAGAAGAAAGAACGGCTATGAAATTAATTGTTGAAGCTCGCTAGTCTTGTTTTCTGGTTTTTAGGGAATAATTTAGCTTAAAAAAAGTACGGGGGTTTTCCCCGTACTTTTTTTAATTCACATAGGCGTTGTAAATTGCTTTAATCGCTCGTTCAAAGTCTTTAGTTTGAACGCCGACAATAATATTGATTTCACTAGAACCTTGGTCTATCATCCGAATATTGATCTTCTCCTCAGCTAAAGCTACAAAGAGTTTGGCTGCCATACCAGCGGTAAACGCCATTCCTTGTCCTACGGTCGAAATCAAAGCGATATCATGGAAAACTTCGACTGTATCTGGATCTAATTCCAATCGAATTTCATTGAGCACTTTATCTAGTTTATTTTCCAATTGACAATCAGTGATCACTAAAGAAATCGCGTCAATTCCCGAAGGCATATGCTCAAACGAGATTTCATTGCGCTCCAAAATCGATAAAAGCCGTCTGGCAAAACCCAATTCGCAGTTAAGTAACGCCTTCTCTACGGAGATAATGGTCATGTCTTTGCGACCCGCAATACCAGTGATCTGTCCGACTCTCTCACCCTTTGGTACATCTCGAACGATTAATGTTCCTGGATCATCAGGTGCTTTGGTGTTACGAATTCGAATCGGGATCCCAGCTTCTCTAACTGGAAAAATCGATTCTTCATGCAAAACATTAGCACCGTTATATGCCAACTCACGTAGTTCTCGATACGTAATTATTTCGATGCGTTTTGGATTCTCTACTATCCTTGGATCCGCCATTAGAAAGCCTGAGACATCGGTCCAGTTCTCATACAAACTAGCTTGTACTCCTCGAGCGATGATTGCTCCAGTAATATCCGAGCCTCCACGCGGAAATGTCTTAATTTCTCCGTTTGGTCTGGCACCATAAAAACCTGGAATAACTGCATTAGCAATACGAGCAACGGTATTTTTAATTCTCCGATGAGTTTCTTCGGAATCAAAAACACCTTTATAATCAAAAACTATGAATTCTGCAGGATCTAAGAACGTAAACTCTAAGTACTCCGCAAGAATTAATCCATTCAAATATTCGCCACGGCTTGCGATATAATCAACGGATTCCCCTTGTTTAATATTTGTATAAACCTCATCCAAGTAACTCTTTATGTCAATAGTTAAGTTCAGTTCCTTAACTATCTGCACATAACGCTCACTAATCATTGCGAAAACATCGTCGAAACTTATACCCTCTTCACGATTGTGATAACAGATATATAACAGATCAGTAACTTTGTGATCGCCAGCAAATCTTTTGCCAGGAGCTGAAGGGACTACATAACGGCAAGCAGGATCTTTTTTTACAATCGCCCGCACTTGACGAAACGAATCAGCATCCGCTAAGGAAGACCCCCCAAATTTTGCAACTCTTACTTCCATTACTTGTTTCCTCCCACACCATATTAATACTAATCTATCACACTGATTCTAATCTGCCAATAGAGGCCTTATATCTTCCGAAAGTTTTTACATTTTTTCAACAATGACTAGTAAAAGGAATTTATACTAATTGCACAGAAATTAGTAAGCAAACGAATAGGAGTGTGATATTGTTGAAGACCATTGTCTTAGTAATTGCCGAAAACCAATTTCGCGATGAAGAATACCAAATTCCAAAGGATGCTTTTGAGCGAGCTGGATTTAAAACAATCACTGCCTCAACTACAACGAATATAGCGATCGGCAAACTTGGAATGGAGGTAAAACCTGATATCACCGTTGATAAAATCGACACTAACACGATCGACGCCTTAGTCTATGTCGGAGGAGGCGGTTCCGAACAGTATTTTGAAGACGAGCTTGCTCATAGATTAGCTCGTGAGATGGTTGATAAAGATAAGGTCCTGGCAGCCATTTGTATTGCTCCGGTTATTCTTGCAAATGCAGGTGTTTTAACTGGTAAAACTTGTACAGTTTTCCCCGACGGCGCACCAACACTAAAAGAAAACGGAGCAAACTATACTGGAAATCTGATCGAAACCGATGGCAAAATTATCACGGGTAATGGACCAGAAGCCGCCGAAGGCTTTGCTAATCCGATTATTAATTGTTTAAACGAGCAACCATAATGCGTTGCTCGTTCTTAATTTACTCTTACCTTATTCTCTCAATTACCCACTGAACCGCTTCAACCACAGTTTCGGGATCATAGATATGGATCTGGTGGTTGGAGGTATTAGCGAACATAAAAGTACTAGTGGTCGATAACTTAGTTAGATCTTGTTGAAGCTCAATCCAAGCCTCTTTAGATTCGGTATTTTCATTATCTCTGTCTCTATTTTGACTTACTACCACCAGCGGAGTATTTTTAAATCCTCCAGCTTCTTTAACTAACAAGTCCATTTCTTCAACCATCATACCTTCATTCCGTACTGTTTCAAAATATTTTGGTCTTAAGCCAACTCGTACGTATCTGTCTTGAGTTTCTTTAGGGAATTCTTGTACCATGGGAACCATTCTTTCTCCCATTGCCCAATATGCTAACCGAAAAACTCCGATCCGAGAAAAACCACCGAGAATTGCTGATATTTTTTGATTCATTTCTCGTCCCTGTTTGGCTGCGGGTACTCTTTCTTCAAACTCTGGAATTCTCGCATCTAAGAAAACAAGACCCGCAACTTTTTCAGGATACTTACTTGCAAAAAGATGAATATAAGAAGCACCCTCGGAGTGCCCCACTAAGATATATGGTGGTTCCAATTCTAAACCAGCGAGAAGCTGATTCAATTCTTCAACAATGATTTCTGGACTACGAAGCAAAGCCCCTACTTCGCTCCAACCATAGCCCGCACGATCATAAACTACAACTTGTCCAAGATCAGCTAATAAAGGGACAACCAAACTCCAATCCTCCGACCAGCCACCAATCGCTGATTCTAGTACAATCGGATAGCCATCACTACCGACAACGTTAACATGAAGGCTATGAGTGCCAAGATCTACTATTTCGCCTGGAGGTGGTAGAGTTTTTTCAACTCTACTACTGTCATATGATTGAATTAGAAAACCTATAAAGCCGAAAAAGATTACCAAAGCGAACACGAATCCCAAACCGCGAAGAAACTTAAACACGATAATACTCTCCTTCCAGAAAATACAGTCCCATAATAAATTCAATTTAAGAGAGGCTTTTCCTGTTAGGAAAAAAGTCTCCCTCAAATCTGAAGGAGACTTGCTTATAAAGGTTTCTTTCGCTTTAATCACTAAACAAACTAAGGTAACGTTCACCTGTATCAGGAAAAATAGCAACGATTGTTTGGTCTTCACTAAATTGTTCGGACGCTTTAAGTGCTCCTAACATTGCTGCTCCACTTGAAATTCCCACTAATAGCCCAGCTTTTTGTGCCAACTTCCTAGCCATTTCAAAAGCATCGGAATCATCGATAGTAATAATCTCATCGATAACGTCTAAATTTAGAATTTCAGGCACAAATCCTGCACCGATTCCCTGAATTCGATGTGGACCAGCATTTCCCCCAGATAGCACAGGTGATTGTAAAGGCTCAACAGCAAATACTTTGATCTTCGGATTCATCTCCTTGAGCACCTGCCCAACACCCGTGATCGTTCCACCAGTGCCAATTCCTGCAACGAAGGCATCGATCTTTCCATCAGTTTGTTTAATAATTTCTTGGGCGGTTGTTTTGATATGGATCTCTACGTTATGAATATTACGGAACTGTTGGGGCATGAAATAGTCAGGATTAGCTGCAACTAACTCTTCTGCTTTTGCAATCGCTCCTTTCATCCCCATTTCCGCTGGAGTTAAGATAATCTCGGCTCCATAGGATTTTAAAAGATTCCGTCTTTCAATACTCATACTTGCTGGCATAGTAAGGATCAAATGATAACCCTTAACTGCTGCAACCATTGCTAACCCGATTCCTGTGTTGCCACTAGTAGGTTCAATTATAGTTCCCCTGGGTTTTAGCAATCCTTCTCGTTCAGCAGCTACGATCATATTCTAAGCAATTCAATCCTTAACGCTACCTGCGGGATTGAACATTTCTAATTTAGCAAGAATCTGCTTACCCTTAGTTAGACTTGGATTTACTTTAACAAGAGGAGTATTTCCCACAAGCTCTAAGACATTGTCATATATCATTCAATTTCCTCCCCACTTCGATGGTTAATCCCTAGTATTCCGATAGGATTTCTTGTATTTAATTATCTTTAAATTACCATAGAATTGAAGAGATGTCAATAATTAATAACCCACTACTGTTCCATCTGTTCTTGATTCGGAACCACCTACTAAAACTCCTGATTTATCCCGCCAAATTATCTGCCCATGCCCAAAGCTGTTGCGGCTAACTGGAATAGAAATTACGTGCCCTTTTCTTGCTAAGGCAGAACTTATTGTAGGCGACATTGTATTCTCAATCTCCACTGCCTTATCCTTGATCCACTGCCAGCGAGGAGCATCCAAAGCCGCTTGTGGGTTGAGGTTAAAGTCGATAGTATTACAAATCACTTGGACATGACCTTGGGGTTGCATAAAGCCTCCCATCACTCCGAAGGGACCTACAGGTTCGTTATCTCTTGTTAAAAAGCCAGGAATTATCGTATGGTAGGTTCGTTTTCGGGGTTCTAAACAGTTTACTTCAGTTGGATCGAGTGAGAATGTTTCGCCTCGATTTTGAAGTGCAATTCCTGTACCTGGAATAACCACGCCAGAACCAAAACCGCGGTAATTACTCTGGATAAAGGAAACCATATTGCCCTCACCATCAGCAGTTGCTAAATATACTGTTCCTCCACCGTAGGGTTCCCCGATTTCTGGCTTACGTGCATAATCAGTGATTAACTTTCGTCTTTCTGCAGCGTAAGCTTCAGACAAGAGATCTTCTACCGCCACTTTCATTTTCCGTGGATCAGTAATATAGTGTTGCCCATCGGCGAAAGCAAGTTTGATCGCTTCAATTTGCTTATGCAATGTCGCAGGTGAATCCCGATCGATGAGCTCCAAACCATTTAGGATATTTAAAGCCATTAAAGCAACAAGCCCTTGACCATTTGGCGGGATTTCCCATACATCATATCCTCGATAATTCACTTTAATCGGTTCTACCCAATCGGGTACGAAGCTAGCTAAATCATCTGCAGTTAAAAACCCATTATCTTTGGCTGAGGCTTGGGCGATCAGTTCAGCAATTTTTCCTCGATAGAATGATTCACCATTCGTTTCCGCAATTTCTTGAAGTGTTTTAACATGATCAGGAGATCGCCAAATCTCTCCAACTCGCGGAGCACGTCCTTCGTGAGCGAACACTTTTGCCCAGTTATTAAACATTTCGTCCTTCATTGAACGCTTAAAGTAATTAAAAGCGTTTTGCCAAAGCGTTGAAAGTATCGGAGAAATCGGGTATCCTTTATCGGCATAATCTATTGCACCTTTTAATGTTTCCACCATAGGCATTTTCCCGAATTTTTTCGTTAACTCAGCCCATGCAGCAGGAACTCCTGGTACTGTTATAGATTCCCAACCGACAACAGGCATCTTCTCATGTCCTCTAGCTTTAACCGCTTCAATTGAAATTTTCGCTGGTGAAAACCCACTACTATTCAACCCATATAGCTTGCCATTTGTCCAAATAAGAGCAAAAGCATCTCCTCCGATTCCATTGGAGGTAGGTTCAAGAACTGTTAAAGCTGCCGCGGTTGCTACAGCAGCATCGATAGCATTTCCTCCTCTTTTTAGAACATCCAGACCAACTTGAGCCGCTAGTGGTTGAGATGTTGCGACCATTCCGTTACTCGCATAAACAACCTGTCGTGATGAGGGATAAGGATTGTACAGTGGATCAAATTTCATGATTTATTCTCCCTTTCTTTAATTAATTAGACCACTTTCCCACGGGCATCAACCCGCCACTGGTCTATAACTGTCTTATTTTTAACCACATAAAAATAATCCGTAAGATTTACTACGGGACAAACATGATTAGGAATGATTTCTATCTTTTGTCCGATACAAAGGCTATCCTTCGGTGCATGAACAACAGCATGTTCCTCGCTCAGCTTTTCGATTTTAGCATTCGGAGCGGATTTTATCAGCCCATAGCCTATTTCTGGATGATCAGTAACTGTTAACGTTTTAGAACCCGCATCTAAGATGTAGCGCGTATCGGTAGGTTGGCCAACCACTGTTGCTAGAACAGTCAAGGCACAATTTTCGACCGAGGTGACCAACATACTCTCTTGAATATCATTAAAAACATACGTTCCTGGGCGCCATTCCGTGATTCCTTCTGCTACAATCCCAGATAAACATCCTGGTGTCGAACCCGTACTGATTTCCTCTATATCAAAACCATTCTTTCGGAGTAGTTCGCCAGTGCTAAGCATCGCTTGGTACACATTCTTCATCTCGCTTTGAAGACGCACTTTTTCGGTTGAGTACAAATGTCCCTCATGAGTCATGATTCCTACTATATTGATATTTCTATATTCCTTTGTTGCCATCGCTAACTCAAGCGCTTCCCCACCAGGTTTAACGCCATCCCGATCTCCACCTGTATTAATGATAATGTATAAATTAATTATTCTATTATTCTCGCGAGCAAATTCATTGATTTTTTCTGCTCCATAAATACTATCAAACGCGAGGATAATTCTACTTCGTTGCATTAACGCTACTGCTCGCCCTAGCTGCTCATCCCCGATAATTGGATAAGCAATCAAAATATCCTTTGCCTCTCCCACCATCGTTTCTGCTTCACTAACTTTGGCGCAAGTTATTCCGTGTGCTCCCGCTTCCAACTGCATTTGCAAAATCTTTTTTGACTTATGAGTCTTTACATGAGGTCTTAGCTTTACCGAAGCTTCATTTGCTCGTTGCTGCATTGAATGAATATTTCTTTGGAGAATGTCTAAATCCACTAAGATCGAGGGTGTTGGTAAATCAAATATATCCACAGACAACACTCCTTCTCCCAATTTTTATCAATTACTTAATGAATTCAATTCATCACCTCACAAATCCTTCGTATTTTATAACGATAAACTTTTGTTGATTTTAACGTTAAAAGTTGATTTTGTACCGCTAAATTAATATAATGTAAATAACGGTAAAAGAAGGAGGTGTGAATTTGGGAAAAGGAAAAGTAACTATCGCAACTATCGCCGAAATACTCAATGTTTCCCCCATTACTGTTAGCCGAGCCTTATCCAATCGGCCAGGTGTCAGTGATGAGTTGAGACAAATTATAAAAGCAAAAGCGCAAGAATTAGGTTATAGAAAACCAAAATGCAACGATAAAATTAACGTTCTATTACTCGTTCGGCGACGTTATGTCGAGGATAACAGTAATTTTAGTTATAAGGTCCAGGGGATCGAGAAGTATATTCGCGAATGTAATGCGCAATTTACGATGGAATTTGTAGACCAGGAGAGCCACGACAAGCTTGTCCTTCCGTACAATCTTTCAAAACAATGTTTTGATGGTGCGATTCTCCTTGGCTCTTTCTCCGATGATTATGCCAAAATCGTAAACAAACAAGTGGACAATATCGTTGTGTTTAACAATTATTGTTACAACACTGATTGTGATCATGTCTATTACGATTTTAATAAAGCTGGCTACCGAGGAGCTAAATATTTGATCGAAAAAGGACATACAAAAATTGGTTTTATTGGTGTTGAAGGAGTTTTTGCAAATCCACAAAGATACCTCGGATACCGCACAGCACTCGAGCAACGATCCTTAGAGGTTTACGAAGAACACATTATCCATCATCGCGATCAAATCACGGAAGTTATTCCCCGCCTCGCTCAAGAAAACAATTTGCCAACAGCTTTTCTCTGCGAATCTGATCGATGTGCCTTAAAGGTGGTACAAATTTTATATGAACTAAAGATTAGAGTTCCTGAACAAGTATCTGTGATCGGATTAGGAAATTCTGATATGGCACAGATTGCCACGCCATCACTTACCACCTTTGATCTAAACATCGATTTCGCTTGCCATACTGTAGTTAAGATGTTGCTAAATAGAATCAACGCCGATGAACCTCTACCATATCAGATTGCTTGCATCGATACTGTTCTTGTGGAAAGGCAATCAGTTGCAGCAATTAAAAAACCATAAATGTGTTAGGAGATGATCAGCATGCATTACTTTAAAAAACTTTTTGAATACTCACGACCCTACCTTCCACTCAACGTATTAGGGCTGGTTATCGCTCTTGGATCTATTGGTACTGGAGTTGTACTACCAATTGTAACTCGAACGATCGTAGACGACGTTCTCCAAGCGCAGCAATTTGACAAACTCGGACCCTTAATAACTCTCCTACTTGTTCTAGCTTTTCTAAGACTCATCCTTATTTATAGCAGACTATATATCTACGAGTACACTTCCCAACGAGTGGTGTATGATATTCGTCGTGATTTATTCGCCAAGATTCAATCTCAATCTTTTAAGTTCTTTGATAAACAGAGAACTGGATTACTAATGAACAGAATCGTTGGTGACCTAAATTCCATCCAGCATGTATTAAACTCTGGTCTTGTCCAACTATTTGAATCAATTGTTACCCTAATTGTTACTTTCAGTATGATGTTCTACTTAAACATTCCACTTACCATCGCCCTATGCTTCGTACTCCCATTTCTTTATATTAACACTCGCTCAATGTCCAAATATCTTCGTCCCACATTTCGTAGTATCCGTGAGTCTTTTGAAAACTTAACCTCCACAGTCCAAGAGAACATTACTGGTATTCAAGTAGTAAAATCTTTTGGGCGTGAAGAAACCGAGATTGAACAATTTACTGAGGTTGCTCAAGAGTATACCGATAGGCATATTAAAGCGGCTGATATCAGGGCGAAATATGTACCTTTTGGTAGATTTATTAATGGTGTAGGTTTAACAGTGATTATCTTTGTTGGTGGCTATTTAATTATTAATCATGGCATGACTGTAGGAACGTTAGTTGCGTTTAATGCTTATTTACTTCAACTTAATGGACCCATCAATAGCCTAAACGGATTAGTCAACCAAGTGGAAAACGCAATTGCATCAATGGAAAAGGTGTTTGAACTACTTGATGAAGAACCTGCAATTAAGGATCCTGAAATTCCAGCAACCATTCAAAAGTTCAACGGACACGTGAAATTCAATAACGTTTGGTTTACTTATGAAAAAGAGCCCGTATTACGAAATATTAATCTGGAGTTAAGACCAGGTACTGTAACAGCTATTATGGGAGATACTGGTTCTGGCAAATCTACGATCATTAATCTGCTCGCTCGCTTTTATGATGTCGATCAAGGTGAAATAACGATTGACGGAGTTAATGTTAAGGATTATAAACTGGATGCCTTACGTAAGAATATCGGAATCATTATGCAAGATACTTTCCTTTTCTCTGATACTATTGCCAACAACATTGCGTTCGCTAATCCTAACGCAACTATGGATGAAATAGAACATGCTGCTAAAATTGCTGATGCACACGATTTTATAATGGCTACTCCAGATAAATATGAAACAGTTATTGGAGAGCGCGGAATTGGACTGTCAGGTGGTCAACGTCAACGGATCTCTATCGCTCGAGCAATTCTTAGTGATCCGCAGATCCTTGTTCTCGATGATGCGACATCAAGTGTTGATATGGAAACTGAACACGCTATTCAACAAACTTTGAAAGAAATTATGCCAGGTCGCACCACGTTAATCGTCGCCCACAGAATTTCAACGGTTAAAGATGCTGACGAAATCATTTTCCTAGAAAACGGTGCGATTGTGGAACGCGGTACGCATCAAGAACTAATGAAATTACGTGGAAGATACTATAAAACTGTTCTCCAACAATACCGAGACTATTACAGTTATTTTGATAATGATCAGGAACAAAAAACCGCACAAGGAGGTCTGATGGAGCAATGAGAAATACTTATCAAACCGACGAAGCCGTAACCGCTGCCCTAAACACCAGTCAGTTGAAAAGACTTGCTAAGTACCTGCGTCCCTATATGAAATACATTATACTAACCATCACTCTAATGTTTACAGCAACTATGATTGAATTAATCGGTCCATATTTCATTCAAATCGCAATCGACGAATACGTCCCAAATGGAAATTTCCGAGGAATTCTAATAATGTCGATCGTTTATGTCATCGCCATTGGTATCGGATACATTACAACAAGATATAAAATTGCCATTGCTAACCGAGTTGGTCAGCTTGCTCTACTAGACTTAAGGCGAGATGTGTTTAACCACACTCAAACCTTGTCCTACAACTACTTCGGCAACAACCCAGCAGGAAAAATAATGACCAGGATCGTTAACGACATCAATAGTTTAAACCGTTTGTTCACTAACGGTATTGTTAATGTTATTACCGAAATGTCGATGCTAGTGGTAGCAGCAGTATTAATGTTTGCAATCCATCCTCAGCTCGCTGCGGTCACATTAACTACTGTTCCTTTGTTTATGGTCTTGATCTTTTTAACTAGAAATGCGATTAGACGAGAATGGCGCCAAGTTCGACGGAAACTCTCGAATCTTAACGCTTATATTCACGAAAATATTGCTGGAATCCGAGTAATTCAAGCCTATGTCCGGCAAAATGAAAACATCCGAATCTTTCGCGGTGTCCTAGATGACGTATTTACATCATGGATGAGAGCGATCAGAATTAACTCCGCGTTCCATCCATCGATCGAATTAATCTCCACCATAGGAAATATCATTATCTTCTGGTATGGCGCTCGCCTTCTTCAAATCGATGGAGTCAAAATCGGAGTGCTAATCTCCTTTACGATCTATCTAAGGCGCTTTTGGCATCCAGTAATAATGTTGAGTAACTTCTATAATCAACTGTTAGTTGCAATGGCTTCTTCTGAACGAATTTTTGAACTCCTTGACACAAAAGCCGAGATCGTAAATGAACCAGAAGCTAGATCGCTAACGAACGTAAAAGGCAAGGTGGAGTTTAAGAACATTAACTTCTCATACGATGGCAAGAAACAAGTGCTTAAAGATATAAATTTCACGGTTAAACCAGGTGAAACAATTGCGATAGTAGGACCAACTGGTTCGGGAAAGACCACAATTATAAACCTTTTAGCCCGTTTTTATGACCCTAATGAAGGGCAAGTATTGATCGATAACCAAGATATTAAGTACGTTACCTTGGAATCGCTCAGAGAAAATATAGGAATAATGCTTCAGGATCCATTTATCTTCTCTGGTACGATCATGGATAATATCCGTTATAGTAAACCTGGGGCTACCGAAGAAGAAGTAAGAGATGTTGCTAAAGCAGTTTATGCTCATGATTTTATCACCAAGATGGAAAATGGTTATTACACTGATGTCCAAGAAAGAGGTTCACGCTTATCGGTAGGACAGCGCCAGTTAGTATGCTTTGCTCGAACCCTACTTGCTAACCCAAAGATATTGATCCTCGATGAAGCCACCGCGAGCGTTGATACTAACACCGAAGTGTTATTGCAAAAAGCGATTGACAGAATTCTCCAGAATAGAACCTCATTCGTAATCGCCCATCGACTCTCAACAATTCGGAATGCGGATCGAATTATGGTTATCGATAACGGTGAAATCGTCGAAATCGGAACCCATGAACAATTAATTGCGAAGAAAGGACTCTATCACGACCTTTATAACGTGCAATACAAGTACTTGGTAGAAGCAGTCTAGTCTTCGCTAACATAATAAAGAAAGCCGCTGGAAGGGGGAATCTAACCCCTCCAGCGGCTTTCTTTATCTTAATTATTGAGCTGCTTCATAGAGTGCTAGAGCTTCTTCTGCACTGAGTACTCGGTTGTAGATCCTGAGATCATCAACTTGTTGATTCAACCAAGCACCTTTCCATGATGGACCGTTCCATCCAAGGTAAGCAGTTACATCTTCACCAGCAGTAATAGATACTGCGGTTTCTCCTGCTTCAGTTTCTAATGCAACACCGTTGCGATAGATAGCGTATTCGCCTGTTTCGGTACTGAATGTAATTACTACATGTACCCATTCACCTTCTGGATAGAACTCATTAATATCCGCTACAGTATAGACACCTTCTGCGCCGTCTACGATCAATTTAGCAGCATGGCCAGCTCCACCGCGATCGTCCAAGGTAATGTACCAACCATTTCCTCCCCAATCTGTATCGGCTTTCGCCCAGATGAGAACGTTTTCACGTTGAGACATATCGCTGATGCGTCTTAACCAGTAAGAGATGGTTATTTCACTCGATTGAAGATGTGGACCAGTTCCTAAAGCGAGAGCAACTTCTCCACTCACATCGATCGCTTGACCGATTTGACCAGTTACGAAACCAGGTTCACCAGCTACCACTTCTGCCGAGCCTGTCTCACCATTAAACGTCCAGTGACCTACTAATGATGGATCCGCTAAGTCAGCAACTTCTTGAGCTGAAAGTACACGGCTGTAGAGTTTGATTTCATCAAACGCTGCTGCTGCCCAAGCTGATTGCCAGGTTGGACCAGTATAGCCTAACCAAGTTTCAATGCTACCAGTTGGAGTAATGGACGAGAAGCTACCGCTTGCTTCAACTTCTTGAGCTACTCCATTTCTGTAAATAGCATATTCGCCAGTTCCTGAATCAAAGGTAATTGCTACATGTACCCATTCATTTTCTGGATAGAACTCGTGTAAATCAGCCTTTGTATAGAAACCATTTGCACCGTCAACAATCAACTTAACTGCGTGGTTAGCGCCACCGCGGTCATCTAAGGTGATGTACCAACCGTCGCCTGCCCAATCGGTATCGCCTTTAGACCAGATAACGATACTTTCGCGCTCTTGCATATCACCAGTTCTCATCATCCAGTAGGAGATTGTGATTGAAGCTGGTTGTAATTCTTCGCCACCAAGGAGTACTAACGCGTCACTTGCACCGTCAAGTTGAATAGCTTGACCACGTACACCTTCGATAAATTCAGGCGCACCAGCTTTAATTTCTGCGTTATCGAGAACGCCATCGAATTTCCACTCAGCAACTAAACCGTCACCAGCAGTAGCCAACTTAAACTCTTCAAGTGCTACCCTAATATCGATAATTGAACGATATTTTTCTTCTCTAGTAGCTCTTGATTTATCCAAGACTTGGTTAGCTTGGTCTAATACGGTTACAAATGCAGCCTTAGCTTCTTGATAAGCAGGGTCAGGATTATCTGTTTGCTCATCCAAGTATGCTTGAGCATCAGCTACAACTGAAGCGAGTGAAGGAATATATTGGAATGCGTCGATTCCAACTTGGGTTGTAATCGAAGCTGGATTTTTCTTTCCAGTAACGTCAACCTTAAGGGTATATGTTCCTTCTTCTAATTCAAGATCCTCATAAATAACTTGTTGATATAATACTTCAGGATTATATAAATCTACGCCTTCAGCAATTAACTCATCATTCATATAAACATCCGCAATACCTTTTCCACCAACGCTAGCAATCCAACGAATAGCAGAACCTTCGAAAGTAAACTCTGCATGTCCATGTCTTGACATGGTTGTTGTTTCGCTACCTTTTACGTGTCTGTCATCATTAATGGTTGCCCACATAACACCTGTATATTCAACTGCAGGGTCATCATTATTGACGGTAGTCCAAAGATAATCATTTTGAAGGATTTCTTCAGGCACAGGTGCTTCTGCTGGCATAGCACTAATTAAGCCCAAGACTATCATCAATCCTACAACCATTGTAAAACCATTAATTTTTAACAAACTATTCACCATCCTCTTAATAATGATTGTGCTAACAATGAGTGGCTACTAAATCAGATCGCAGCTGATCACCTCCCGTCATTTATCCAAGCATCAGAGTTAAATATTCACTTTATATTATCTAACATAATTAACGGTTTTTCAATATTATTATGCAAAATTATTAAACAAAAAATGGGCGCCGCCCTAAAAAGCCTTGGCAGTGCCCATTTCACATACAATGGTTTTTACTTCATTTTATTTATAATCTATTTTCTACGAGTATTTACGAATCATAGTTCTTATCTGATAGCGAGACCAATGATCTCTTCATCAGTTAGAACACGATTGTAAATTCTAATTTCGTCCATCTCTGCTGGTAGCCATGCTGAGTTCCATGCAGGGCTGTTAAAGCCGATCCATACGTTGTTGTCTTCTGCATCTTCACGAGCAGTGATGGTTTCTGGTGTTCCAGACAATTTCACGTCTTGGAGAACGCCATCCTTGTAAATCTTACCTTCTTGGGTTTCAGAGCTGAATGTAAATGCAACATGCACCCATTCGCCTTCTGGATAGAAATCATTGAGGTCGCCTTCAACTAGGAATTGGTTTTGACCGTCGGTCCATACTTTTACAGCATGTGGGGTTCCGCCACGTGCGTCAAGAGTTACGAACCAACCATTACCTGCCCAGTCTCCTGAACCTTTTGCCCAGAATGTCATGTATTCAGCGCCTGGACCCATATCACCAGTTCTTCTAATCCACCAAGAAACTGTGATCTCAGGGGATTTAAATGCTGGGTCTGAACCAAGGTTGAGACCTTGCTGGGTACCAAGACCAATTGCTCTTCCAGATACACCTTGAACAAATGGAGGTTCACCATGAACCACTTCAGCACCGTCTAAGGTACCGTCAAATGACCAGTAACCAACCAAGGAAGCATCACGATAAAGTGCCATTACTTCGTCTGGGGTTAGGATGGATGAGTAGATAGCTACTTCATCGAATACTCCTGGGGCAACTGCTGAACTCCAGCCAGGACCAGTGTAACCGAGATAGGTTACGATATCGGAAGCAGTAATGCTTTCTGGGGTTCCTTCAAATACTACTTCTTGAGGTACACCATTGCGGTAAATAGCTGCTTCACCAGTTGCACTGCTAAAGCTGATAACTACATGAACCCATTCATTTTCTGGATAAAATTCATGGAGATCCGCCTTAGTGCAGAATAGTGAGCCACCACCGTCAACCATTACAGCTACTGGCTTATTAGCGCCACCACGGTCGTCCATGGTGATATACCAGCCGTTTCCAGCCCAATCCATATCGTCCTTAGCCCAGATAGCGATGCTCTCTCTCATTGTCATGTCACCAGTTCTCTTGAACCAGTAGGATGCACTTAACTCTGCAGGTTGGAACTGTGGTCCACTGCCGAGTGCGATAGCGGATGTGCCATCGAGATTGAGAGCTTGACCCTTAACTCCATCTACGAATGTTGGTTCGCCAAGGGTAACTTCTGCGTCGCCATCTAATTCGCCTTCAAAACTCCAAGTAGCAACTAACTCAGGTCTTGAAGCAATACGCTTAACTTCAGCTTCAGTAATTACACGGTCATAGATTCTGATTTCGTCAAATGCTCCTGGAGCAAATGCTGAACTCCAGCCAGGACCAGTGTAGCCAAGATAGGTTACTATATCAGAAGCTGTAATAGACTTTGGAGCTCCAGTTACGATAATCTCTTGAGGTACGCCATTACGATAAATAGCTGCTTCACCAGTCTCACTACTGAATGTTACAACTACGTTTACCCATTCGTTTTCTGGATAGAACTCATGGAGATCTGCAGATACGTAGAATGGATCGCCACCATCTACAACTACAGATACTGCTCTGTTGGAGCCACCACGGTCGTCCATGGTGATATACCAGCCGTTTCCAGCCCAGTCCATATCGTCCTTCGACCAGATAGCGATACTTTCTTTATTCTGCATATCACCAGTTCTCATAAACCAGTAAGAAACCGATAACTCGGAAGGTTGAAATGCAGGGCCGCTACCAAGTGCGAGAGCTGTTGCTCCATCGAGGTGAACTGCAGTATCTACAACACCGTCTACGAAGGTTGCCTCGCCAGCAACTACCTCAGCACCACTTAAGCCACCGTCGAATCCCCAAGCAAGGATTGGTCCGCCACCAGCTGAAAGAATGGAGAATCCATCTTTAGCTTGATTTAAAGCCACGATTGCAGCATATTGAGCTTCTAAGCCAGCACTTTCATCTGCTAGTACGGCTTTAGCATCGT
This sequence comes from Bacillota bacterium, assembly GCA_012728115.1. Taxonomy (GTDB): domain Bacteria; phylum Bacillota; class Limnochordia; order Darwinibacteriales; family JAAYFS01; genus JAAYFS01. The sequence continues at coordinate 12,673 of JAAYFS010000016.1, read as the reverse complement.
TAATAACTGCTTCGAAGCCAGCAACGATTTCAAGTACTCTTGGCTCAGGAATAATATCTTGAGCTGCTAAGAATTCCTCAGCTTGCGTAATAACGCTTGCTAATGAAGGAATGTATTGGAATGCGTCAATACCAACTTGAGTAGTTGTCGAAGCAGGGTTCTTCTTACCAGTTACGTCAATCTTTAAGACGTGAACGCCTGGTTCTAAGTCGAGAGCTTCAAAAATCACTTGTTGGAATTGTACTTCTTCACTATAAAGGTCTATGCCTTCAGCAACTAATTCACCATCAAGATAAACGTCAGCAATACCTTTTCCACCTGTACTAGCTATCCAGCGTACAGCTGAACCTTCAAAGGTAAACTCAGCATGTCCATGTCTTGACATGGTTGTGGTTTCACTACCACGGTAATATTGTTTATCAGATATGGTAGTCCACATTACACCAGTATAATCTACTGCGTCGTTGTCTTGGTTAACAGTCACCCATAAGTACTCTGCTTCTTGAGCAGAAACAGCCAACACTGCTAAGCCTAATACTAATACTAGCATAAAAGCAATAGTGACCTTCAGTTGTTTCTGAGAAAACATTTTAACACCTTCCTTTGTTCATTTTTCCTAAACTTCTTTTACAAGCGCAGCCATTCCATCTGCCCTACTAGTATCACAGCTTACCCCTCCAACACCCCCTTCAAGACGCTAATAAACAAATTAGTATCTACATCAACAATTCTTGCCAAATTGTTTGGCGTCTTAAACATAATGTTCACATTTTATTCATATTTTTGATTCTGGTAGACCATTATCAAAGGTTATTAAACTCTTTTTTCGAGCCTTAGTCCCCTTAAATAACGTTTTAAACGGATTTTCAGCTACATTTGCTTCAGGGTAAAATGTGAACTCCAGGTCAACATAATGTGATTTCAGTTTAATAATTAGACATATTTACGCGAATTCCTCCATTCTTAGTTAAAACTTTATTAACAAAATAGACAAATATATCATACGCATGATGTTATGAGGTGAAAAATAGCGCTTATTCGATTGAATGAAGCTGTTCAAATGTCAAGAAAATGAACTTCCAGTGGCATCACACTTTTTGTTATTGGCTAATTCTTACTATTGTTGGATTTGGTCTTTTCTTAAATTTTTTCTTTGCGATTAGCAGACCAAACGGTTCAAACCATATGTTTTTGCCAGAATTCGGACATCGTAATCTGGATACCCCGATCGCGGGGGCCGTTTTTGGAATACTAGTCTTTGGTTTTGGAGCAATATTAATAAAAACTAGTTTCGGAATAGGAGTGTTCGGTAGTTATGACAAAAATGCCAGATAGTTTGGAGGATTGATCGAAAATTTCTAAGGAACTTCGAATAAGCAGACATAATCTAAAACCGCGATATTTAACAAGGAGTAAAGTATTGCATCAAATATAGTAACGCATCTGAACAAAGCGCAAAGTATTGTAGTGAATGCGGCAATGCATTTTCATAAAAATGTAGAAAAAGAGCACGAGAAAAATCTCGCGCTCCTTTTCTACATTTTTAGGCACGTGCTTCAGCTTTGATAGCCTTTAAGCGTTTCATTACATCATTAGCTCCGCGGCCGAAGTAATCGTGTAAAAGTTTGTACTCAGCAAAAAGTTTGTTATATACTTTTTGTTCCTCTGGTTGCGGAGTATATGATTCGTCTTTAAGATGTGCCATGTATTGAGCCGCTTCAACGATATCATCATATCCGCCAGCTTCTTTACCAGCAGCAACTGCTGCCCACATTGCAGCACCTAAAGCTGGTCCGATCGAAGACTTAGCCACTTTAATCGGCTTTCCAGTTACGTTAGAATATATTTGCATTAAGAGCTTGTTCTTTTCTGGCAAGCCACCGCAAGCATAAAGCTCGTCGATGGGCACTCCATTACTTTCGAATGCTTCAATGATCATTCTGGTTCCAAAAGCGGTTGCTTCTAACAAAGCACGATAAACTTCTTCAGGCTTAGTTGTCAAAGTATATCCTAACACTACACCAGTTAAGTCCGCATCTACAAGGATGGATCTATTTCCATTCCACCAATCGATCGCCAAGAGTCCACTTTCCCCTGGTTTGAGTTCCTCCGCAAGCTTGGTGAGATAAGAATGAATATTCATTCCTGCTTCTCTAGCCTTTTTCTCATATTCTTCAGGAACACAATTATCTACAAACCAGCCAAATATATCTCCTACCGCCGACTGTCCAGCCTCATAACCAAATAATCCTGGAATAATTCCATCTTCAACTACACCACACATACCTTCAACAGTATGCTTGGTTTCTCCCAAAACCATATGGCAAATAGAAGTTCCCATAACCATAACCATTTTTCGTGGAGAAACAACGGTTGTTGCAGGAACTGCCGCATGGGCATCGACGTGACCAACTGAAACAGCTATGCCAGCTGGCAAGCCCAACTTTTTCGCCCATTCCTCAGTTAAAACCCCAGCTCTGCCAGGAGGGACGATATCATGTGACATTTTCTCCTCAACAACATTCTCCAGGCGAGGATCTAGTTCTCTAAAGAAATCTTTTGAAGGGAAACCTCTATCCTTACTCCAGATTGCCTTGTACCCAGCTGTACAAGCATTCCTTGTTTCTACACCAGTTAGCTGCCAAGTTACCCAGTCAGTAGCTTCAATCAGTCTATCTGCAGCTTCATAGATTTCAGGTGCTTCATCAAGAATTTGCCAAACTTTTGAGAAGAACCATTCTGAAGAGTATTTTCCACCATACTCAGCTAACCATTCTTCTCCGCGTTTTGCAGCAATCTCATTGATCTTATTAGCTTCATCTTGGGCTGCATGATGTTTCCATAATTTCACCCAACTATGAGGATTGCTACGCCACTCATCTAGGAAACACAAAGGAACTCCGTCCTTTGTAGTTGGTAACATTGTACACGCGGTAAAATCAACCCCAACACCAATAACTTGCTCGGGCTTGATACCGCTTTCTTTAAGAACTGCTGGAATTGTGATTGTAAAGACATCTAAATAGTCTTGAGGGTCTTGAAGGGCGAAATCAGGTGCTAAACGAGTTCCGTCAGGCAATGTTTCGTCCATCACGGCGTTACTGTACTCATAGACACTGGTTGCAACTTCGGCTCCATCAGAAACTCTAATCAAAACGGCTCTTCCAGATAGAGTACCGAAATCCACACCGATTGTATATTTCTCCATGTTTTTCCTCCTTTAAAAAATCATTTCCTGAATAGGCAATACCGTATTTATTATTCTTCATTTCTAGTTGAAACCCTTTTAACAACACTACTATTCAGGGAAGGAGCTAGTAGCTTCCATCAAGACCTCTTTCTCATTGATAGAAAAAACTTCGTTGACATCTAACAAAATAAGCAATCTATCGTCGTGTTGAGCAATACCCTGGATATATCTAAGATTAATTCCAGCGATAGCTGTCGGACGCTGAATACTCGTTGCGGGAATTCGTAAAACTTCTTCAACTGAGTCAACTGCTAAACCAACCAAGGTGCCTTCCAACTCCACAATGATCACTTTTGTTTCTTGATCCTCAGTAACCGAATCGTAAAGTTTGAACTTTCTGCCTAACGAAATAATCGGAATAACATCTCCGCGGACGTTAATTATTCCATCAATGAACTCATCCATTTCTGGAAGTTTTGTTGAATCAGTTTTTTGAATAATCTCCTTTACAACTGCAATATCGATCCCAAAAGACTCATTTCCTAAGTCAAAGACAACAAATTGCCTTTCTTCGGTTGTCGATATCGTCATAGCCAGTCTCCCCTTCCGCCCTATTTAATCTTTTGATCAATGAACACACCTTCTCCTTGGATAGTTGAAGGTTCATAAGCCTTGTTCGACTTTATCCCTACTTGTACCTTCTTGATCTTTTGTTTTATCCCTTCTACCTTTTCAGAAATAAACAGGGAAAGTTGTTCATCCTTGGTCTGAATTTCTTTTATCAAACGGGCAATTTCCTGAACTTTCTGGTCAGCATTCTTAGAAACCAGCGGAACAAATTCATATATATTAATTTCATTTTTCTCATACCCAATCGACTTGGCTATATCTCGACAAAGTGAAACTAATTGCTCCTGAACTTGATGGATCTGAGCAATTTTTTCGCTACGCTTACCGAGCAATTCTTGGATATTTATCAATAAATCTTCATTGTCAGTCAACGACTCACCCTGTTTAGCAAGCGACAACAATTCCTGATAGAGGCAGATTTGTTCGTCGAGGCAGAGGTCCAAATCAGCGATCATATTTCGGGTTAACATAGGCAGACACCTCTATTGGCCACCGAATGCCATCAACTGCTGATATAGCCAATCAGCCTGTTGATTCAATTCGGCCATAGCTCTTTCCATAGCCACGAACTGATTCCAATACCTATTTTCCAATCTTGTTAAACGTTCTTCCATAGCCTCTATTCGACTTTCGTAGCTTCTAATTTGCTCACCGATCGTACTCTGATCATAAACAACACTATCTTTTCCTGCTATTTCCACAATTCGGTTAAATCCTTTATCGATACTCGCGTAGACTCGTCTTGCAATACCACCCTGAGAGTCTTCTTCGGTAGCTTTCGTAAATAGTTCCATTACTCCATCGGGATTGGTTCTTATCGCTTCTTTCAACTTACTTTCGTTTATGTGTAGTTTTCCATTCTCGCTCCAAGCACCAGTTGTAATCCCGATTTGACTTAACAGTTTATATGGTCCTTCGACATCGCCAACCGCCGAAGTTAGACTTAATCTAACGTCCGAAAGAATTCCACTGATTACGGTATCACCACGTAAAAGACCACTTTTCGCTCTCTCTTCCCATAATTCGATCTCTTTGTCGCTCATTTCTTTTTTCTGTTCATCGGTTAGCGGTGCATAGTCACGAAATCGTGGTTCTCTTATTAGTACATTAAGTTCGTCTATAATTTCGTTATATAAATCCACGAAGCTTTTGATGTTTTCATATACCTTGTCGACATCGTGTTCAACAGAGATCGTTACTGGCGAATCAGTCGTATTACGAAGAGTAACATTAGTTCCGCTTAAATCAAAGGTATTACTCTCCCGTTGGGTACTTACTCCGTTTATGGTCAATTCAGCATTCGAGCCGCGCACAATTACATTCGAGACATAGACTTCTGGAAGATTGGTTTCTGGCTCTTGAGAAGTAAGTACAAGTTTCCCATCTTGAATTACTCCATTGATTCCTTCAGGTAGTTCATCAATAATGATGTTTAAAAAGCCTTCGACACCATTATTTAAATCATAAACAACATCTGCTTGCATTCCGAGTGAAGCTGCTTCCTCCGATGGATACAAAAACGAAGTGCTATCCCATATAGCATAAGTTTTATTTCCGATCGTTACCTTCAATCCTTCAGTTAATTGATCTTCATGGAGCGAGATCTCAATCGCTCCTTCTTGATTAATAACTGAAACCGATCCTGTATTAAGACCGAGAACCACATCAAAGAAGTCCGTTGCCCCTTGATTAACGACTTCAATTGTGCTGGACACCCCAGTTGAATTGGTCGATAAAACTAGTTGATCTGCATACGAATCATAATAAGCATTAAATCCTAACTCTTTACTGTTATCATTGATTTTCTTTACAAAACTATTTATATCATCGCTGGCGGTGATTTCGATTCCTTTAACTGTCCCATCCTTGGCACGAAGATAAATGGTAGCAGGTTCTTCTAATTCCGACACGTATGTCGAAAAATCTTTACCTACCCCCGTCGAAGTTTTATGCATACCGATATCAGCTAGCTTCCCTACTTGAATCCGATAATTACCAGAAACACTTCCACCTGTAGCAGTCGCTGTAATTTTAGAAGCATCTGAGGAAGCTACTGTGCGTGGCAGAAAGCTTGACTGAAGTCTAAGATCAAAAGCGGCATTTCTTAATCTTAGTAGTTTCGTATTAACGTCACGATATGAAGAACGTTTCCACTCAGCAAGAACCTTTTGCTGATATACTCTATCTAAAGGTATTCTTTCGGCCCGCATTAAATCTGAAACAATTTGCTCAGTATCTAATCCAGAAGCTATTCCGCCTATTCTTAACATAAACTCCACTCCTCAAAAAATTTACTCACTATATTATTCGGCGTTTAGGCTGGAAATCTTTAGCGGAACAACTAGCTACTTGATTTCAATAAAGTTTCTTAATACCCCTATTTCAGGTATTTCACATTCAACAATATCACCATCGGCTAAAGGTCCAATTCCGCTTGGGGTGCCAGTAGCGATTACATCTCCTGGTTGCAAAGGAACATGAGCAGATATTGTTTCAATTAGCTCTGGAATCTTAAAAATCATTTCCGAACACAATTCAGACTGTCGAACTTCACCATTTACTTTTAAAGTGAGGCGGAACGAATTAGGATCCTTGTTTGGGTCATGTAACAAAAGAAAAGGCCCCATCGGAGCAAAATTTTCATAGTTTTTGGCCCGGAACCAGGGCCATCCCTTTTGCTTAAACTTGCTTTGAAGATCACGGCCCGTTAAATCATTTAAAATCGTATAGCCAGCAACGTACAGAAAGGCATCTGCAGCCCGAACATTCTTAGTATATCGTCCAATTACTACAGCAAGTTCAACTTCTGGATCCAGTCTTCCAAGGTGTTTTGACCATGTAATTTTTGTTTCATGACCTGTAATACATTCTGGCAATTTACTAAATAGAACAGGCTCTGAAGGAGGTTCGGAACCAGTTTCTTTAGCATGTTCAACGTAATTTTTCCCGATACAAATGATTTTACTAGGAGTTAAAACTGGCGAAACGACCTGATATGATCTTTGAATCCTTAATTCTGAGAGTAAATTATGTACTTCAACGAAGTCTAATATGGTACCCACAACTTCCCTTATATTTTCAAAATACCGTAATAATTCGTCGATCGTAGTCCAGGAATTAACCGTCAAAGCAAAAGCCTCGGCATTTACAGTTACATCATAAATGGCCGCAGCTTTGGTTAAATTAATAGCGGTACCGTCCGCATACAAAAAGCCGATGAAATTACTATCATCATCAAGAAATCTAGCGTTAAAGAGTCTCAATTCTCGCCATCCTCTCTTTTGGTAGAAAAGCTTTACAATGTAGGAAAACATTAGCATATGCTAATGTTTTCCGCCTTTTATCCCAAAACGATTTCGTAATTTTAGAAGTTCTCTGGGTATTCTTGATAGAACGATTTCGGATGAGCACACGCAGGACAACTTTCTGGCGGTTCTGTACCTTCGTGTACATATCCGCAATTGCGACACTGCCATCTAATCGACTTTTCGCGCACGAATACTGTGCCATCTTTCACACGTTCTAGTAGTTTTAGATAGCGCTTTTCATGTTCTTCTTCTACTTCAGCGACTTCTCTAAATACATCAGCTATCTCATCAAAACCTTCTTCTCTTGCAGTTTTTTCGAATTCTTTGTACATCGTTGACCATTCATAGTTTTCACCTTCGGCAGCATCCCTAAGGTTAGCTGCTGTGTCTCCGATCATGCCAAGAAACTTCGCGAATCTCTTAGCATGTTCTTTCTCATGATCTGCAGTTTCGGCAAAGATAGCAGCGATTTGTTCATAACCTTCTTTTTTCGCAACTGATGCGAAATATGTATATTTATTCCGTGCTTGAGATTCACCAGCAAATGCCGCTAATAAGTTTTGTTCCGTTTTTGTTCCTTTTAATTTAGATTGCATTGTAATTCCTCCCCTTTATTATCAATAATCATTTGCATTTTATCCAAAAAGCCCCTGTTTGTCAATTAATTTCCAGCTGTTGGTTGAATCCTTTTCCCTAAAAACGGAAAGGATTTATTCGAGGGGGAAAAGCATGGAACGACAGAGTGGAATTTTATTACATATTACTTCTCTACCTGGTGATTACGGAATTGGTGATCTTGGTTCAGGCGCTTATCAGTTTATTAATTTTTTATCGATGAGTGGGCAAAGCCTTTGGCAAATACTACCGATCGGACCAACTGGATTTGCAAATTCTCCGTATCAATCCTACTCGGCAATCGCAGGTAATGTGTTATTCATTAGTCCCAAACAATTGGTTACTAAAGGTCTTCTATGTGAAGATGAAATAAGAATTACCCGCTCGTTTCCTCCCGAAAAAACAGATTATGATGAAGCAAAAGAGATAAAAGAACACCTGTTTAGACTGGCTTTTCAAAGATTCAAAGGTGATTTATCAAGCTTCTACCATCAAAATATCGAATGGCTACCAGATTTTGCGATGTTTATGGCGATTAAGAGTCAGTATAACATTATTTGGACAAAGTGGCCTACAGAATTAAAATATCGTGAACCTGATGCCTTAGAAAGCATTCGAGAGTCCTTGTTTGATGAAATTCAGTATCAAATCTTTCTACAGTTTCTTTTCTTTGAACAATGGAATAATTTAAGGAAATATGCACGGAAGAAAAGAATCAAGATTATTGGGGATCTACCGATATTTGTTTCCCTCGATAGTGCTGATGTTTGGAGTCATCCAGAATTGTTTGATTTGGACGAACAACTCCTACCCCGAGAGGTAGCTGGTGTTCCACCAGATTATTTTAGTAAAAAGGGACAACTCTGGGGAAACCCGCTTTATAACTGGGAGGAACATCGTAAGCAAAACTATTCCTGGTGGAAACTCCGATTCAAAAAACTACTCTCCCTAGTAGACATCATAAGGTTGGATCATTTTCGCGGCTTTGAAGGCTATTGGGCAGTACCATACGGTAATAAAACCGCCGAGAACGGAGTTTGGCGTAAAGGACCCGCTGAAGATTTCTTTTATTCGATTAAGGAGTCCCTAAAAGAATTGCCTATCATTGCTGAAGATCTAGGATTGATAACTCCAGAAGTGGAAGAACTCCGAGATAAATTCAAATTTCCTGGTTTAAGAGTACTTCATTTTGGCTTTGAAAACATAAGGAGCAATATACATACACCACACAATCATAGTTATGACTGTGTGGTGTACACTGGTACTCATGACAATGATACTACCTTGGGTTGGTATAGAAAGAACAAAAAAGAGGCTCAAAAGTTTATTCGAGAATACTTAGGACTCCATGAGAAAGTCGAAGATCAATTGGTTGTCTGGCACTTGATCAGAACAGCGTACGCATCACCAGCAAGAATGGCGATCATTCCAATGCAAGACTTCATTTTCCTTGATAGTGATGCCCGCATGAACATGCCAGGCACTGTAGCAAACAATTGGCAATGGCGCGTTAAAGCTTCACAACTAACTGAGGATCTAGCAGTTAAGATCAATCATTTAACAAATCTATTCGCTAGATAACACTAGGCTTGTTTCTTAAGATACTCGGCGAAAGCCTTATCGACACGCCCAATATGCGCTACCAACCAGTTAACCACAATTCGGTTAACTAATAATACTGTCGCTAAACTTGCTCCCTCAGCTTTAAGCTTATTCTGAACTTCAATAATGTTTTTTCTAAAATCTTGATGTTGTTTGCGATGAGCTTCATAGTCGGGATACTTTGATTGGATCTGTAAATCTTCTTCGTCTTTAAAGTGGATCTGTACATAATCTGTCAAGAATGCAAGAGTTTTTTCCAACTCGTCTTTTCCCTTTCCTTGCTCGCACGCAGCAAGGAAATCATTGATCCGCCTAAAGATTTCTTTATGTTGATTATCGATCTTAGCGATTCCAGTTTCTAAATCGCTTCTCCACTCAATAGCGGCCATTTCAGCTCCTCCTTTGGATATCAATCCGATTCGTTGGTAGGGTAAACGCAAAGGTAGAACCTTTACCTTCAACACTCTCTACTTCGACTTCACCGTTATGAGCCTCCACCAAACTCTTTACTATTGAAAGACCAAGCCCAGATCCAACTTTGGTCGGGGTTCGAGCACTTTGCACCTTATGGAATCGTTCCCAGATAAGCTCTAGATGTTCTTTTGGTATACCGACTCCAGTATCGCTAACTTTGATCTTAACATAATTCTGATCTTTCGTTACCTCAGCCGAAACTACAACACTTCCACCTTGCGGAGTGTATTCTAGCCCATTAGCTACAAGGTTGACAAGAATTTGGATTACACGATCAGCATCCGCGACAACTTGAGGGAGTTCTCCTTGGATTTTACTAGTTAGCGAAACCTTTTTTTCTTGGGCTTGTCCTTGGAGTTGGAAAATAGCTCGATTTACTATCTCTTCTACATCAAGCTGTTTCAATTTTAATCTCAGATTTCCCGATTGAATTTGAGCTAAATCCAATAGATCGGTTACTAAACGGTTAAGGCGATCTGTTTCTTCAATTATGTTACCTAAATACTCTTTTTGTTTTGCTGGTTCGGTTACAATATCATCTATCACTGCCTCAGCAAACCCGCGAATGATATATAAAGGGGTACGTAGTTCATGTGAGACATTTGCTACAAACTGTTGTCTCAATCTTTCGATGTTTTCCAATTCAGTGATGTCTTGGATAACTACTACAGCCCCCCACTGCTCGTCAATTTCAGATCGGAGGGGTGATGCATGAATAATAACTGATTTATTAGTGCTATCAATTTCTGACTTTACAGTACAGGTTTCGCCCTCACTGATCGCAATTTCAATGGCTACAGCCAAATCTACCGATTCGGGCCAATCCGCGATCGGTAAATCACTGATATCATTTTCGTTAACGTTGTAAAGTTGAAGCGCTCGGCTATTAGCCAACACAATGTGGTTATCGGTGCTAACAACTATTACTCCTTCAGCCATATTAGAGATCACGTGTTGGATCCTATTTTTCTCTAAGGAAAGCTTGCGAATCGCATCTTGCAATCCATCGATCATCCGGTTAAATGCCTTAGCAAGCTGCCCCACTTCATCTTCGCCATGCAAATTGATCCGTTTGGAAAAATCCCCACTGCTTAAACGGTGAGCCGTTTTAGTCATCTCTTGGATCGGAGCAAGAAGTGTCTTCGATAACCAATAAGCTCCTAGTAAAGCAATTACCGCAACCCCCAAAGCGGAAAGATGAATTGAAGAAAGAAGCTTCTGCATTAAAGGTGATAACCCTGCTAAAGGAGCATATAAAACACAAGCCTCCTTCACCCTCCCATTATAAACATTAGGGACCGCCACTGTCAGTACTACTTCACCGAATGCTTCACTATACTCTTCTCGGATTACAACTTCACCAGCCCGAATAGCCTCTAGGAAATCGGGTTGTTCGATAATCCTACCAAGCTTGTTATCTATCGGCACAGCATGGGTAGTTTTTCCTAAAATTGCACCGCTCATTGGATCAATAATGATCACACTAGTGTCGATCGGTTCACCTAGTGATCTTAAAATCGCATGGTAAGGTTGTCCTTCATTTATTAGATTTATCAGACTTTCTCCTTTGTCCACTAACTCAGCGACCGTTTGGTTATAGAAGAAGTTTTGCATAATATGGCTAACCAAAAATCCAAGAATACCCGTTGTGAGAAGCACTAACAAAAGATAGCTAAAAATTAACTTTCGAAACAAGCTCTTATTAATTATCGGGAGCTGCAAATTTGTATCCTACCCCCCACACTGTAACTAGATACTTGGGATTACTTGGATTTACCTCGACCTTGTTTCTTAGACGAGTAATGTGAACATCGACCGTTCTCAATCCACCATAGTAATCATAGCCCCAAACTTTTTCGTAGATTTGTTCACGCTTAAACACTTGATTTGGATGATTAGCCAAAAACAGTAACAAATCAAATTCCTTTGGAGCCAAATCAACCACGCTACCACGAGCAGTTACTACTCGTTGAATCGGGTCGATTGAAAGATCACCAAATGTAAGAGGACTTTGTTGAATCTTTCTTTCCACCAACTGATCCCTTCTAATATTTGCCTTTACTCTAGCGATTAACTCGCGATGACTAAAAGGTTTGGTAATATAATCATCAGCTCCTACTTCTAAGCCTACAACCTTGTCGATTTCATCGCCCTTCGCACTTAAGAATATGATCGGCGTTGTATCATGACGACGAATTTCTCGGCACACACTGAGTCCATCCTGTTCTGGCATCATTATGTCCAACAACACCAGATCAGGCTTAACTAAGTTAAATTGTTCTAAAGCTTCCTTGCCATTAAGGGCTGTACAAACCTCAAAATCATCGGCTTCAAGATAGGCCTTCAATAGCTCAACAATTCGTATATCGTCATCGACCACTAAAATCCTATTTCTAGCCACACAAATCTCCCCATCTATTAAATTTTTGTAATTTACAACTTACCTACTTATTATTATATACTGTTTCAACAGTGGAATCTAGTTCCCTTCTCAGTTGTAGATATTCTTTACCAATAGACTATGATATAATTAGATATAAGGAAGGTGGTGAGTATTTTGACACTAGACATTAACAGACAGAAAATAAATTTACTGTATAGTTTTAGCGAATTACTTCCTCAAGAACCATTCTCCTATTTTACTATCGGTCTACTTGTCGGGTTGATTGACCGCGTCCATTTTGTAAAGAACTTAACTGGCGCTCCAATTGGAATTCGGATAACCAGTAACGCGGCCCGACTTTGGCCCCATCCAAGTATTAGTGCTTTTGTCAATAATATCTCGATACCAGATCCGATGACTTTAGGTTCCTATTTAGTTAATTCATCGGATCCAATCTGTGTAGAACTCATC
>JAAYFS010000015.1 GCA_012728115.1 Bacillota bacterium | reverse complement strand
GGTAAGGTAGTAGATATCACTGTAGACCATACCGATACTCCATTTGTCGCTGATCCAGCAATCAAACGTCTTGTTCCGGCTTTAATCGAAGAACAAGGTTATGTAGACGCAATTTCGCAAGCGACTGTAACCTCTACAGCTTTATTTAAAGCAGTTGAAGATGCACTAACAGCAAAAGATAGTGGCGTCAAGCCCTTTGATGTTCAAGTAGGCGATGGCGAGTATGAAGGAGTTGCTGATAGCTTTGGCGGTCAAATGACAGTTAAAGTAAAGGTTGAAGGCGGTAAGGTAGTAGATATCACTGTAGACCATACCGATACTCCATTTGTCGCTGATCCAGCCATCAAGCGCTTGGTACCAGTAATGATCGAAGAACAGGGTTATGTAGATGCAATTTCGCAAGCGACTGTAACCTCAACTGCATTATTTAACGCAGTTGAGGATGCTCTTAGCCGAAAGGAGGCTGAATAATAGTGGGTGTAGTGAAAAGGTTTTTGCAAGGTATTTTCTCGGAAAATCCCGTTCTTTTCCTGATGATTGGGTTGGTACCAGCTATTGGAGTTACGCATCTCGCAGTTAACGGATTGTTCGTAGGAATCACTACAACTGCTGTTGTATTAGCGGCACTTATTGTTGGCCTGATTCTCACAAAGGTAGTCCCAAATGAAGCACAATCCTTTCTCTACCTAGCTCTCTTGGCTATCTTTACAACACTAGCCCATCGGATTTTAGTAGTTGCTTATCCTGAAATCGTTGTGGGTTTGGGAATGTATTTCCCATTAATGGTAGTTTATGGATTTGGATTGTTAAAGGCAAGTTTAGTGAACAATCCGATCGAATCGGTAGCAAAAGGGCTTGGCACGGGCATTGGGTTCACGATAATTCTAACCCTTGTTGGGGTCATAAGAGAATTCCTTGGAGCTGGAGAGATCTTCGGAAAAACTATTTTAGAGTTAGATATGCAGATCTTTTCATTGGCTTCAACGGTTCCAGGAGGATTTGTTATCCTCGGTCTATTGATGGCGTTAATCAATGCAATTACAAAAAAAGGGGGCGAAATAAATGGCTAATGGATTGGATTTCCTAGCTAACGGTGTAGTAAGTAATAACCTATTATTGTTTCAAGCCCTAGGACTTTTCGCCCTAACACGCTATACTAGGGACTCCTTGACTGCGGTTAAGGCTGGTTTGGGAATATTGCTATCAATGGTGACTGCAACGGTAGTGCTCTGGGGTGTTAACCAGTGGATACCTGCCTCATTTGGACTTGAATTACCAGTGTTGCTTCTGATCGCCCTATGTTCTTCCTTCCTCTGGCAAAAGATCTTGGGAGGAAGTAAATGGGTAGAGGGATTTGATTATTCTCTAACCTCAGGATTGTTGAATACAGCTATTGTTGGAGCATTACTCTTATCGCTAAATGATGGAGTTGCGGGTTCAGCATTAGTTTCGTACGGATTTAGTGCTGGTTTAGGTCTAGGATTGGCTTTAGTAGTTCTGGCGGGAATTAGGGAACGACTTGAAATGGCACCAGTTCCAAAGGCATTGCAAGGTGTTCCTATCCTCCTGATTTCTGCTGGATTACTTGCCATGGCTTTGATGGGTTTTAGATTCTAGGATAATTAGGGCTGTCGAAGAAAACTTCGGCAGCCTATTTTTTAAGAACAACTAACAGAAAAATCAGAATAAAAGGATATTTTTGTTTTACAACGAAATATATCTAGGCTTACTGTTTCGTCCAAGGGAGATAGAAAGGATGGCAAATGACAGTAAGGCAACGTGTGATCGTGGGGTTCTTGTTAGTCGGAGTGGTTATCGGACAGTTTAGTAAGTACATGATTCAAAAGACCGAGGCTATCCAGTGGATTAGTCACAGTCAAGTTCACGCTCAAACTATTGAGGAAACGCTAGAAACGGTTGATTTGAGTAAGAGTCATGTCCAGTCAGAAGACTGTTCACTTATTCATATCAACACAGCAAGCCTTGATGAACTTCAGAAGCTACCTGGGATTGGACCTGTGTACGCTCAAAACATCATCAACGCCCGAAATGAAGCCCTGTTTAGGACTTTTGAAGATCTATTGAGAGTACGTGGAATCGGAGAAAAAAGACTAGAAATCATTCGCCCTTTGATCTGTCTATTCATCTCTGAGGATCCGGTGACTGAGAGTGAACAATAGAGCCAGACCATTTTTGCCAGTATTCTTCTTGCTCTCTTTTGGTATCTGGCTGGGTTCATCTTTGCCAAGTATCAATCCGATACAGGCCTTAGTTTTATTTCTGGGTTGTTGGTTTTGTTGGCTGATTTTCGAGTGGTACCAGCTTGGGATACGGAAATGGGTATTTTTCTTAGTAGTAATTCTAACCGGGTTGATCTTAAGTAACTCGCAACAGCCAATGTTTAATTGGGATGGTGAGCATTACTCGTTTTCGGGAAGAGTTGAAGAGATCAATGAGTTAACGTATTACAATAGAGTGATCGTTGCGCTCCAAAAACCGAAAACCAAGTTAGCTTTACATTTACCATTGGAAGAAGGAGTTAAGGTTGGAGAGATAGTCTCCTTTGCGGGATCTGTCTCACAACCTTCCTTTGCGAGAAATCCAGGAGAGTTTTGTTATCGTAGCTATTTGTATAGCAAGGGTGTTTCGGGTGTGAGTGTACCTGATGACTTTACGGTTTTGGGGATGGCTCGCTTTTCGGTTTTACAAATGATGAGAGAATTCGTTGCCAGAAACCTAGACAAGGTTAATGATTCAGCCCTACTTAAGGCATTGGTCTTGGGGGAAAAACGATCGATTTCTACTGCCCAACGAGAAAAATGGAGCCACTTAGGAACTGCGCATTTGTTAGCAATCTCAGGCATGCATATTGGACTATTATCAGGGGTTCTTTGGGTACTAATTAATAGATTGTCTTTTGGTGATAATTTTAAAGTAGTTTTCTTAAGCATGGTTTTATTGGCCTATGTGCTACTTACTGGCGGTAGTCCGTCTTCTTGGCGCGCCTATATTATGTGTGTCCTAGCAATGATCTGGAAAAGTCGTGAAAGACAAATTGATTCTTTACACGTATGGAGCTTTGCAGGAACGCTTATGTTGCTGTTTTCACCAACGTTACTTAACCAAGTTAGTTTCCAGCTATCGTTTGCTGCTTCAGGGGGGATATTACTTTGGTCTCCTTGGTTATTTAGAATCGGTATAAGTTCGGATTCAGAAAGTGCGATTCGTCGACAATTGCTTAAAGTTCTTAGGGCACTATTAGTTTCGGTTATTGCTCAATTCAGTTTGTACCCTTTACTAGCTATTCACTTTCAGGAGATCGCCTTATTTAGCCCAATAACCACATTGGTCTTT
Source organism: Bacillota bacterium (assembly GCA_012728115.1). Classification (GTDB taxonomy): domain Bacteria; phylum Bacillota; class Limnochordia; order Darwinibacteriales; family JAAYFS01; genus JAAYFS01. Next base: position 77,047 of record JAAYFS010000015.1, on the reverse strand, counting down.
TTTCCCCTTGTTATCATTATTCTAATCGGGGGTATTTTACTCGGCTTTTTGGGGAGTATTCCGTATGTTGGTGATGTCTTAGTTAAAGTCTTAGAGGTCCTAATGCGTTTAATTAATAAGATAGAACTATGGTTTGAACCATTTACTATCGTATTACCGTTAAAAAGACCTGGATGGGCTATTATTTTTATTTGGTATTTTGCTTTCATTTATTTGGGATGGCTATTGAGAAAGAAGAGAATCTTTCCTTTAAGGAATTCATTAAAACGTGGTTTAATATGGGTGCTCGTTTGTTTAAATCTTCTTTCGCTACCATCAGAACTTCAGCGTCCTTTTGAAGTTACAGTAATAGACGTTGGTCAAGGAGACTCGATTTTAATCAGTACTCCATGGAATCAAAACATCTTGATCGATGGTGGTGGCGATTCAGTTTATTGGCAACTACGAGGGAGAAATGTCGGTGAGCAAACCTTACTCCCGTTTCTTAAATATAATGATATCGATCAAATTGACTTAGTGATACTCTCCCATCCGCATGAAGATCATTTATTTGGTTTGCTAGCAGTGTTAGAAAACGTCCCAGTTGGTATGGTTATTGATAATGGACAACTCCACACCACAAGCTCTTATTATCGTTATCTAGAGTTGATGTATGAGCGAGGAATAGAGTATAAAACGGTCCGAGCTGGGGACGCGCTTGAATTACGCGGAGGAGTTGTGGTGGAAATACTTCATCCTTCTGAACTCTTAACTGGAACCAGTTCGGATTTGAACAATAACTCGTTAGTTGTTTTGTTAAAATATCGTGGTTGGAAATTCTTATTTACTGGGGATCTCGATAAAGTTGGGCAAATGGCTCTGTTAACGAACGCTAACCTGGAGGGAGTGGATTGGTTAAAAGTTCCCCATCACGGCTCGACATCTGCTTGGTATCCGCCCTTCTTTGAGCAAATTAAACCGACATACGCAGTGATTCCTGTTGGGACTAATTCCTTCGGTCAACCTAGTAAGTTGGTTTTGGACGGTTTAAATGATCTCGGAACTAAAGTATGGCGAACAGATTTGAATGGGGCTGTGACCTTTAGGATTTGGGGCGGTCTGTTTGGCAGGTTTTTTGCAATGAACAAAGAATAGTTGCTTAAGGTGGGAGGGTATGGAATGAGGTTGCTAGAGCGTTATGTTAAGAATGAGCTACCGCGTGTACTACTAATTCATGGTTCGGAAAAGCAACTCCAATTGCAAGTTTTTCAGGAATTACGCGATTTAGTGTACCAACAACCGAATGCTGATTGGAATTGGAGCGTTTGGGATTGTGGGGATGAACAGTTTGAAATCAGCAATGTGTTAAGTGATTTCGGAAGGGTAGCTTGGGGTGGGATGAAACGGGTAATTATTGTGAGAAATACTCACCTTCTACCTAATCCATCGCTTGAACTGATAGCCGATTCTCTTAATCGAGTTACGGATGCAACTTGTGTAGCTCTATTTTTCGATAATATCGATCGGAGACTGAATAGTACTAAGGTTTTGTTGAGATTATCGGTAGAAATTCCTTGTCAGGAGATTAAAGGTGAAGGTCTAATTCGTTGGATTACCGATTGGTGTTTGCATCATGATGTGAAGATTAAGCGAGAAGCGGTTGAACTGCTAATCAAGAAGGTAGGTACTAATCTCGGTTTTATAACCTCGGAATTAGATAAACTTATCAATTATGTCGGTGACAGCAAAACGATCACGGTTGATGATGTAGAAGCAATCGCATCGCCAGTACCAGGTCTAGTGGAAGACGGTGAGATATTCCTATTAACTGATGCCTTGGCGGTGAAAGATGCTCAAAAAGCTTTAGCGCATCTAAAACGTTTAATCGATGTCGGTGAATCCCCGTTGCGAATACTGCCATTGATCGATCGAGAATTGCGTTTGCTTGTAGCAGCGAAAACCATGAATGGGATGACAGTTGAACAAACCGCAAAATTAATGGGTGAATCGAAACATTACTCGCTAGGGAAAATAGTGCGTTATGCTAAGGATTTTGATCTAGAGAAATTGTTTGAACGTTTTTATGATGTGATCGAGGCAGATCGAGAGCTTAAACTTGGAAGTGATGGAGAGGTTGTTTTGGAGAAGTTGATTGTTAGAATTTGCGAATCTTAAAAAGGGCCAATGCTGGCCCTTTTTTGTCACAAAAAGAGCCTTGCCTACCAATACTGATAGAAAAGGCTATTTATTGTGGTATGTTTAATTAAGAATTGACGCTCGCTAGTTTCTTAGTGAGGCGTGACTTATAACGAGCAGCAGCGTTCTTGTGAATAAGCCCTTTAGCCGCAGCTTTGTCAATATTCTTAATAGCGTTTACGTAAAGAGCAGAGGTGTTTTCGCTTCCAGTTTCGATAGCATCTTTAAAGCGCTTAACAGCAGTTTTTAAAGCTGATTTTTGCGCTACATTACGTCTTCTATTCCGTTCACTGGTTCTAACTCTTTTCTCAGCAGATTTAATATTTGCCACTTAATTCACCTCCTCAAACACAATTACCGTTAGTAATTATAACATTATATTCCCATCAGTACAAGTAGATAAATCATCATTGACAATGTTATGTGCATCGAGTTAGATGGATCCTTCACTTCGCTGTCTGGTTTTTACCATCAATCACATTATTCCAGGGTTTAGGTTGGAATCGGGTAAATGAAGAAGTGCAAATTTCTAAAATTTAAAAATGGAATAATCAGAGTCATGGTTCTTTTAGTAGGGTACACATCAACGAGAAATGTCACTCTAAATATTTGGTTATTAGCCTAAACAGTGAGGTTTCGCTGATGGCTGCAGCGTATTAGTCATGCGATCTCTAGATACAACCGTGCTAGCCGAAAATATTTTTAGATAGTTAGTAATCAATATCTCCGCACTTCAGTACTAAATGGTAATAAACCAGTTCGTGAGTGTCTTTACAATCATGAAGGAATACGCGTTAAAAAACCGATAATAGAGCAATAAATGTTTATGTTTATCATGGAATCAACCCGATCAATGAGGAGCAGTTTTTAAGAAGAGCAATATGAGCTTGGTGTTCATGTATTTATAAAGCGGCAGTATTGATTTAGCAGGTTTAATTGTCGTACTTGAGTTAGGATCAAAGATCTCAGAAAAGAAGAGATGATAATAAATAAAAATAAGTTTTTCAAGTTGGTGCTCACGGTCATTCTTTTTATTGTTGCAATCGCCGTTGCAAGATATTATCTAATCAAGGTGAAAAGGAATTGGATAAAGGTGATTAAATTTGCTACTTTAAATCAATGGTATTCCCTAGAAGTAGATATCGACGATAAAAAATATATCCACGGAGATATTTTTGACACCACAGAGCAGGGGTACAAGGAGATTCTTTTAGGACAAAGAGAACCAGAGTCTACCATCATAATTAGACCAATGAAAGGAAGAAAGTATGGTGATATTGTTAGCACTTCTTCTCTCGATATAATTTGTGTCAGCCACCAATTTATTTCTGTACTACAAGAAAATAATATCACTGGCTGGAAAACTTATGATCAAATTGAGGTGTACGATAGAAAGAAACAACTAGTTACCAACTATAAAGGATTGTCGATAACAGGCCGCATTGGAAAAATACAGTTAGACAAAGCTAAGATAAGAATATTGCCTCTATTTAAGGAAGGTTTGCCAGAACGTTATACTACATACGGACTATATCCAGATGAAAGTGAATGGGACGGTTCGGACATGTGCATTATCAGCGATTCGAGAATGATTGTCGTAAACGAAAAGGTTTATAATGCCATTACAGAAGCGAACTTGAGCCATATAGAATTTATAAAAATCGAAGAATGGGAATACCCTGGTCTATTGAAAAAAAACTGCTCGCCCTTTTTCGGTCTCAAATAGTTTCTTAAGCGATACTTTGTTGCTTTTTCTCTCATTGAATCTTTTTTCAAATATTTGGACTGCTCTTTAGTAGGAAAGCAAGTGGGTTTGGTGGTGGCATCGGGGTCATATTATCTCCTTATGGTGTGCTTGTAGTTGGGATGCCGAGTTAAAAAACTTAGTTTTGACAAATGCTAGCAAAAGGTGATGCAAAGTTTTGGGCGGGAATGGGAAAATTTTCGGTAATATTCTATGACCATTATTTCAGGTCATCATTATTAACAGGAGCTTATGAGAAGGGACCAACACAGTTATTTTTGGTAGGTATGATAGGTTTTCCGCTGAAGGTTTTGGCTTCTCAATGCATCACTTATGTTGAGAGCAATGGAGAGCATCGATCTAATTTTCTAATTTAAGTGCGTTGCACCAATAAATTACAAAATAGCATCATTATTATCAACTGAATTCGAGCTTTAATTAGTTACTGGCAATTAATTAGAAAGCTCAAGTTAAATGCCAACAGATGATTTACTATCGAACGTAATCAAGGGCGGAACAGAAATTGGAGAGGATCTTGATTATGGACCCGCAAGGTACCTTAAACCAGAGGAAGTAATTGCATTAGCGGAAGAACTTCGTAATATTACTCAGGAAGATCTCTCTAGTCAATTCTCCCCAGGTGATGTGGTTGACGTTTATCCAAGCATTTGGGATGAAGACGATGCCTTTGATTGTTTATGGGATTTTTTATTGAGCTTTAGGATTTTTTCATAGCCGCTGCGAACAAGAACTGTGCGTTGTTATAATACCTTATGTGATAGAACTAAAAAATTATCTAATACGATACTTAGTCGCTTCTTTTCTCATGCAATCTCCGTTTAAATACATGAACCTCACCTTAGTAGGAAAGCATATGAGTAAGACTCGCTACCGAACTACAGGAGGAGAGATTAAGTATGAGAGAAGAACAAAATGTACACCAAGACCGTTATCGACAAATCGAACAAGATTTTGAGAACCGTTATGGTGTAAGGACAGATTTAGCGATAGAAGCTCATGAGGTAATAGTAAGAAAAGAAGGTCCACCAGAGTTGCCAGGTGTGATAGTGAAAAATGAGGAAACCGAGCATGCTCTAATCAGTCGTGTCACTGTAGAAAATGAATTAGGAGCAAAGATGATCGGAAAGCGACCTGGAAATTATTCGACCATTGAAGCAAAGGTGCTTCGTGAACATAATCGGGAAATACACGAAGATATCGGAGCGTTATTAGCAAAGGAAATAGAGTGGTTTCTCGATCAATCTGGATTAAATGAAGATGATCCAGTTTTAATCGTTGGCCTTGGTAATTGGAATGCCACTCCAGATGCCTTAGGCCCACAAGTAGTAGGAAATTTAATGGTGACTCGTCATTTACTTGAGTTATCGCCTCCTGAGTTAAGAAAGGGGCTACGACCTGTAGCAGCAATTGCCCCTGGTGTACTAGGGTTAACTGGGATCGAGACAGGTGAAATTGTAACGGGAGTAGTGGAGCGAATTGGAGCAAAAGCAGTGATTTGTATCGATGCATTAGCTTCCAGAAGCGTTGATCGTTTGTGTAGTACGATCCAGATTTCGGATACGGGGATCAATCCAGGAGCGGGAGTGGGTAATAAGCGAATACCGATCAATGAGGAAACTCTAGGTATCCCTGTCATTGCGATCGGAGTACCGACGGTAGTTCATGCTTCAACCATTGTTTCTGATGCTTTAGATTTACTTAGTGGGTCCAATCCTCACGATAATCCTCGGAATCAAGATGTTCCGCAACGGACTTCAATCAATCCAGATCCAAGTATGATCATGGGTGGGGCTCAAGGTACTCAACAACCGCAGTTTAATAGTATTCAAAAACAGCAAATGATTAATCAGGTTCTCGAACCGTTCTTCGGAACAATGATCGTTACGCCTAAAGACATCGATCAATTGATAGAAGACGTTACTCAAGTAATAGCAGGGGGATTGAATGCTGCCTTCCACGAAGGAGTAGATTACACTGAGATTTTTCAGTACTTAAGTTAAGGAAACTAAAATAGCACCTCAAGCGTTAGATTTTCTGTCTAACAATTGAGGTGCCTTTTGTTTGGAAGAATCTTATTAATCTCTTCTTAATGGGCGATTGCTTAGAACATGTCCACCGATACTTTCGATCACTTTACCTTCAACCAAGATTTGAACCTGATCAATGGTATCAAATTCCGTAAGTGTATAAACGATCGAATCAAGTAGGAGAGATTCCATAGCAGCGCCACCATTAAAATTATTGTGTATTTCTTCAGAAAAATCCACCGTTGCCAGTCCGTCTTTTACTTGGAGTCCGAGGACACGCGTTCCAGGAGGAATAGGAGATATCAACCCTTCTGCAGGCTTTGGACCAGCTAGTAATTCATCGAGTGCGACTTGGGGACTCGCTACTTCCTGTACTTCACGAATCACAGGACGAAGTAAAAAATCGATAGGAGTTGATTCTACTAAGTAGATTAACACTTCCTTTTTTCCAGCAGATGTATGTAAGTCTTTGAACTCCTCTTTTAAAATTTTTAATTCTTCTTTTAAATCTTTTATTTCCGTTTTTAGTGATTGAATTTCATAAACTGCATAAACACCCATCACCAGTGCTATCACCAAGATTATCACCGCAAAAACGCGCATAGAAATTCCTCCTCACTGTTTCCTACTATTAACTACGCCAACTTTAACATAATTCCTTGCTCTAGCAAATATACTTGCATAGAGGTGGTGAAATGGCGCCAGGTAGACGTTATAGTTATCAAATTTTATTATTAGTAGTTGTGCTGATAGCATGTATTAGTATGGGATTTGCTGGATACAATATCTTTTTCGGTTCCCAGGGAATAAGTCATTCTTTGGCGCGTCAGTTATTAAGTCAGGGGTTGCCATTTCTTAATGGTGAACAAGCAGGGCATCCAGGATGGAACTATACATTACGGTCTTTTTTTTATTCTTTAACCAATTTTGATCTAGGAAATCCCAGAACAGTAATCGATGGCTCCTTATCAATTCTAGCAAGTATTAAGCGCCACCAAGGATGGTCCGAGCGTGCGTTTGTCTTTATCCCAGAATTAGAGCTGGAATCTGAACAAAACCAAACTCATCCAAAAGAACAAATAGTAGTAGAACCAGTAATTGAGATTGAGAAGCAGGAATTCTTACCGCGCGTCCTTATTTATCATACGCATACTTCCGAAATGTATCTTGGAGCACAAGCGAGTAAAAGTCTTCATAATTCCCATTACGTCTTTAGTTTCAATCACGATAGTGCGATAACTGGAGTTATGGAGGTTGGTCATCATTTGGAAAATGCCCTTAATCGGATGGGAATCTCCACAATTCAAGACACCACTATTCATGATTTTCCTAGCCTAGCATATTCCTATACGAATTCGGAAAAGACTGTTAGGGAAATCTTAAATCGCCATAGTAGCATTGAATTTGTATTCGATATTCATCGTGATGCTGATGTTCCCGAACCGATTGTTATGATCAACGGGAGGAGAGTGGCTCGTCTCTTGTTAGTACTAGGAACGGCACAAGATATCCCATTGGCACATCCGAATTGGCAACAAAATCTTTCCTTTGCCCAGGAGTTACAGCGAATAGCAGAAGAAATGTATCCTGGATTAATGCGTCCGATGCAGGTTAGACGGGATGCGAGATATAATCAGCATTTGCATACTAATGCGGTTGTATTAGAAGTCGGGTCGGTGGAAAATACTCTCGAGGAAGCCCTTTTAGCCGTAGAATTATTTGCGAATGTGTTAAATGAGTTTATCAATCAGCGAAGATAAAGGAACTCATCTTCAACAGAGCGAATTGAGAAGGAAGGAAAATCTTCCTAGTACCATTGATGATTGGAGAAGAAGTAATGTCAGCTAATACTACAACGAATTCTACCAATAAAAGAGTTGCCAAAGCAGCAGGAATCGTTATGGGTGCTATATTGCTTAGCCGTATTCTCGGGTTTGTTCGAGAAAGAGCGATAGCGGAAGTTTTTGGTCGTACGTGGGAAACTGATGTATTTTTCGCCGCTTTTGCTTTGCCAGATTTGATGTATCAACTTTTAGTGGGTGGTGCCCTTAGTTCCGCTTTTATTCCTGTCTTTACGCAATACTTAGCAAATGACGATGAAAAACAAGCTTGGTATGTCGCTAGTACCTTTATAAATCTTACAGTGGTTTTACTCTTAGTCTTTATGGTGCTCGGTTCGATCTTTACCCCTATCTTGGCTCCATTAGTTGGGGTTGGTTTCGTTGGAGAGCAACGCGAACTTTTAATTCTTCTAATGCGGATTACGTTCCCCGCGGTTTTCTTTACCGCGATTTCTGGACTAGCTATGGGGGTCTTAAATTCATATCAAAGCTTTACTAGACCAGCAATGGGTCCGCTAGTCTACAACGCGTCCCAGATTACTGGAGCTTACCTTTTAGGACCGAGTCTCGGTGTTAAAGGAATGGCAATTGGAACGATTTTTGGCTCGATAGGTAGTTTCCTTTTGCAGTTTCCTGAAGTGCTTAAACGAGCAGCGAAACATTATCGTTTTGTGATTGATTTTCGTCATCCAGGTGTGCGCAAGATGGCGCGCTTAATGCTTCCTGCCATCATTGGATTATCGATAGCTCAAATTAATTTGATCGTAGCGCAAAACTTGGCTTCACTTTTAGACACTGGTTCGATCGTTGCCTTGCGTCTGGCAAACAGATTGATTAATTTTCCCCTTGGGGTGTTTGCAATGGGCATTTCAACTGCGATTTTTCCTACTTTAACCCGAATGTCCGCCCGTGGGGAAACCAGTGAGTTTAAAAGGACGTTTAGCTTTGGTTTAAGAGTGGTATTGTATATAACGATTCCTTCGGCGATCGGGATGGCCGCACTACGAGTACCCATCGTTCGACTACTTTTTGAGTCAGGAGAGTTCACAGCAGCTGATACGCAAGCGACTGCTTTTGCTTTATTATTTTATTCGTTCGGTCTTTTTGCCCAAGCTGCTTTACAAATTCTGACGAGGATTTTCCATTCGTTATATGATACTGTTACCCCTGTAAAAGTTGGATTATCAACCGTAGTGATCAACCTTATCCTCAGCTTGATCCTATTAAAAGGTACTAATCTAGGGCATGGCGGTTTGGCGTTATCTTTTTCAATTACCTCATTTCTTAATATGGCGATATACTTAGTGATCTTGCGAAAAAGACTTGGTTCGATCGATGGTCGAAGAATTGCTACCACTTTTGTTAAAGCCTTTGGAGCATCCATGGTTATGGGAGTAGTCGCTTATCAAACAGCCGCTTTTCTAGGTGGACAAGTTGATTTGGCAAGGGGTATGGGCAGATTGATTCAAACTATGGGCGGAATACTGGCGGGAGCAGTAACTTACCTGGTACTAAGCTTCCTATTTAAAATGGAAGAGGTTTTGTTTGTGTGGAACATGATTAAAGAAAGATTTACTTCAAAAAAACGTAAAACTGGTGATGCATGAATTTTGCACCGTTACGAACATCATGGTATAATGATCTTTGCATTATTCTAGAACAAAGGTTGGATAAAAAATGCAACAAGATAGAATTCGTAATTTCTGTATTATCGCACATATTGACCATGGAAAATCTACATTGGCTGATCGAATCCTTGAATACACAGGAACTGTTTCGGATCGAGATATGAATGATCAACTTCTTGACTCGATGGATCTTGAGCGCGAACGCGGTATTACCATAAAACTTACTGCAGTTCGTTTAACGCATCGCGCCAAGGATAACCAGGAGTATGTCTTAAATCTGATCGATACACCTGGTCATGTGGATTTTTCTTATGAGGTATCAAGAAGTTTAGCTGCATGTGAAGGAGCTATATTAGTTGTTGATGCTACTCAAGGAATTGAGGCTCAAACATTAGCCAACCTTTATTTAGCACTCGAGCATGATTTGGAAATTATTCCAGTGATCAATAAGATTGATTTGCCAAATGCGGAACCAGAGCGAGTTATTAAAGAATTAGAGGATGCTATTGGTTTTTCTAGGGATGAAGTGGTTCTTGCCAGTGCCAAAACTGGGCAAGGCATCGAGGATATCCTCGATGCGATAGTCGAAAGAGTGCCTGCACCAAAAGGGGATCCTGAAGCGCCCCTTCAAGCTTTAATCTTTGACTCGCATTTTGACTCCTATCAAGGAGCGGTAGCCTATGTACGAATAGTTCAGGGTACATTAAAAGTAGGCGATCATATCCAAATGATGAGCAGTGGGAAAAATTTCGAGGTAAGCAGACTCGGTGTCTTTCGCCCAGCTACAGTTGCGGTTGATCAACTGTCAGTAGGGGAAGTTGGCTGTGTAATTGCGAGTATGAAGAATGTTAAAGATACTAGGGTAGGAGATACAATTACCCATACTAAACGTCCAGCTAACGAGCCTTTACCTGGTTATCGTCCTGCTAAACCAATGGTTTATTGTGGATTGTATCCTGTAATTAACGAAGAGTATACCGATTTACGAGATGCCTTAGAGAAACTCCAGTTAAATGATGCAGCCTTGGTCTTTGAAGCAGAGACCTCTGCTGCCTTGGGTTTTGGCTATCGTTGTGGGTTTTTAGGGCTATTACACTTAGAAATTGTGCAAGAACGACTCGAACGCGAATTTGATTTGAACTTGATCACTACCGCACCAAGTGTAGTTTACAAGGTGAAACAGACTTCGGGTAAAGTTATCGAAATCGACAACCCCGCTAGTTTCCCTCCTGTTCAAATGATCGAGCATATCGAAGAGCCGTTTGTGAAAGCGACTATTATGATTCCAGAGAGTTTTGTTGGCCCTGTTATGGATCTTTGTCAAGATAAACGTGGTATCTTTTTGAATATGGAATATATCACAACGGATCGTGTTCGAATCGAATACGAGCTACCACTGGCCGAAATCTTGATGGACTTCTTTGATAAACTAAAGTCCCGAACCAGAGGATATGCTTCATTAGATTATGAGCTGATCGGATATCGAGAATCTGATATGGTTAAGTTAGATATCTTACTTAATGGAAATCCCGTAGATGCTCTTTCTTGCATCGTGCATCGAGATAAAGCCCAAGGGGTAGGTCGAAGCTTAGCTGAAAAGTTGAAGGAAGTAATTCCTCGTCAACAATTCGAAGTGCCTATTCAAGCTGCGATCGGAAATAAAATTATCGCCAGGGAGACTGTGCGAGCGGTACGAAAAGATGTATTGGCTAAATGTTATGGCGGCGATATCAGTAGAAAGAGAAAACTCCTTGAAAAGCAAAAAGAAGGTAAGAAGCGAATGAAAGCATTAGGAAATGTAGAGGTACCGCAGGAAGCATTTATGGCCATTCTTTCAGTTGATTAAAAGGAGAAGGCTAATGCCAGGAGTTTATGTTCATATACCGTTTTGTGAGTCCAAATGCCCGTACTGTGATTTTTATTCGATCACGAATGGGGCGCGTTTTTATAACAAGTACTTGGACTCACTCTTTAAAGAGTTCGACTATTATTTGAATGCTAGTAAAAACCAAGAACCTATTTTTTCTACCCTTTTTATCGGAGGGGGTACACCGACCGTTTTATCAGCCGAGCAATTGTATCGGCTAATAAACGGTCTTTTGTCGAATGGTGATTTTCAAAATAATGTGGAAATCACGGTTGAGGTTAATCCCAAAACTCTTACTGATGAGAAAGTAGCTGCTCTAAAAGAAGCAGGTGTTAACCGCATCAGCCTCGGGGTGCAGGCTTTTCAAGATCGAATTCTTAAACGCATAGGTCGGTTGCATACTGTATCAGACGTCTTTCAAAGTGTGAAGATTTTAAGAAAGTACCAATTACAAAATTTTAGTTTCGATCTGATCTTTGGCTTACCTAAACAAAGTGAACAGGATTGGAGTGATTCTCTTCAACAAGCAGTCTCCTTAAATCCAACTCACTTATCATGTTACTCATTGATTATAGAAGAAGATACTCCATTTGGATTGCTAAAAAATCAGGGTAAATTGGTACTACCAGATGAAGATAGTGAATATAGGATGTTTGTGACCACTCAAGAATACTTGGCCTCTAATGGCTACCAGCACTATGAGATCTCCAACTTTGCCAAGGAAGGATATCAGTGTAAGCATAATCTAATCTATTGGAAGAATAAGTCTTATCTAGGGTTAGGAAGCGGTGCCTATGGTTATTGGGAAGGTGTCCGTTATGGAAATATCGAGTATATCGAACGATATATCGAATCGATTTCTCTGCATGGAAAACCCGAGTATGGTTATCAAGAAAAACTCGATGTAAAAACCCAGATGGATGAAACAATAATGATGGGATTACGATTGATTTCTGGAATTTCTGTGGCGGAATTTAAGGAAAGGTTTAATCGAGATTTTCGCGATGTGTATCGTGATAGTATCGAGCAGATGCAACAACGCGGATTAGTTGCTTTCGAACAAGGATGCCTAAAACTAACCAAAGATGGCATTGCCCTTGGTAATCTGGTTTTTTCTGCATTTCTTAGAGATAGTCTTGACAAATAAAAATCAAAGTGGTAATTTATGAGTGATGATGTGTTAGCACTCTTAAGTGGCGAGTGCTAAAGGAGGCGAGTAGCAGCATGTTGGATGAACGGAAAATGCTTGTTCTGCAGGCAATTATCAACGACTATATTCAAACAGCTGAACCTGTTGGCTCTCGCACAATTGCTCGTAAGTATGATTTGGGTGTATCACCAGCTACAATTCGAAACGAGATGGCGGACCTCGAGGATATTGGATATCTTCAACAGCCTCATGTATCGGCGGGACGGATTCCATCCGACAAAGGGTACCGCTTTTATGTAGATTCCTTAATGGAGCCATATCCTATTTCAGAGAACGAAACTAGGGAGCTCTTGGTACGTTTTCGAACGAATAAACAAGAGATTGAAAAACTGATTCAAGAAACATCGAAACTACTTTCGATGATGACCCAATCTTTATCTGTAGTTGTAGCACCTCCTGTTGAGAATCTGGAATTGAAGTATGTTCAGCTTGTTCCTATTGATAGTCATAGCATCTTGGTTATCTTAGTACTCTCACCAGGAATCGTGAAAAATAGGATTATTACTGTTAAAAAAACCTATACTCCTATTCAGTTGAACAACATATCAGCCTTGCTCAATGAAAAGCTAAGTGGGATCACGTATCGTCAATTAGGCGCTTCGCTAATTCGGGAAATGATCGAGGAATTCGACGAGATCGGCACTGCTTTGATTGAGATCGTTGCTGACGGTTTAGAGGAGAATCGGGAGGATTCTATCCATCTTCATGGTGCAATCCACATTTTCAATGAACCTGAATTCAAGGACTTAAATAGAGCTAAGTCTCTATTAGGTATTTTAGAAGAAAAAGGAGTGCTACTAAGTATCATTAAAGACTCAGCACAATCTTCTGGGGTTCACGCGGTGATAGGCACTGAAATTGGGCGTCCTGAAATCCAGGAGTGTAGTTTAGTAACAGCTACCTACCATATTGGTGGAGAAGTAATTGGTGCGATCGGGGTGATCGGGCCAACCCGAATGAGGTATTCCAAGATGTTTTCGATGGTTGAGTTTATAGCGGATACCTTGAGTGAAATACTCACGGAGTTTGCGAAATAGCATTCGGAAGGTGTTGTTGAATCTATCGACAACGCCTTCTTGACGTAGCTTTCATGATATTCTGGAGGTGTAGAATTGACAAACAAAAAGGATAAGATGCAACAGACCGATGAAACCTGTGAGGTTTGTGGTCAGAACGAGGCTTTAGACAATGAAGCTAAAGAAGCAGAAGAATTATTAGAAGAAGCAACCGACAAACCATGCGACTGCGATGACTCGGTAGATTCAGCGGTGGTTATTGAAGTACAGGATTTGCTCAACGAATTTGCTAAAGAAAAAGAAGATCTTGTGAATAAGATTTTGCGATTACAGGCTGATTTCGATAACTATCGCCAGAGAATGCAAAATCAGATTGAAGACATTAGATCTAAAGCAAATGAATCATTAGTTTTAGAACTCTTACCTGTTATTGATAATTTTGAAAGAGCTATCAATGCCGCACCAGAAGACTCCTCCTTTGTCTCTGGGGTAAAAATGATTTTTCAACAGTTACTTAAAACCCTTGAGGATCATGGGTTACAACCAATAAATGCCTTAGGCGAACAATTTGATCCGAATTTTCATGAAGCGGTCAGGATGAATTCTGATAGTGATGGTGAGCTGGTTGTTACTTCAGAATTATTAAAAGGGTACTTATTTAAAGGGAAAGTTATTCGGGCCAGTATGGTTGAAGTCGGTGCAAAACATAACGAGGAGGATGAATAATGGGAAAAGTTATAGGAATCGATTTGGGAACAACTAACTCAGTTGTAGCAGTGATGGAAGGTGGAGAACCTGTAATCATTCCTAGCTCGGAAGGTTCAAGAACTATTCCATCTGTTGTTGCTTTTACGAAAAACGGCGAGCGTCTTGTCGGGCAAGCTGCTAAAAGGCAAGCGGTTACCAACCCCGAAAGAACGTTCACTTCTATAAAGCGTCATATGGGAACTGATTACAAGGTTAATATTGATGGGAAAGATTATACCCCCCAGCAAATCAGCTCGATGATTTTAAGAAAATTAAAAGAGGAAGCTGAAGAGTACTTAGGTGAAACTGTAGAGCAAGCGGTTATCACTGTGCCAGCATACTTTACCGACGCCCAAAGGCAAGCTACTAAGGATGCTGGTACTATCGCTGGTTTAGAAGTTTTACGGATTATTAACGAGCCAACAGCAGCATCAATTGCTTACGGCTTGGACAAAGATAACGAACAAACCGTATTGGTCTTTGACCTCGGTGGTGGTACATTTGACGTTTCCATCCTAGAATTAGATGAAGGATACGTTGGAGTTAAAGCTACCAGTGGAAATAATAAACTTGGTGGCGACGATTTTGACCAAAGAATAATGGATTATTTAGTTTCCGAGTTTAAGAAGCAGTATGGTATTGATCTTTCTAAAGATCCAATGGCTATGCAGCGCTTAAAAGAAGCGGCTGAGAAAGCTAAGATTGAACTGTCTGGCTTACTATCAACTAATATCAATCTTCCTTTTATCAGCGCTGGTGAAGCTGGTCCATTGCATATGGATATTAGTCTTACAAGGGCAAAATTTAATGAATTAACTGCGGATCTTGTTGAAGCTACTATGGGTCCAACAAGGCAAGCTTTAAGAGACGCTGGATTGGAACCTCACCAAATCGATCGAGTTATTTTAGTTGGCGGTTCTACAAGAATACCAGCAGTGCAAGAAATGATTCAAAAAGAGTTAGGTAAAGAACCATATAAAGGTATTAACCCCGATGAATGCGTAGCGCTTGGTGCTGCTGTTCAAGCTGGTATGTTATCTGGAGAATTCGAAAAGGGTGCGGGTTTAGTTCTAGTTGACGTAACTCCATTGTCGCTAGGTATTGAGACTCTTGGCGGAGTTATGACCACTCTTATTCCAAGAAACACTAGAATTCCTTGTAAAGAGACTCAAATCTTTACTACTGCAGCCGATAACCAGCCCGCTGTGGATATTCATGTGTTGCAGGGCGAAAGACCAATGGCTGCCGATAATGTCACCCTTGGAAGGTTCCAATTAACAGGTATTCCTCCAGCTCCAAGAGGGGTTCCACAAATTGAGGTTACCTTTGATATCGACAGAAATGGTATTGTAAATGTTTCTGCTAAGGATTTGGGTACAAACAGAGAACAAAAAATCACAGTTACCTCTGCTAGTGGACTTTCTAAAGAAGATATTGATAAAATGGTCAAGGACGCTGAAGCGCACGCGGAAGAAGATAAGAAACGCAGGGAGGCTATTGAAATCCGAAACCAAGCGGATAATGCTATTTACGCTGTAGATAAAACCATCAATGAGCTTGGTGACAAGGTAACTGAAGACCAAAAGCAGAAAGTAAATGAAGCAAAAGAAGAGTTAAGCAAAGCCCTTGAGGGTGACGATATCGAAAAGATCAAAGAAAAAATGAAAGCTTTAGACTCCGCCCTGCATGAAATCTCGACAGCGATCTACCAACAACAAGCCCAAGCGCAGCAAGGCGAGCAACAAGGGCAAGCAAGTGGGGTAAATGACGATAATGTTGTTGATGCTGAATACACAGAAGCGGATGACGCAAAAAAGAATGGTGATGGCGATAAATAAGCTGCAAGGGGGTGTAATTCTTGGCCAAACAAGACTATTATGAGATTCTAGGTGTTTCTCGCGGTGCTTCCCAGGACGAGATTAAAAAAGCATATCGACGTTTGGCTCGGGAATATCACCCTGACGTAAATAATGAACCTGGGGCAGAAGAGCGATTTAAGGAAATTAACGAAGCCTATGAAGTATTAAGTGATCCAGATAAGCGAGCAAAGTATGATCAATTCGGTCATGCTGCATTTGACAATGCTGGAACGGGTTCTGGAGGTTTTGGTGGCTTCGGAGGTTTTGGCGGTACACCATTTGATGACCTTGGTGATATTTTCGATATGTTCTTTGGTGGTGGCGGCGGACGAGATAATTTGCGACCCCAAAGAGGAGCAGACCTTCGTTATGATCTAACGATTGATTTCGAGGAGGCTGCTTGCGGAGCGGAAAAGGTGATCGAAATTCCTCGTACCGACCTCTGCTCTCACTGCCATGGTAATCAAGCGGAGCCAGGTACACCGATTAAGTCCTGCCCTGATTGTAATGGTACTGGACAGGTACGTTTTGCTCAACAAACTCCTTTTGGTAGGGTCACCTCTACAAGGACTTGTTCGCGCTGTGGCGGTGAAGGGAAAACGTACGAAAAGGCCTGTACAAAATGCCATGGTTCAGGTAGAGAGAGAAAGATCAGCAAGATCAATGTCAAGATTCCTGCTGGCATCGATAATGGGCAGATAATCAGGGTGGCTGGCAAAGGAGAAGCAGGATTCAGAGGAGGACCAGCAGGTGATTTGCAAATCCTGGTTCATGTACGGCCTCATGAATTTTTCAAACGGCAAGATAATAACATCATCTGTGAAGTCCCTATAAGTTTTGTGCAGGCTGCTTTAGGTGATGAGATTGAAGTTCCGACTTTAGAGGGGCCAGTTAAAATGCGCATTCCTGAAGGAACGCAAAACGGGAAGATTATGAGATTGCGTGGTAAAGGTATTCAGGATCTGCGAGGATACGGCAAAGGTGATCAACTTTGCCACATAAGGGTAGTGGTCCCAACCAAGCTTACTCCAAAGCAAAAAGAAATTTTGCGTCAGTTTGCTAAAGAAAGTGGAGAGAATAACCCTGACGAAGCAAAAAGTTTCTTTGAGCGAGTAAAAGACGCTTTGCGTTAATATTCAAACGCCTACCAGGTTCTTTTCTTGGAGCTTTTGGTAGGCGTTTTCGGTTATTCACAAACTAGGAGGATGAGAGATGCCTAGACAATGGCAAGAAGTAAAAGTGAAAATCCATCGAGAATCCCAAGAGGCAGCCGCGGAAATTTTAACCAATCTTGGAGCTGGTGGTTTAGTTATCGATGATCCGAATCTTTTTGCAGAAGCGAAAGCTAATAATTGGGGAGATTACTTTCCTGATACCCCAGTTGAAAACGATGATTACATAGTTATCAAAGCTTTCTATTCCGAGCATTTGTCCCAAGACGAACTACAAGCACTAACCGAAAGACTAACGAAACTGAAAAGTTTCGGTTTAGAAACAGGTGTGATCAAAATCGAGACAAGCTCGGTAGATGAGGAAAAATGGGCAACCGCGTGGAAAGAGCATTACCATACCGAACATATCGGAAACATCGTTATTCAACCTAGCTGGGAGAGTTACGACCCCTTAGACAATGAGGTAGTAGTAAAACTTGATCCTGGCATGGCTTTTGGTACAGGTGGTCATCCTACTACTTGTATGGTGCTTGAGCAACTCCAAAATATTGATTTAAAAGGAAAAGTAGTCTGGGATATTGGAACTGGCTCGGGAATATTAGCGATCGCCGCAGCAAAACTTGGTGCATCAACCGTAATTGGGGTAGATACTGATAAAGTAGCTGTTGAAGTTGCGGATGAAAACTGTCGATTTAATGAGGTAGATGTTACAATTAAACATGGTTCGCTCGATTCCTTATCTGGTAAAGCGGATATTATCATTGCTAATATCATTGCGGATGTGATTCTTAGCCTCTTACCAGATGTGGTGACCAAACTAAAAGAGAATGGTTTATTCATCGCTTCAGGCATTATTGACGAGCGGGCAAAAGAGGTTTTAGAGAAAGCAGGGGAATACGGATTTAACCTCCAATTTGAAGATAGAGAAGCTGAATGGGTTGCTTTTTGCTTTAGCTTGAAGGAGGTTTAAGATGGCGCATAGGTTTTTTGTCACTCCCGATCAAATCATTAACGACAAAGTGAAGATTCTTGGCGATGATTATCGGCATTTAGTTAGGGTGCTTCGAATTCAATTAGGTGAAATCATCTTTGTTACAGCAGGGATGGGATCAACATATCGAGCCAAAGTCAATAAAATCGATGATTCAAAAGTGATCGGGGAGATTATTGAGAAATTAGAAGTAAATACCGAGTCGCCTGTAGCATTAACTCTTTTCCAGGGACTTGCCAAAGGTGATAAAATGGATCTTGTCATCCAAAAAGCAGTGGAATTAGGTGTAACTAAAATAGTTCCGTTTTTTTCTGAACGCACAGTAGTCAAACTCGATGTGAAAAAGGAAGAAAAACGAGTTGAACGTTGGCAACGGATTGCCAAAGAGGCAGCTAAGCAAAATCAACGGGAAATAATCCCAACTGTAAGTTTACCTTCTACAATTAACGAAATGGTAGAGTACGTTAAGCAAAAAGATGCGACCGAACTATTTCTGGTTCCCTACGAATTAGAGGAAAAACAAGGGCTAAAGGATCTTGAAATAGTGCCTCCACCGCAAGCGATTTCGATCGCGATCGGACCTGAAGGTGGATTTTCGGTACCCGAAATCGACCAATTGGTTGAGGCTGGTGCGACAACAATTACTCTTGGACCACGGATTTTGCGGACTGAAACAGCAGGATTAGTAGCATTAGCCCTGGTCGGATACAAATGGGGTGATTTAGGATGAAAGTAGCATTTCATACCCTCGGTTGTAAAGTAAATCAATATGATACTGAGGCAGTAATCAACGAATTCAAATCACGCGGATACACAATCGTAGACTTCGATGAAGTAGCGGACATTTACGTAATTAATACTTGTACCGTTACCAATGTCGGGGATCGTAAATCACGTCAAATGATCAGGCGAGCTCATCGGCAAAATCCACAAGCAAAAGTAGTAGTGATGGGCTGTTATTCGCAAACCTCTCCTGAAGAAGCGATCGAGATCGAAGGTGTGAACCTTGTTCTTGGAACTCGAGACCGCCAAGGGATTGTAGATTTAGTTGAGAGTCTTAATATCGACGAAAAAAAATCGCTCGTTAAAGATATCTTTGAGCTAGATGAATTTGAAGAAATACCTGTAGTGCAATTTGAAGGACGCACTCGGGCAACCATTAAGGTACAAGATGGGTGCAATCAATTCTGTTCTTATTGTAAAGTTCCCTATGCTAGAGGAAAATCTCGCAGTCGGTTAGTAGATAATGTGTTGAGTCAAGTAAAAGAAATTTCTGATCAAGGATATCGAGAGATAGTGTTGACAGGGGTGCATCTTGGGTTGTATGGACGGGATTTGAATCCTCCTGTCACCTTGGAAAACTTAGTTAAGCTTATCAGTGAAGTTCCAGGAATCAAACGGGTGAGAATAAGCTCGATCGATCCAAACGAGATTGAGGATTCTTTCTTGGAAATGATGGCCGCTAATCCAAAAATCTGTCCTCATTTACACATCCCTTTACAGAGTGGAAGTGATACCATTCTTAGTTTAATGCGCAGAAGATATTCGACTGACGATTTCGAGCACATTGTGGAAAAAGCTCGGCAGATGGTTCCAGGGATCGGCATTACTACCGATGTGATTGTAGGTTTTCCAGGAGAAGATGAGAAAGAATTCGCAAAGACTTTAGCATTTGCGGAGAAAATGAAGTTGAGCCGAGTACATGTTTTCCAATATTCCCCACGAAGTGGAACTCCTGCAGCGACCATGCCTAATCAAGTCCCTAAAAATGAAAAAGAGCAGCGAAGTAAGGCGTTAATTGATCTGGCGACTAGACTTGGGAAGGAATTTCATTCCTCTTTTGTGAATGAAGTATTAGAAGTGCTGGTCGAAGAAAATGAGGGAGTGATTGGCGTAGGGTTGACTGGGAACTATATTCGAACTAAGATCAAGTTCCCAAATGAAGGGGATTGGGTTGGAAAGCTAATTAAGGTAAGGGTACTTTCTGCTAATGAAGACGGGATTGAAGGTGAATTTTTGGCATAACTTTTCGGAGGTGTTTGTAGTGGATTGTATTTTCTGCAAGATTATTAACAAAGAGATTCCATCAACTATTGTCTGGGAAAGTGATTCGGTTCTAGCTTTCAAGGATGTTGCGCCAGCAGCTCCTGTCCATGTCTTAGTTATTCCCAAAAAACATATTACTGATATAACGAGTATAACAGGTGAAGATAAAGAGATAGTGTGGGAAATTCATGAAGCTATCAAGAAGATAGCTTCCCAACTCGAGCTTGGTGATGGATTTAGAGTGGTTGTTAACTGTGGAGCGGATGGGGGGCAAACAGTAGGCCACTTGCACTATCATATTCTTGGCGGTCGCAAATTACAATGGCCTCCAGGCTAAAAGACGTCCAACTGGGCGTCTTTTTTTATAAATTTTTTCCTCAAACTTTGATTTAATAGAACTCTAAAACAACTTAATAAGTAGAGAGAAATTTATAGGAGGGAAAATGATGCGGGGAAAAAAAGAGTTTTTTCTGTTTCTTTCAACCATGTTAGCTGTGGTTCTGTTACTTGGGGCGGTAGTTCAGGCGGAAGATTATGATCTAGGTGGAAGAACGATTCGGTATTTGCCCCTTGTTGCCTTGGGGGGAGTTGAACTTGATCAAGCGTTATTAGATCGAATCGAGGAGCTAGAAGAAAAATATAATTTCGAATTTGAGTTCGTCGATCTTATGGAAATAGTTGATTTTAGTAGACGTTCGGGAAATATGTATCAAGACATTATTAATGCAATTTTAAGTGGAAAGATCGACATTTTTGATTTTCCTGGAGATAGCGATGTTTATTCCATGTTTAAAGAAGCCAATGTTTTTTATCCGCTAGATACCATTCTTGGTTCAGAATATCTAGATGAGTTACCAGAGATGTATCGTCCAATTAGAGACGCTTTATTACATAATGGGCGGCAAATAACCGTACCTGCACCAATAATTCCAGGTGGCGGTGAAGTTTATCCTCACGAGTTCGCGTTAGTTGTTCTATGGAATAAAGAAATCTTTGATAAACTTGGTCTAATCACCCCTTATGAACTACAGGAATCAGGTCAATGGACATGGGATGCGATGATGACCTTAGCTTCACAAGCTGCTAGAGACATCGATGGTGATGGAAAGACAGACCAATTCGGTATCGCAGGTTTAGATAATGCGTATACAATGGTCGTAGCACTAGATGCAGCTGGTTTTCCTCTTTTGAGACAGACAGGGGATCGTCTCGAATTTGCTGGAAACAATCCGCTGACAATTGGTGCTCTGCAAGTATATCAAAACTTAATCTTTATTGAACGCTCGGCTTATTCCGAACTACTCTATAGAAGATCCCCCTTCGAGGTTTTCAATGAAGGTGGTATTGCTATGCTAGTTACTCCATTGTTTGAAGTACTCTTTAGAGAGCAGTCCCGAATTATTATCGACGCGGGCATGGTGCTATTGCCAAAAGGTGATGTTAATCAAGATCATGTGATTAAATCGTGGTCAATGAATCTGACAGGAATCTCAATTTTAGAGCAAGAGCCAGAGGCAGTTCTCGCCATTTTCCGAGAAATTTTTCAAATTGATCAGCAGGAAGAATCTGTGGCACTGAGAGCTCAGCAGGTAGGTAGAGGCGGCGATGTATTTCGAACATACAATCACCTTATGAACAATTGGATACCCGCCCCAGAGTATGAGTTGGAGTTTGCTACTCGCTCGGATATAATGAATCAAATCAACCGAATCATTAATCAACGAGCACGTGCTGATCAGGTTATGAGGATGGCTGAACCAGCATTACAAAGATATTTAGATAGGATTCAAAATCAGTAAGACATTAGCTCTGCAGTAATTGGTCTGCGGAGCTTTTTTTTTTACGTAAAATCGGTCTTTAGGCGGAACAAAATACCGTCTGTAGCTAGAGTTATTTATTCCCAAACTCAGTTACAATCTAAGCAAATGCAGTATTGGGGTGGTCCAGTGGAAAAGCGTTATCCTTTATTAAGCATGTATAAAAGATTAAGTAGATATATTCTATCCTATTGGTACCTTGCTTTAGGTTCTTTGATTCTGGTTTTCGCCAATTCATTGATGGCTCCAATCACTGGTGAGATGATGAGAAAGGTTTTTTATGCTATCGAGGAATTGGATAAAGGTGGACTTTTTTACTACAGCTTAATTGTGATTGTGGTCTTTTTAGGTGCTTCTATTCTGAGATCTGCTAAAACATATGTAGTAAATCTTTTCTCGGCCAAAAGTTCACTTGATTTAGAACGGGATCTTTATAGGCATATAACCTCCCTTCCGATGGACTATTTTCAAAAGAACCACTCTGGAGATATGATTGCTCGTTTAACCAATGATTTGGGGTCAGTAAGGGGGATTATCGGAAATCAAGTTATCTCATTACTGCAATTTCCAATAGATGCGATCGCGGTTACTATTTATGGATTCTTAGTCAATTGGCAAATCACGGTTGCCACTTTAGTATTTGCTCCACTTCCCTTAGCTTTAAATGTTTTTCTCGGTAAGAAAATTAGAGAGGCGTCAAAAGAAGTACATGATATCTGGTCAAAACTCTACAGCCTAACCAATGATGTGGTCAAAGGTACAAATGTAGTTAAGGCTTATAGCATTAGGGACTTGCTTCTTAGAAAAGTGCAGAAGCGATATGATCAACAAGTTGAGGTAGGTTTAAAAAGAACTAAACTTCAATTGATCCTAGGTTTTGGTGTGAGTCTGGTAGCGAACTGTTCACTTCTAATACCTGCATTAGTTGGTGCCCATCTTATATTGAAAGGTGTTCTGCGTTTAGGTGACGTGATTGCCTTTCTCTCAATCGTTCCAGGAATCACCGAACCATTTTTTCGTATGCCAAACATAGTTTACGGATTTCAACAAGGGGCTGCAGCTACAGAACGGGTCCTCGAGGTTCTAGACACCGAACCAGAAAAATATGGTGATAAAACCTTGCCTGAGGAGCTAAGTATCGAAATTCAAAATGCTAGTTTTTGCTATGAAACTACAAAAGCACTAGATAGTGTAAGACTTCAAATCAAGCACGGAACTCATGTAGGTGTCGTTGGACCTAGTGGCTGTGGAAAAAGTACTATATTAAAAATGATCTTGGGTTTCTTTAAACCGCAGGACGGAGAAATTTTAATCAATGGGCAAGATATGTTCTCTTACAATCTAAACGAATGGCGCAATCTGATTGCTTATGTTCCACAAGAACCATATCTCTTTTCTGGTACTGTATTAGAAAATATTCTAGTCGCAAAACCAGATGCCACAGAAGAAGAGTGGAAGTGGGCTGCTAAGGTTGCCTTGGTAGAAGATTTCATTTCTGAGCTTCCCTCAGGTTACGATACAGTAGTTGGGGAAAATGGAATGAACATCTCAGGTGGTCAGCGCCAAAGGATCGGAATCGCTAGAGCGTTATTAAAAGGGGCACCGATTTTACTCTTGGATGAGGCTACAAGTTCGTTGGATAACGATACGGAGTTTAAGTTGTATCAAGGTTTGGAACAGTATACCAAAGTTGAAACCATCGTGGCGGTTGCTCATCGCTTAACAAAGCTTCAGAAAGCGGATACCATCTATGTCCTTGATCGCGGTAAAGTGGTTGCCCAAGGGGATCATAAATATCTATTGGAGAACTGCGGGATGTACGCTCAATTATATCATGGGCAAGAAGGAGAGGTCGCATCATGATTAAGCGGTTGCGGACATATTTGAAAAAACTCTATCCATTGATCCATCCATATGAGAAAATCTTTTGGTTAACTGCTATAACTGAGATATTGAGTTCAGCTTTAGTGCAAGTCGGTGCAGCTTATTTTGCTCGTGAGTTGTTTAATGGAGTAGCGGCTGGCGATATACACCTAGTTCGTTATTGGTCAGTTGTTTGGGTTGTTAGCATTACTTTCTTTCTGCTAGTTTATCTCGTTAATGTTTATCTTAAAGATCGGTTTGATTATCTAGCTCACAACGCCTTACGCAAGAGATTATTAGGTAAGATTCTCGCGGCCAAAAGAAATGGTTTTGATAAGTACCATTCGGGAGACTTAATGTCGCGACTCAATAGCGATATTCCCAATGCAATAGGGTTATTAACAAATACTTCAATATCGCTCCTAACATGTATATTGCAAGCTACCCTAATGTCCATTTATGTTATTTGGATCCATCCAATTTTGTTTGTGGTTGCAGTTGCTAGTCTTCCATTTGCTTTCTTAGTGAGCAAAGTAATTGGACCAAAAGTTCGCCAAGTTTCAAAGGAAGTGAATGAAAGACGAGCAGTCATCAATTCAGATTTACAAGATGTTCTTAGAGGGATCCAGGTGGTTAAAGCCTATGGTCTCGAACATAAGCAACGTGACAAGCATATGTCTAATCGTTGGTATATTATTGTTAGAGAACTAAAGAATACTATTCTGAACTTTTTCCTTGAAATTGGTTCAGGCGGGGCAAGCCTAATTGCCCAGGTTGTTAGTGTGATTATCGGAGGGCTCCTTTATATTAGCGGTAGGGCGCCTCTTGGTAATGTGACAGCTCTTATGTTTGGAATCAATATGTTAATTGCCTCTTTTAAGATGATTCCGCAACATTTTGCCAGGATGGAAAGTAATATTAGCTCGGCCGATCGGTTTTTCGAAGTTTATGAAATCGAGCAGGAAGATATATTTACTGGTGATGTCCTTACCGAAGAAGCCTTAGGAGATATCGAGTTTAGAAATGTAGATTTTGGCTATGAAACTCAAACTAAAGTTTTAGAAAATGTATCATTAAAGATTCAGCCTGGAGAGACACACGCTTTTGTAGGTGCGACAGGCTCAGGAAAATCTACAATTGCTAAACTGATCTTGAAGCTTTATCAGCCAGATAGCGGCGAATTATTGATCGAAGGAAAAAACTTAAACATAGATGATACTAGAAAAATCATCGCATATGTTCCTCAAGAACCATACTTATTCTCAGGAACGATAAAGGAGAATATTAGTTATGGTTATCCCAATGCTTCTTTGGAGGAGATTATAAAGGCCGCCAAGATAGCTGATGCTCATGATTTTATTATGGAATTACCAGATCAATATGATTCTGATCTTGGTGAGGAAGGTACAATGCTTAGTGGCGGTCAAAGACAACGAATTGCGATCGCAAGAGCCATCTTAAAGAAGGCAACAATCGCTATATGGGATGAAGCAACTTCATCATTAGATACAATTTCCGAAAGGAATGTGCAGCAAATGATCGATGCAGCAAAAGATCAGACTGTAATTTTAATCGCACATCGACTAAGTACTGTCAAGAATGCCGATGCGATCCATGTGATTCATGAAGGACAGATCATTGAATCGGGAACGCATGATGAACTAATCCAAAAGAAAGGTTACTACTATCAGTTATATCAAGTAGCTGAAAATACAGTTCCAGCATAAATTTCACAAAACCTGTTTTCCCTTTTAAACCTTGAATCCCAGGCGAAATTAAGTGCCTGGGATTCTAAATTAGTAAGAAATTTTATCTTGTAAAAAGGTGTTGTTTCTCAAATCGTTAAAGGCTTGTTGTAACTCTTCTAAAGTATTCATTACTATTGGACCACCCCAAGCAACAGGTTCTTCTAGACTGATTGAACTGATAAAGAGTACTTGGACGTTTTTGTCTAGCGCTTGGATTTCCACATAATCTCCAGGAGTAAGCTTTACAGCGGTCTTTTCTCCGACTAGTTTACCTGAAATCCTTGAATTTCCTACAAGGGTAAAAAGCATGATCGATCTTTCTCGCTCAGTATTTATCGTAACCGAGCCTTCGGGTTCAAGGTGGATATCATAATAGTCCAAAGGAAGATACTTGCTCATATATCCTTTATGTCCTTCATATTCACCAGCAAGCAAGCGAATTTTACCGTTCTCAATGGGGATTTCTTCAATTTCAGAGTTTTTGATACTGCGATAAGCAGGAGGAACCATCTTGTCCTTTGCTGGGAGATTAAGCCAGAGTTGAACTCCAAGCAATCTTTCGGTTGCTGGCAATTTTTCTTCATGGAGAATACCTGAGCCAGCGGTCATCCATTGAACTTCGCCATCGCTAATCGTATCCTCATTACCCAGACTATCACGGTGAGTCATTGAACCACGATACACGTAACTAATAGTTTCAATTCCCCGATGCGGATGCATCGGAAAACCAGCGGTATAGTCCTCAGGGTTAGTACTATCGAATGAATCGAGCAATAGAATTGGATCGAACTGTGGTACGGTATTGTCGGCTAATACTCTCAGCAACTTTACTCCAGCGCCATCCCGTGTTTTCTTCCCTTGAATTCGTCGTTTAAAGGTTCTTTCCACTATTTGTCCTCCTCTATTTGATTAAATAATCATGATACTGATTCCAAGCTGTTTTTGTGATGTTAAATCGAGAATTCGGGATATAAAATTTATGTCCTGCCTTTAAATGCGAAAAGATTCCTGAACTGGTACTCAACCTTCAGTGTGCCAGTTTATCCCATTGAATATAGATGCAATTTTTTTGTTAAATCAAGAAAAAGTGATTTAGGTCACAGCGTTTTTTAAGGTTCAAACTTATAATAAAGTTACTAAGACATATCAGTTATCAATATCAAGAATCGACATCATCGGATGTTGTTTTTATAGGCGGAGGGGGAACGTAGAAATGAGAGAGAATCTATTTGACCGCAAAGAGATGGCGGAAGCTTGGACAGGCTTTAAACCTGGTCGTTGGTCGGAAAGGATCGATGTGAGAGACTTTATTCAGGCCAACTATGAACCTTATTATGGTGATGAAAGTTTCCTGGAAGGAGCTTCAGAGAATACTCTTAAACTCTGGGATGAAGTAAATGAAATGATCCAAAACGAGGTAAGGAATAAAACGATCAGTGTCGATCTAGAACGTTTCAGTGGAATTGATAATTTCCTACCAGGTTATATAGACAAAGATAGAGAGTTGATCGTTGGACTCCAAACCGATGCGCCATTAAAAAGAATTATGAATCCATATGGCGGTTTTAGGATGGTGAAAAATGCACTGGATGCCTACGGTCTTGAAATGGATCCGGATATGGAAAAGAAATTTAATGAGTATCGGAAGTCTCACAACCAAGGCGTTTTCGATGCCTATACCAAAGAAATGCGAACAGTCCGTTCGGTAGGATTACTCACGGGTTTACCTGATGCTTATGGCAGAGGTAGAATTATCGGCGATTACCGCCGTGTCGCACTTTATGGAATTGATTATTTGAAGGAAATGAGAATTAAAGATAAAGACAATTATGATGCGCCAGCAACTGAAGAAACCATCAGGTTAAGAGAGGAATTTTCGGAACAAATTCGCGCCCTTGACCAGATAAAATCTATGGCAGCAAAATATGGCTATGATATTGGCAGACCTGCCCGAAATGCTCATGAAGCAGTGCAATGGTTATATTTCGGGTATCTCGCTGCTGTTAAGGAGAACAATGGGGCAGCGATGAGTTTTGGCCGCAACACCGCTTTTCTTGATATCTATATCCAAAGAGATTTGGCGTTAAGTTTAATCGATGAAAAGACTGCTCAAGAATTGATCGACCAATTGGTGATTAAACTTCGCTTGGTTAGACATCTTAGAACTCCAGAATATGATGAATTGTTCGCTGGCGATCCAACCTGGGTTACCGAATCCATCGGTGGTGTTGGTGAAGATGGAAGACCATTAGTCACTAAGACAGCTTATCGGTTTTTACACACACTGATCAATCTGGGTACCTCACCTGAACCAAATATGACAGTATTATGGTCAGATAAATTACCAAGAGAGTTTAAAGAATACTGCTCTTTAATGAGTATTAAAACCGCATCGATTCAATACGAAAACGATGATCTAATGCGTCCGATCTACGGAGATGATTACGCAATTGCATGCTGCGTATCCGCGATGAGAGTCGGTAAGGAAATGCAATATTTTGGCGCTCGGGCAAACCTTGCTAAAGCATTACTCTACGCGATTAATGGTGGAGTAGATGAGATAAAAAAGTATGAAAACAAAGGGGAATATGTTACTGTTATCCCTGGAATCGAACCAATAACCGATGAAGTTTTAGATTATGAGACTGTGCTTGAATCATTCAAAAAGGTTATGGATAAGCTAGCGAAAATCTATGTTGAAACGATGAACACCATTCATTACATGCATGATAAATATGCTTATGAAGCAAGCCAAATGGCCCTTCACGATCCGATCGTACACAGATTTATCGCTTTCGGGGTAGCAGGAATCTCAATTGTAGCGGATTCTCTATCAGCGATAAAGTACGCAAAAGTAAGACCAATTAGAAATGAAGCAGGAATTGCAGTAGATTTTGAAGTTGAGGGTAGCTTCCCGCGCTATGGCAATGATGATGATCGGGCAGATGAGATTGCGATTAAGGTTAGCGAGTACTTTATGGAAGCCTTAAGGAAGATACCTGCGTATCGCGATGCAGAACACACTCTCTCACTCCTAACCATTACTTCTAATGTGGTTTATGGTAAGAAGACAGGTACTACTCCTGATGGACGCAAGAAGGGCGAACCCTTTGCGCCAGGAGCAAATCCAATGAATGGGGCAGATCAATCAGGTGCTCTTGCCTCTTTAAATTCAGTGGCAAAACTGCCATATAAAGGAGTAAACCAAGACGGAATTTCGAATACTTTTTCGATCATTCCTTCCGCTTTAGGAAAGAATTTAGAAGAACGAGTAACCAATCTAACAAATATTTTAGATGGCTACTTCAACCAAGATGCTTTCCACTTAAACGTCAACGTGATGGATAAGGAACTTCTGCTAGAAGCTATGGAAAATCCAGAGAAATATCCAAATCTAACTATTCGAGTTTCTGGATATGCAGTTCGATTCAATCAACTTAATCGAGAACATCAACTCGATGTAATCAATCGAACCTTCCATGAATTTGTTTAAAAATTAGCTAAGAAAAGAGGGATGTTATGAAAGGCTTCCTACATTCAATCGAAACAATGGGGTTAGTAGATGGACCAGGAACTAGAACAGTATTTTTCCTCCAGGGTTGCCCTCTAAGATGCGCTTTCTGCCACAATCCAGATACTCTCAAACGAGTGGGAGGCCAGGAAATAACACCCCAAAGAGTGCTCGAGATCGTTAGACGATATAAACCTTATTATGGGGCTGAAGGTGGGGTAACTTTTTCTGGAGGAGAGCCTTTGTTGCAAGGAGAGTTTCTATATAATACATTGGAAATTCTTAAGCAAGAAGGTTATAATATATGTATAGACACCTCTGGGTTTGGTAATCCCACCTACTATCCGAAAATACTTCCATTGGTTGATACTCTAATTCTCGATGTTAAGGCTTTTGATAGCGAATCTTTTGAAGAATTAACAACTATCAACGGTTTTGATACCTACCTAGACTTTATTACCAACCTAGATTCCTATGGTTTCCAAGGTCAGGTTTGGATTCGTCATGTAATGGTGCCTGGTTTTACTGACAATGAACAAGCAATGAAAGGCTTGGTTCAGACCATAAAGCCTATTAACCATCGTGTCGATCGAATAGAAATTCTACCTTACCATACTTCAGGTGTCAAAAAATATCACGAGTTAGGGATACCCTATCGATTAGAGGGAGTAGAACCTATGGATACGGAAAAAGCCAAGGACTTTGAGATTTTGGCGAATAAACTCTTTGCGGAGAGTTTGCGTCAAGAAAGAAAAGAGAATGAAATAAAAAAGCAAGAGCATTATAAGCTATTAAAAGATAGGGAGATGGCTTCAGAGGAAGAACGAGCTGAAATGCTGTCGCAGCTAAAAAAACTGCCCCTGTTAAGCGATGTAGATAAAGATGATGTGGAAGATGTTTTGAATCAAGTGATATTGTCGAACATTAAAGCTGGAGATTATATATTTAAGACTGGCGATTCACCCGATTTTATGTACCTTATTTATAAAGGGCAAATGAAAATATTCAATAATACCATCGATGGTGAAGAGCAGATCTTTTACATTTATCGTGATGGTGATTTTGTTGGGGGATTAAATCTCTTAGTTGAAACACCTTATCGGTATGTTGGGCAAGCACTTACAGATTGCAAGGTGGTTGCCATTCCGAAAGTCACTTTTGACAGATACTTCTATGATTCGCCAGTAGTTTTAAGAAGTGTATTAGTAAAAAGCTTTGAGAGGATTCGATGGGCCGAAGATTTGATTCAAAGACTTTCTACCAGTAATGCTTCAATGAAAACTGCTGGTTTATTGCTCAAACTTGTAAAACGAATCGGAGTCGAGATCGATGAGGGTATTAGGTTAGAGTTGTCAATGAACCGAGAAGAATTAGGAAACTATTCTGGTTTAAGGCGCGAAACCATAACTAGAAAACTAGGGGAGTTTAAAGAACTAGGATATATTGAGTTGGTAGGTAATAAGGTTATTATTGTTAAGGACCTTGAAGCATTAGAAAGTTATGTCCTTTAGACTGCAACATTAAGCATAGATTTATTAGAGGATGAATGCACTTAGGAGTATGATCCGTGATCTACTCCTAAGTGCATTTTTGGTTTCTTAGCTAAGCCGCATTGTAACATGTTTTTGGTGAAACGATTTTTTCTTCTTCTTTGATCATTTTTCTCGATAGCATCTTAACAGGCCACTATTCAACAGGTTTTAAGGTTGCCAGATAAATCTATTGCCTGGGGGTGACCAATAAGCAAACGTTCAGCCCATAGTTCGTATTTAAGTCTTTTCAACTATGGAAACATCAAGCACTTGGATATGATGGATTCACTATCTCATCGTTTCAAAGGGGCGATAGGTGTGATCACTTTGACGCTTACAATATTTGAATAAGTACTAAAATCAGAGGGGAAACATGAAGGTTCTTATGATTTAGTGTCTAAGTATAGAAAAAATTAGTTAAGGAACAGTTTACTTCTAAGCGACGAGGTGGGATAATGAACGAAACTACTAACCCTATCATTCCCGAACAAGGTTTTGTAGGTACAGTTAAAAGAACCTGGCTGGAAAAAGATAAAAAAGAGTGGGTCGAGTTTTTAATTTGAACCAACTAGAGCAAGTAAACTATATCCATAATCTGTGTCATGTTTTATTTGAATCTGGCATTCCGATTCAGATCCCGATTTCCAAACCAATAATTTGTGGCGATCGGTTTATTACTTATTATTCGTACGTTGATGATTGCATTGAGGATTTTCAAAATGAGTGGTATGCACCAGAAGTTACACCAAATAGATTAAAGAATGCTGCAAGGGTTTTTGCTAGGTTTCAGCAAGTAGCACTCGTGCTTAAAGGACCAGAAAGACCTTTGGATCTTCCATATTGCAATACAATTAACTGGATGTATGATCATGATCCACTTAATTCTTTGTTGGGACCGTGGTTATTTTCAGAGGAGTTGAATCGCCCAGGCAGTGTTTTAATAGAATTTAAGCAAACTGTTTCTCATTTAATTGAAAATGTGGTTGATAATATAAAGGCATTAAAACGTGGTTTATGTCATGCTGATTTCCATGCTAGTAATACCATTTTTGCTGGTGACGAAATACAGCAAGTAGTGGATTTCGGCTTTTGGATCAACCATCCTCTTAAGTTTGACTTAGCAATTGCGCTTGAAATGTGGTCGCGGAATTGGAATGCGAGAGATTTTGAGTTAAATAAAAAATTCTACGTTGAGTTTATGGAAGAATATCTAAACCATAATGGACCAATGGCTCTCGCCGAAGAAGATGTTTATCTATTACCGTTATCTAGGCTCTGGATCGAAACCTATGGTATTCGTATTCAAAAGGATTCATCAAGAGTTGATATAGTTACTAAGTACTTAAGTAGTGCGCTAGAGAGAATTAATTGGTACCTAGATCATATTGATAAGTTACTCTAGGATACATTTGTTAAGGAATCATCTTATTTTTTGCTGAAAATTATAAAAAAATGTTACTTGCAGTTGACTTTTTCACCCTCCAAAGCAACTTAATATATGAATGGTTATCCAAGATACAATCTTATAGATTGAGAGGTGGATATAGGTGTCCAAATTCCCAGTTTGTGAACATTGCAAGGGTGAAATAAGGAATTGGAAAGGTGAACTAGTAGTCGACCAAACTAATACTTCAAAGGATAACGCAGAAAAAGTACATATTGTTTGTTTTACGTGCTTAATGAAAATTAAAGATAGAGGGATACATCTGATTAGTGTTGGTAGGCTATCTCGGGTTAATCCCTTTAACAGAAATAGATTCTTGAAAGTGCTTAGAGAAGTTAAAGAAGCGGAAACTTGGACTATCACGACCAAGAGGTTAATAGGTGAATTGGTGTTGTATTGCGATTTCCCTCAATATACAGGACGAGTTGTGGATAGTAAGCGGTCTGAGGATTCATTTAAATGACCTCTTTCATCCGAATAAAATTCGTTGACCTCCTTCAGAGAATCGTTTATAATTAATAATGATTGCATAGTTTACTGATTTGTTCGGAGGGAGGGATATAGATGGCAGAAGTGAAGATTGGCAAGAACGAGTCCCTCGATAACGCTTTGCGCCGTTTTAAGAAGAGTGTTCGGATGTCTGGCGTTTTGTCAGAGTACAGGAAGAGAGAGTATTACGATAAGCCAAGTGTACGAAGAAAGAAAAAAAGTGAGGCAGCAAGGAGAAGAAAGTTTAGCTAACTAGACAAGCTCGATATCTTTTGATATCGAGCTTTTTTGCTTAGAAAAGGCTTGAATGATAGACTTTATTCTGCGTAATAGTATATAATTGAAGTGAAAAGTGGGAAACAAGGAAAGTGGGTGAACAGCATGAAAGATAGAGTAATTTTTATGTTGACCTTAATGCTTTGTTCGTTACTGGTAATTGCTCCTGTGCAAATAGCTGCTAGTACACCAGAGGCGATTTATGTCTTACCGATCAAGGGAGATATTTCTCCAGGTGAGGCAGGATTTGTGGCGAGAGTATTAAAGGACGCAGAAAAATCTAATTCCGCTGTTCTTATTGAGATCGATACTTTTGGTGGAAGGGTGGATGCAGCCACTGAGATTCGCGATCTAATAATAAGAATGAAAATGCCTGTGGTTGTGTATGTTCAAAATCGCGCTTGGTCAGCGGGAGCCTTAATTACGCTAGCTGCTCCTCATATCGCAATGTACCCAGGTAGTTCGATTGGCGCTGCCGAGCCACAACCCACTGACGAGAAAACTGTTTCGGCATTGCGTGCTGAGTTTGAATCTACTGCTGAGGTTTACGGAAGGGATCCGCAGATCGCGGCTGCTATGGTGGATATTAATGTCGAAATTCCTGGACTTGTTTCTTCCGAGCAAATTTTAGCTCTATCTGCTCATCAGGCTCTCGAATTAGGATACGCCGATTTAATCACTTCATCCCGAGATGAGGTATTGAAGGAATTTGGACTTGATGAATTACCGATTATTCAATACTATCCAAATTGGGCGGAACGAGTAGCAAGTTTTCTTACAGGCCCTTTGATGAGTTCTTTGTTACTGGCCATTGGATTTTTAGGCATTATTTTCGAAGTAATGTCCCCTGGATGGGGCGTTTCAGGTACCGTTGGAGTTATTGCTTTAGTACTATTTTTTGGGGGGAGGTTGGTTATAGGGTTGGCTGGCTTAGAAGTTATCATCCTATTTATTGTCGGACTTGGGCTTATTGCAGTAGAGGTTTTTGTTGTGCCAGGGTTTGGGATCGTCGGCATCTTGGGAATAATCGCGCTATTCGTTAGCTTGTTCTTGGCGTTTGGAAGTATTACTTCCGCTTTATGGAGTATTGTTTTGGCTTTACTTATCTCCATTTTGGTAATTGTCTTATTCTGGCGGAGATTTACCCAGTCTCGGGTTTGGCGAAGATTGGTATTAGAACATCGCGAAGATAAAGAATCGGGATATAAGGGTACTCCGACTTATAATGATTTAGTAGGAAAGCGAGGTGTTACAGTTACTCCATTAAGACCAAGTGGAACCGCTTTAATAGAAGGACAGAGATATAGTGTTGTTTCTGATGGAGGATTTATCAAAAACGATGTTCCTGTTGAAGTAGTGTATGTGGAAGGTATACGTATCGTAGTTCGAGAAGTTTCTACTTAAAAAACGGATAGGGAGGAAAACTAATGGAACCATTGTTGATCGTGTTTATTATCTTATTGATAGTTATTGGTCTATCGTTGTTCTTTACCTTTGTTCCAATCGGATTGTGGATTTCAGCGTTGGCTGCAGGGGTAAAGGTCGGTATCTTTACTTTAGTTGGAATGAGATTACGTCGTGTCCCCCCCTCACGCATTATTATACCTCTTATTAAAGCCCAAAAAGCAGGTTTGGCGGTTTCGATTAACCAGCTGGAAGCTCACTTCCTTGCGGGGGGTCAGGTTGATAGAGTTATCGACGCTTTGATTGCATCTCATAGGGCAGATATCCCTATGAATTTCGAGAAAGCCGCTGCCATTGATCTGGCTGGCCGAAATGTTTTTGAAGCTGTCCAAATGAGTGTTAACCCAAAAGTGATCGAAACTCCAGCCATATCAGCTGTTGCGTTAAATGGAATTGAATTAATCGTTAGGGCACGCGTTACTGTTCGCGCGAACATTGACCGATTAATTGGTGGGGCGGGTGAAGCAACTATTATCGCTCGGGTGGGAGAAGGTATTGTCTCTACCGTTGGTTCGCAGAATTCGCATGGGGAGGTTTTGGAAAATCCAGACCTTATCTCTCAAACTGTTTTAAGTAAGGGTCTTGATGCTGGTACAGCTTTTGAGATCCTATCGATCGATATCGCTGACGTTGATGTAGGTCGCAATATCGGTGCGCGTTTACAAATTGACCAAGCGGAAGCAGATAAAAACATTGCTCAAGCAAAAGCTGCTGAAAGACGTTTTGCTGCTCTAGCTTTAGAGCAAGAAATGAAAGCTCGCGTTCAAGAGATGAGAGCAATGGTTGTTGAAGCAGAAGCTGAAGTTCCTCGTGCAATGGCACAAGCATTGCGTGAGGGAAAACTCGGAATTATGGATTACTACAATATCCAGAATATCAAGTCCGATACCAAAATGAGAGAATCGCTCAGTAGAGAGATCGAAGACGATAAAAATTCAGATAAGAGTGGTTCATAAGAAAGCCCCTTTTGACATTAGGGTGGTGAGATATTGAAAGATTATTTTTCGATTTTTTACCTTATCATACTAATCATCAGCGCTTTAGCCAAACTAGTAGATAAACAACAGAAAAAACAGGATGTAAAGGCGACTGGGAAAACTACACCCGAATTTAATTCAGAGGAAACAGTAAAAGACTTCATTCCAGCAGAATCTAGTTTTGAGTCTAGAATTGTCACAGAAACTCAAACGGTTCAAGAGCCTAGAGTTTCGGTAACTATGAATGAGGATAGTTTCGATGAAGAAATTTGGGATGATGATTTAGGTGGTTGGAATAACGATGATGAAGAGGATAGTGTAGTCGAAAGCGCGGTAAGGGTGCAACCATTACCAAAACAAAAACTACGAATTAGATTGAATTCTAATAAATTAGCAGAAGCTATGCTTCTAAAAGAAATTATCGGGGAACCGCGAGCCAAAAGTGCTTGGAAGGTTCGCTGAGAACTGAACTGAGAACAGTGAAAAACCTTGGTGCTGAACCAAGGTTTTTTGTTGTAGAAGTGTTTTTTTATCGGATCTATGCATAGGTTTTATAAGAACCAGGGTTAGGAGGTAGGTTAATGGCCAAACTCTTAAAAGCAATGACAGACATTCTCGAACTCCCATCAGATATTATGATGTCTTTACCAAAGATTGAGATAATTGGAAACATGGAGGCAACCATCGAAAACCATCGAGGCCTCCTTGAATATACAACTGAGCAGATCAGTATTAGGGGAAATAAAGGTATAACGTTAATTCTAAGAGGACGGAAACTTAGGCTAAAACGCCTATACAAAGAAGAAATAACAATCCAAGGATTCTTATTAGATATCGAATTCTCGATCGATTAGGAGGGTTAATCTTGATACAGAGACTCTGGGCTTGGTTAACAGGATACTTAGTGCTCAAGTTTAAAGGACCAGGTGTAGAAATCCTCTTTAATCGAATTCTTGATGCCGATTGGGATCTCTGGGATATCGAAAGATTATCTGTAGATACTTTGATCGCAAAAATAAGTATCAAAGGGTTTCGGAAAATCAGACCATTAGTAAGGGATCTTCCCGTCCGTATAAATATTGTGGGTAAGTACGGTTTTCCTTTCTATTTAAATAAAGCCCAAACTAGGTATTTTTTATTTATCGGATTTATTGTTTTCGCAATCTTACTGTATTACTTATCAGGATTCATTTGGTTTGTTCAGATTACTGGGCTTGAGCAAGTGAGTAAAGAAGAAGTCATTGAAATATTGATCGATCAGGGTGTCCAGGTGGGAACTCGAAAAACAGATTTGTCACCGCGCTCAATCGAAAACCAAATTATGAGTGAAATAAGTGAGATAGCTTGGGTTGGAATCAGTGTTCGGGGAGTTTTAGCGAAGATCCAAATCGTCGAAAAATCTATGCCCGATCCGAGTACTCAATTGGTGGGTGATGTAATCGCAGCACGCGATGGGATCATTACGCAGGTGATGACTTTTCGTGGTATCCCGCAAGTAAGAGTGGGTGATACTGTTCGCAAAGGAGATGTACTGATCTCAGGAGAATACTATGATCAGTATGGTCGAAAGCAACATGGTCGCGCTGAGGGGTTGGTTCGAGCAAGGGTGTGGTATGAAGCGATCGGGGAAGCGGCCTTTTATCGCATAATCCAACAACGTACAGGGAATTCTCACACTGGATACGTTTTAAAAATAGGGGGAAAAGAACTAGGATTTAGGAAAAAACCACCGTTTGAAAACTATGTGGTTGAAAAATCAGATTGGAAACTTGATATTGTTAATGGCTTTCAGTTATTACAAACAACCAAACTAGTATATTACGAGGTCGTTTATGAAACAGTAGTGATTCCAGAGGAGGAAGCTCGTGCATTAGCATTAATGAGAGCGTGGGAGATGCTGGAAGCTGAAGGTATTGAAAAGCACAAAATTACAGAGACGCAAATTCGAGAATATACAATCGTAGATGATTATGGCGTACGAATTGGCTTGTTGGTCGAGCTCGAAGATGATATCGGTGCGTTCGCTTCTGCAAAGCAGGAATGATTTGCATCACTGGTTTATTTTGCATATAATAAAGCTAAGGAATTGCTATGTAGGGGGATTGGGTTTGAAGGAAATCGTCGAAGAGGTAATTAAATTAAAGAATAATGAACAAGCTCAAGCACTTAGTGGAAGAGGAGATGAAAACCTCAAGTTAATTGAGGAAGAATTAGATGTTCAGATAATTCCCCGAGGATTGGAATTGGTAATTATTGGTGAACCCGAAGCGGTAAAGCGTGCTAGTGATGCACTGAAGAACTTAGTGGATTTGGACCATGATATCACCTCACAAGAGGCTTACTATGCAACTCAATTAGTTCGAAATACTGATCAATTAACCACTATGCGTGAGATCGGTTCAGAAGTCATCGTAACTACTGCGAGAGGGAAACAGATTCGCCCTAAGACTGCTGGTCAAAAACAATATTATCAATTAGTGCAGCGTAGCGAAATAGTTTTTGCTATCGGACCAGCTGGAACAGGAAAAACCTATTTAGCGATGGCAATGGCGATCGCTGCTTTGAAAAGAAAGGAAGTCCAAAGAATAATTTTAACGCGCCCAGCAGTAGAAGCGGGCGAACATCTTGGGTTTTTGCCAGGCGATTTACAAAGTAAAGTAGATCCATACTTACGCCCATTGTATGATGCGTTATACGAAATCCTTGGGCAAGAAGTCTATCAGAAATATCGAGAAAGAGGAGTAGTAGAAATTGCGCCACTAGCTTATATGCGTGGACGAACTTTAGACGACTCGTTCATTATTCTTGATGAGGCCCAAAACACAACCCCTGAACAAATGAAGATGTTTTTGACTAGATTGGGTTATGGCTCGAAAGCAATTGTTACGGGAGATATTACACAGATCGATCTTCCAAGAGGAAAGAATTCAGGACTGATAAAAATTCAGAGAATATTAAAAGATATACCTGGGATAGGTTTTTCTTATCTCACTGGCAGTGATGTGGTGCGTCACCCACTTGTCCAAAGAATTATCGAAGCGTACGAAAGGTATGCGGAAAAGGAAGATCAATAGAGCAATCCCAAAGGGGGATCATTGTGGTTAAGAAACGTAAAGGATGGAAAGATGCGAAAAAATATATAGATGCCATATTAGATAGGAATAGTGTTCGCCAGTGGATACTGGCAGTTTTAGTATGTGCTGGATTATTTGCAATCTTAGCAATAAATTTCTTGCCTAGTGAAGTCGACTTGGAAGTTGGACAAGTTAGTCCACGTGATATCGTTTCACCAAAAACGATTGTCAATAGGCCTGAGACTGAGCGCTTGCAGCGTGAGCGGGCTGAAAAGGCTGAGGTTGAGGCCCTTGAAGATCTGGATAATTATGATTTGAACTATGCGACCATCATTCGCGCAGAAGAAAGAATCGATGGTACTTTTACGACTTTAAGGCAAGGTTTTTTTAGTGAGGAAACAACTGAAGAAAACCAGGAAGCACAACAGCCCTTATCAGTCGAAGAGATTCAATTTGGCTTACATAAAAATTGGGGGATTGAGCTAAGTTCTGATGCGATCCGGCTTGTTCTCGCACATTCATTGGAGGATTTTCAGTCTTTTGCTGCGCAAACTCGCCAAATTTTGCTTGAATTAATGAACCAAAAGATTCCCGAACGTGATTTGCAAGTTGTACGTAATAAGGTTCCTGAATTGATTGGTGAAACTCAGATCCCTTCTAGATTACAACAGGTAACTTATAGTTTGGGACAACAAATCATTCAACCAAATTTAACAGTTAATGTTCAGAAAATTGAACAGATCAAGCAAGATGCCAGTGAACAAGTCGAACCAGTATATGTTCAAGCCAATGAAATAATTGTGCGAAATGGTGAGGTAGTCAGTGAGGAACATATAATAATATTGCAAGATCTAGGTTTGTATCGCAGTCCAACGGATTACTTATCTTACCTAGGGCTATTGGCGATCGTATTACTGTTATTAGCAAGTCTAGGTATCTATTTATATCAAAATAAACCCGAAATTATTGAGAATGAAGCTCAACTAGCATTATTGGGTGTGATCATTCTTGTGGTTTCTTTCATAGCTAAAATTCTGGCGACCATTCATTGGGAAGATGCCTCATTATTAACACCTGTTGCGCTTGCCAGTATCCTTATTACTGTTCTGCTTGATTCACGCCTAGCGATTGTGGCAACTTTGGTACTTGGAGTTGTTGTTGGGATTGTAACAGGGTTTAACTCGACGTTTATTATTCTTGCTCTGGCAGGAGGATTAAGCGGAGTTTTTGGTATTTCTAAGGTTGGTCAAAGAGGAGATTTGATGCGCGCTGGCTTTATTGTCGGTGCGGTGAACTTCATCGTGATCGTAATACTATCTTTTATTCAAAAGGATACCTCCCTACTAATTCATAGCTACTTAGGTGTTTTAAATGGAATTATCTCATCCATTATTGCGATCGGCTTTTTACCATATTTAGAAAGTGTTTTTGGAATCACTTCTGCTATCAAATTATTGGAACTATCAAATCCAAATCACCCATTATTAAAAAGATTGATGATGGAAGCGCCTGGAACTTATCATCACAGCATTATCGTTGGGAATATGGCTGAGGCAGCAGCTGATGCCATTGGTGCAGATGGTCTGTTAGCAAGAGTAGGATCAAACTTTCATGATATTGGGAAGATCAAACGTCCATACTTCTTTGTTGAAAATCAGGTGGGAATGGAAAATCCACATAATAAAGTATCACCATCTTTATCAACTCTGATTATTACTGCCCATGTCAAAGATGGTTTGGAATTAGCGAAACAATATAATCTTCCAGACGAAATTACCAACTTTATCGCTGAACATCATGGTACTGATTTAGTGAAATACTTCTACCATCGAGCGGTGGAGACTAGTAACGAAAATGAACATATCGAGGAAGAAGATTATCGTTACTCTGGTCCAAGACCACAGTCGAAAGAGACAGCGATCGTATCCTTAGCTGATGCGGTTGAAGCTGCAGTAAGGGCACTTCCTAAACCGACACCTGGCAAAATTGAAGGGTTGGTTCGAAAGATTATTAAGGAACGTTTAAACAGTGGACAGCTCGATGAATGTGAACTAACATTCAGGGATTTGGACAAGATAGCTGATGCTTTTGTTCATGTTTTAGCGGGGATATTCCATCCAAGGATTGAATATCCAGAAAACATAACGCGAGAAGAAATCGAAGGGAAGAAAAGTAAAAGTGGAAATCCACATCAACAACCAGCAGAATAAGGTTCCATTTGGGGATTTTGAATCGTTGATCCAGAAAGTAGTTATTGCTACATTGGAGTTAGAAGAAGTTGATTTAGAAGTTGAAGTAAGTATTACTTTTGTTGACAATGAGTATATACAAGACCTAAACAAACAGTATCGAGACAAAGATTACCCGACCGACGTTTTGTCTTTCCCGCAAATGGACGATGATTTTCCAGGAATAGAACCTGTTTTAGGCGATATTGTTATTTCATTAGAAAAGGCTCTTGAGCAGTCGGGGGAGTATGGACATAGCATGGAGCGCGAAGTGGGCTACTTGGTAGCCCATGGAATGCTACACTTACTCGGTTATGATCATGAAAATGAGGATGAACGCAATCTGATGCGCAATAAAGAAGAGTGTATTATGGCAATGGTTGGATTAGAAAGGCTTGGAAGGAGAGAATAGCTCTCCGAAGGATAGGTTTCTAAGGAGGGCAGGAATTTGCGAACTAAGAATTTGAGTGAAAGTTTTAGTTGTGCGATCCAAGGTATTATTTTTGCTTTTAAAACCCAAAGAAATATGAAGATTCATTTTATTACTGGACTCTTGGTTTTTATTCTTTCGATACTACTAAACATTTCACGTTTAGAACTTTTGATTTTATTACTTACTATTGGATCAGTCATCTCCGCCGAAATGGTTAATACCGCAATCGAAGAAGTGGTCAACCTTGTTACGCAAGAATACCATCCGATCGCTCGGGTTGCCAAAAATGTCGCGGCAGGTGCGGTGTTGGTTACTTCTATGATTTCTGTTTTTGTTGGTTACTTGATTTTTAGTGAAAGAATTTTGAATTTTAGGCCAGAGGTTGTACGCCATAGTTTAATGAACTCGCACTTAATCATTTTTTCTTTGGTAGTAGTAATTTCGCTAGTGATTATGACCAAAGCATTTGGAGGACATACGAGGTTTCTCCAGGGCGGAATGCCATCAGGACATGCAGCAGTGGGCTTTAGTATAGCAACTGCGATTTTTCTTGTTGGGGAAGGTTTTGTAGTGGTTTTGGGGTACGTTTTGGCGATACTTTTAGCCCAAAGCCGTGTTGAAGGTAAAATCCATACCCTGTGGGAGGTAATTGTTGGCGCTATCCTAGGTACTCTAGTCACATTGTTATTTTTCCAATTAAAGGGCTGAGGGAAATTTTTGATTAATTTGTTATAATTTAAGTAGGTGACTTGGAGGTTAAAATAATGGAACAACGTCACGACATAAATTTTCGCAGCCTAATCGAAGAAGCAGAATATGCTCGAACAAAGGCCTACGCTCCGTATTCCAATTTTAAGGTTGGAGCAGCACTCTTAACTAAGCGAGGCAGAATTTTTCATGGTTGCAATATCGAGAACTCATCCTTTGGCGCTACGATTTGTGCAGAACGTACAGCGGTTTTTAAAGCGATATCTGAAGGTGAACGAGATTTTTTAGCACTAGCTGTGGTGGCCGATACGGAAGGAGTATGTAGTCCGTGTGGAATTTGTCGCCAAGTACTTTCGGATTTTTTCACAAAAGATGTTCAAATTTGCCTAGCTAATCTAAAAGGAGATTACGAAATATTTTCGATTTCCGAATTATTACCATTAAGTTTTAGCTTGGACACAAACTAGGGTGGGATTAAGTGTATTTTTTCAAAGAGATCAACGAAATAGATTATAGTGTAA
This sequence comes from Bacillota bacterium, assembly GCA_012728115.1. Classification (GTDB taxonomy): domain Bacteria; phylum Bacillota; class Limnochordia; order Darwinibacteriales; family JAAYFS01; genus JAAYFS01. Next base: position 34,618 of record JAAYFS010000015.1, on the reverse strand, counting down.
TTTACCAAGTTCAAGAAATCGAAACCGAAGCCTTTGGTGAAGGAGCGATGAACGAATGGTTTCTAGTCCCGTTCATTCGATATGGTAAAGTGTACGTGCTTATGAATTCAGATGGTGAAGTAGTCGCTTCTGCAGAATATATGCGGGATTTCACAAATCCGCAAATGGCGTATTTATTCGCTTTGTCCGTAAAACAACCATTAAGAGGTCAAGGTCTAGGAACCAAACTGATGCAAAAAAGTCTAGCGAAATTAAAAGAAGAAGGAATTGAATTAGTCAAACTAACAGTGGGTCCAGAAAATGGACGAGCACTCCGTCTTTATCGAAAACTTGGGTTTATCCAAGCGGAATTTTGCCCAAACGAATATGGTCAGGGTGAAGATCGTTTAGTCCTACAAAAGCAGTTGTAATGGGCATAAGCAAAAGGAGGATCTTATGTCGTTTAAATCAGGTTTTGTTGCAGTAGTTGGTCGACCAAATGTAGGAAAATCTACGTTATTAAACGCTCTAATTGGGCAAAAGGTTGTTATCGTTTCCGATAAGCCACAAACTACGCGTAATACTATTCAATGCATTTTAACAAAAGATGATAGTCAGATTGTCTTTTTGGATACTCCAGGTATTCACGAACCATTACATAAACTTGGTGAATACATGGTGAAAGTTGCGATCAATGCTTTGCAAGAAGTAGATGTCGTGTTATTTCTTGTCGAAGCGGGGAGATGGACCAAGTTAGAGGATCGAATAGTTGAATATCTTAATAAAGTCGATTCTCCAATAATCTTAGGGATCAATAAGTCGGATCTGGTAACTGTTGAAGAACTTTCCGAGTTCCAAAAAGAAATAGAATCCAAACTAGCTTTTAATCAAATCATTTCTTTTTCAGCAATAAATCATTGCAATCTGGATGTTTTAGTTAGCTCGATCGTCAAACTCTTACCCGAGGGGCCGAAGTATTATCCAGATGACTGGGTAGTAGATCACCCAGAGAGATTTATCGTGGCTGAATTTATTAGAGAACAAATCCTACTCAATACCCATCAAGAAATTCCTCACTCGGTGGCCGTCGATGTTGATGAAATGGTAAATGATGAAACCAAGGATCTTGTGAGAATTCGTGCAACCATTTATTTAGAACGCGATTCTCAAAAAGGAATTGTGATCGGAAAACAAGGACGGATGCTGAAAACAATTGGGACAGGCGCGAGACACCAGATTGAGGCACTATTGGGAACACAAGTCTACCTAGATTTGTGGGTAAAGGTTAACAAAGATTGGCGCAATAAGGCTCGGATGTTAAAAAGTCTGGGATATGAGTAGAACCCCTTAAATTTTTTTGCACGGCGAACTTCTTTACAAGGAGGAAAAATGATGGTAATGGATCCAGTTTTGCAGCAGGAACAAAAGGCCGAAATAGGTTACTTGGTTGCCAAAGCTCAAGAGGGAGACAAACAAGCGCGTGAGCAATTATTAAGAGATTATCGTCCATTTTATTTAAGAGTCGCCTCTGGTAGCGCAAAAAAGTACCTTGTCCTGGGTCGTGATGATGAAGCAAGTATTGCGATGATGGCATTTAATGAAGCCATCAGTGCTTATAATAGTAATGCAGGTGCATCGTTTTTAAGTTTTGCGGAAATGGTCATTAAACGTCGCATGGTAGACTACTACCGCAAAAGGAGTTCTAAGCATTCAGAGATACCATTATCCTCGTTTGAGGACGATGACAACGAGGTTGGGACAATCAACCGAATAGAGTTACGAAATGCTCTATATGAACAACAGAGACAACGGGAGGGCGAAGAGTATAGAGAAGAGATCTTTAGATTAAACCAAATGCTCAGTGATTATGGAATCAGTTTTTCAGAACTAGTAAAAATCTCACCAAAACATGAAGACGCTCGCAGAAGGGCTCTAGAAGTAGCAAGAACCATGGCTGAAGATGAAAAACTGAAGGAGTATTTGTTGAAAAGGCGGGCATTGCCATTAAAGGCATTGCAAGAGAGGGTAAGCGTCAGTCGTAAAACTCTCGAACGGCAAAGAAAGTATATCATTACCCTAACCTTAATCTTAATTGGGGAATTCTACTTTCTGCAAGAGTATTTAAAAAAGGTTTAAGATTGGAGGAAGCCATGATGCGGGGGAAAGGGATAGTCGTAGAAATTGCACCCAAAAACAAAGTGGTCGTCATGACTTTCCAAGGAGAATTCTTACGAGTAAAGTGTACAAAACCAGTCTGTGTAGGTGAAGAAATTTACTTCCCATATCGGACTAGGTCCAACACCTTAATGTATTCAGTAGTTGCCATGATATTTCTTGCTCTCGTTTCCGCTGGATTGTATGGAACTCAATTTTATATCCCTGGCGGTAGACTAGCAGCTTATTACATAACGGTGGATATCAACCCCAGCGTGGAGCTGACCTTAAACAAACACCAACGTGTTATTAAGGTAGAGGGCTTGAATGATGATGGCAAAGAACTTCTTAGGAATGTCAAAGTTGTCGGTAAAACTTTTGAGCAAGCTATCGAAACGATCGGAAACCGAGCTGAAATGGATGGATATCTCCAAGTTGGAGAAAACGAGATTGTTGTAACGATAGCAAGGAATCACGAGTTGGAAGATCCTGTTACTGCAACGAATGAGAATTTAAGGGCAGAAACAGTAGAAATGCTTGCAAGCACAACACGAACAGAGTTTTATGAAATTGATGAGGAGATAGTAGAGACAATCAATAAGGTCTATCAAGCGAATGTTAGGATCGTTCAGATCCCACCAGAAATCCGTGATTTGGCGCGTGAAGCTGGGATGTCACCAGCACATTATATAGCTACTCATGTAATGCCAGAAGAATATGAAGCGGAAGGCTCTCTCCAAGTAGTAATGGAACAATTCCAACCAGAACAAGATGAAGTAACAACAATTTCGGCTACGATGGAGAAGGATGGAGACGAGCGCAAGTATGAATTTGTAATCAATCGTCCTAATTTTGCACCTCCTTCTTGGAGTCGGGAAAGCGTTACTTCAGATTCATCGAGGTTTTCATTAACAGATAGAGGAGAGTCTGGAAGTATATTTTTCCAAACGACCTTAAGAGGGGAGTAAAACATAATAGCAATGAGAATAGAAGAATTCGATTTTCAATTACCAGAAGAATCTATCGCACAAAAGCCTGTTGAACCCCGGGATCATTCGAAGTTAATGGTTTTAGAGCGGTTTCAAAATTCTGATCATTTTGTTCATAAGCGTTTTTATAACATACTCGAAGAGTTATCCGAGAGCGATTGTCTCGTAATAAACGATACACGAGTGATCCCAGCTCGCCTCATTGGAAGACGACAAGATTCAGGGGGTAAAGTGGAATTCTTACTACTAAGGCCTTTTAGTGATAATAGTTGGGAAGTCTTAGTAAAACCAGGCAGAAGAGCCAGGGCAGGAATGGTAATTGATTTTGCAGGCAAATTACAAGCCAAAATTAAGGACGTTACTAATACAGGTGGTAGGATAGTGGAATTTGTATTTGAAGGTGAATTCGAAGAGGTTCTAAATGAACTTGGTAAGACTCCTCTACCACCATACATAAACGAGGAGCTCGATGACTCAGAACGGTATCAGACAGTTTATTCCTCGCATTCGGGTTCGGTTGCTGCTCCAACTGCTGGGTTACATTTTACGGAAGAGTTATTGGAGAAAATAAAAGAAAAAGGGATCGCAATTGTTCCCCTTACATTGCATGTCGGAATAGGAACCTTTAGACCAGTTCAAACTGAAAATATCGAAGAACATGTAATGCACTCTGAATACTACTATCTAAGTGAAGAAAATGCAGCGATAATCAACGAAAGAAAACAAAAAGGAGGAGGAGTCGTTGCAGTTGGCACCACAACGGCACGAACTCTAGAGACCTTAGCGAATGATGATGGCTCGATCAAAGGTGGTTCTGGTTGGACCGATATTTATATTTATCCTGGTTATCGTTTCAAAATTATCGATGCCTTGATTACGAATTTTCATTTACCAAGATCAAGTCTTCTAATGTTGGTTTCTGCTTTTGCGGGAGTTGATACCATTCGGAATGCTTATCATGAAGCGATTGAGAATAACTACAGATTCTACAGCTTTGGTGATGCAATGTTGATAAAATAGATGTAGGAGCGTTTTTTAGATGATGGATCTGCAATTTCAGCTTATCAAAGAATCGGAAAAAACTAGAGCACGTCTAGCTAAACTTAAAACTACACATGGTGAGGTTGAAACACCTGTCTTTATGCCTGTTGGTACTCAAGCAACGGTTAAGTCATTGACTCCGCACGAACTAATGGATCTTGGTGCGAGTATTATCTTGAGTAATACGTACCATCTGTATTTAAGACCTGGTAGCGATCTAATTAAGGAGGCTGGCGGGCTCCATGGATTTATGAATTGGCAACGACCAGTGCTGACAGATAGCGGTGGATATCAGGTATTTAGTTTAGGGAAGTTGCGAAAGATTACTGAAGAAGGTGTGGAGTTTAGGTCCCATTTAGATGGGTCGAAACATTTTATTAGTCCCGAAAAATCAATTGAGATCCAAATGGAGTTAGGTGCAGACATAGCAATGGTTTTTGATGAATGCGCACCTTATCCAGCGGATTACGAATATGTAAAGCAATCTAAAGCATTAACGACGCGGTGGGCGAAACGTTGTTTAGCGACTCATAACCGTCCTGACCAGGCCTTGTTTGGAATCGTACAAGGCGGAATGTTTCATGATTTACGACGAGAAAGTGCACTTGAACTTATTGATCTAGATTTCCCAGGCTATGGGATAGGGGGGTTAAGTGTAGGAGAACCTAAGGAAATAATGTATGAGGTTTTGGATGAATTAATCCCGGTTATGCCTAAAGACAAGCCTCGGTATTTAATGGGCGTTGGTTCTCCCGATGCGTTAATTGAAAGCGTTATTCGAGGGGTAGATATGTTTGATTGTGTCTGGCCCACCCGCATCGCCCGTCATGGAACAGTAATGACTCGTCAAGGGAGACTCACTGTCAGGGATCAACCATTTGCACGAGATTTCGAACCGATTGAAGAAGGATGTACTTGTTATACCTGTCAGAATTTTAGTAGGGCGTATATCAGGCATCTGCTAAAGACGAAGGAAATTTTAGGTGTAAGGCTGACCACCATCCATAATATCGCTTTTCTATTTAGGCTGATGGAGGAATTGAAACAGGCAATTCGAGAAGAAAGATTACTTGAGTATCGCCAAGAGTTTTACGAACAGTATCGAGATTAAATAAGGAATAGGCAGGAAATTGTCAGAAATTCACGAAGAATAGTATGTAACACTATTGAAAGGGGGTTTACTATGTTTTTAGAAGTTGAACCCGTTCCAGCAACTGCAGGGTGGTTATCTTTGTTAGTTAGTTTTGGCATCATGTTTCTTGTTTTCTATTTCTTCTTACTTAGACCACAGCAACAACAGGAGAAAAAAAGACAAGAAATGTTAGGTTCTTTGAAGAAAGGTAATAAAGTTGTTACCCTGGGTGGAATACACGGAGAGATTACAGCCATAAAAGATGATGTAGTCACACTCAAAGTAGCTGAAAATGTTGAAATCAAAATTACCCGCTCTGGTATCGCTTCTGTGGCAAAATAGTATAATAAAAACCACCCGTGCCTGGTGGTTTTTGTTATTCCCCAAAATTATATCACTATTTTTAGAAAGAGGGATTGTTTTGAAAAAACTGTTTTCAGTGTCTGCTTTAGCACTAGTTCTTTTATCCCTGATAAATCTTGCTGGAGATTATGCGTTTGCTGGCGAATTATATCTTTCAGACTTAGATAATTATTGGTATTTTATCGAGGAACAACCTTATTTTGAAGTGCTCGTACCTTCCTCAGCTGAACGTTATGTCCAGAAGAATCTTTTTGGGGCAAAGATACTCGAGATGACTTTCAATAACGCTTCAATTATTATGGAAGTCGGTGTGATTAAGAGTAAGAATATCAAGGCCGTTCAAGATAGCATTGAAGCTAGGTTTAAACCAGCCTTTAGTAATAAGAGTGTAATTGCTGATAGACAAATCACTACCAGCAACGACGAGACTGCTCATTTTTACGCATTTCGAGGAACTGGTCTAGACAGTAAAACCTGGATGTTGCGTACCGTATTCTTTCAAAAAGGTGATTATGTAGTGTACCTTGCATACATAATTGATAACAGCAAGTATGATGGTGATTATGCAGCCTATTGGATCCAGGCAGTGAACTCTTTTGGCTGGTTAAAGTAATAACAGGATTGGATTGAAGAACAGATGGAGATTCGAATCGGAATTGCTAAGGTTGGCAAGTATGCCGTTGGGGGGAGCGGCGATTCAGTCGAAGTGGTAGAAAGACCACGGGGCGGAATGTCGATCGTTATTGTCGATGGTCAAGGGCATGGACGGAGTGCAAAAAGACTTAGCCATCAAGTTGCGATTAAAGCGGCTAATCTCATTGCGGAAGGTGCCAGAGATGGTGCAGTGATGCGAACCGCAAGCGATTATCTTTATACTCTGCGGGATGGCAAAGTATCGGCGACTTTAACTGTTTTAACTGCGGATCTAGATCATCGAGTGCTTGTTGTTTCGCGAAACTCTAATTGCCCCGTTATTATAATGCAAATTGACGGATCGAGTTGTCTAGATTCAGATGTTACTCCGATCGGAGTTCATCGCCATAATCGCCCTTCGATCTCTCATTGGCCGATGTATCCAGGTACGATGGTAGTCGGTTTTACCGATGGAGTGGTGCATGCAGGTCGATATAGTGGAGAGTATCTGTTTTCGTTAGAGGAAGTCCAAAAAATTATTGCTCAACATCAGGATTGTCCGCAAACTGTGGCAGATAGACTGATCGACTATGCGATCCAAGCGGAAAAAGGAAAGCCGAAAGACGATATGCTTGTAGCTGCCTTAGCTGTGTATGATCGAGATAAAGAGCTAGGCATTAGAAGAATGATGGTTTCTTATCCTTTCTAAATAGATGGATGTGAACTAAATGACAAGTAGTAATGGCGATAGGCGTCCATTGATCATAATCGTTGGAGTATGTGCGGCAGGTAAGACTACTTTACAAAATGGTTTGCGAAAGCTGGGTTTGAATGCGCATAGTATTGCTCAAGAGCATTCTGTTAGTCCGAGGTTTTGGCGACGTAAAAACCCTGATGTATTGATATACTTAGAGTGCACATATGAAACAACCAAACAAAGAAAGGCTGTTCGGTGGGGGATTGAAACCCATAACCGCCAAAAAGAAATCCTCAAAGATGCACGCGAAAACGCAGATATATTTATTACAACGGATGGTTTTTTACCCGAAGAATTAATTGAAACAGCTCTCAGTGAATTGCGAGCAAAATCTTTTTATGAATAATACTTTAATACTTATTCCTTTGCTTATTCACCGCACTGACGTTAATCCACTTGGTTAACGTCATTTTTTCCCTATCGTTTGTGGTATACTTATATAAAATCTTTAAAAACCTTGCCTAGGAGGAATGTGAAGTGTTGTACGAAACACTCAAAAGGTTGGCGGTTACTGGTTTGGGGCTAGCAGTACTTACCAAGGAAAAGGCAGAGGAGATTGTTCAGGACCTAGTTAATGACGGCGAAATAACCAGAGCGGAAGGTCAGGAGTTACTCAATACTTGGATGAAAAGGATTGAAAAGGAAAAAGAGGACATTCGTGACCGAATTCAGAAAGAAATAGAAAAATTAAAAACAGAGGTTGGAGTAGTTTCGCGAGAAGAGTTTAGTAAGTTAGAAAATCGGGTTAGAGAGTTAGAGAAAAGACTAGGTGTTTCCCCAGAGGAATCCGAAGAACAACCAAAAACACAGTCAGAAGAGGGTTCTGAAGAATAAAAATGAAGTAAAACGGAAAAATGGAGGCGAGAACATGCCGTTTTTGCTCAATCGGCGTTACCAAAACTTAAGACGATATAGGCAGATTGGAGAGATTTTGCTGCGCCATGGATTTGGTTATCTTATCCAACAAGCAGATTTAATCCATATCTTGCCTCCTTTCCGCAGAATCCAATCGTACAAGGCTCAAGATTCATCTTTGTCGCTCGCAACCCGTATTCGGTTGGTATTTGAAGAGCTGGGACCTACCTTTATTAAATTCGGGCAAATACTTAGTACCCGACCAGACCTTATCCCACCAGATATAATTAAGGAACTAGAAAAACTCCAGAGCGATGTTCAGCCTGTAGAGTTTTTAAAAATACAAAAACAGATTGAAGGCGAGCTAAAATGTAGTTTAGATCAAGTTTTCGACTACTTTGAACCTCAACCTTTAGCGGCCGCATCGATCGGGCAGGTACATAGAGGACGATTGCGTGATGGCACTGAGGTGGTAGTTAAGGTTCAGCGACCAAATGTTCGGCAGGTGATCACAGCTGATTTAGAGATCCTGTATAGTTTGGCACGCTCGGTGAACGAACGTTTAGCAAAAAATAATATCGACGTGATCGGTATGGTAAGTGAATTTTCTCGCGTGCTTCAAAAAGAGCTTGATTATACCAAGGAAGCAAGAAATATAGAAAGATTTAGGTATAACTTTAGAAATGTGGAAAATGTGAAGGTTCCTGAGGTTTATTGGTCGTTTACGACCGAGAAGATTTTAACGATGGAATTTCTTGATGGTCATAAACTAAGTGAGATCGCTACTCTTAAGCAAAGTAAGATGGATATAGCGAAAATCGGAAACATTGCTGCCCACGCTTTTATGAAACAAGTTTTTGAGGACGGATTTTTTCACGCCGATCCGCATCCAGGTAATTTACTTGTCTTAAAAGATGGCAGATTAGGAATTATTGATTTTGGTATGATGGGTAGAATCGACGAAAAAACGATGCAAACTTTAGCACGTTTGCTTGTCGCGGTAGTTAAGAAGAAGAGCGAGGACATCATAAAGATCCTCATGGAGCTAGAAGCTTTTATTGCTAAGCCGAGCAGAGAGTTGGTATTGGATTTAGAAGAAGTAATGGATTATCATTATGGAAAGACCCTTAAGGAACTGGATTTTAGCCAAATTATCGAAGACTTACTCGAACTAGTAAGAAAGCATCCCCTTAGGATGCCTAACGAATTCTTACTTCTTTCGAAAGCACTTATCACTTTAGAAGGTACGGGTTCTGCTCTGGTGCCTGATTTTAACGTGGTTGAAGTAGCAGAACCCTATGCCAAGAACTGGATGAAAGAGTATTACAGCCCAACTTCTGTGATTGAGCGCGGTATTCGTTCCTCAACCGAATGGCTCGAAACCTTAAGTAAATTGCCTTCGAATCTAGATTCAGTACTTCGCACCATGGACGAGGGCGAATTAAGAATCAGATTCCAGCACGAAGGTTTAGAAAACTTCATAAACAGGTTGGACATTATTTCAAACCGAATAGCTTTCGGTCTCATTACTGGTGCATTGATTGTAGGATCGTCGCTATTATTCTCTATCGATAGTGGACCGCGATTTTTACAAGTACCTCTTATCGGATTGTCAGGTTTCTTTATCGCTGGTATTATGGGACTTTGGTTGTTGATTTCGATTCTCCGTTCAGGAAGATTTTTATCGGTGTAGTACTCTGGTTTTAAAACAAAAATATATGGATTGTTGCGGTATAATTCTTGAAAGTCTAGTCCATAGCCAACTAAGAAGAGGTTGGGGACCTGAAAACCCACATAGTCTACAGGGATTTCCACGTCGCGGTTTTCGGGTTTGTCTAATAAAGTGCAGATCTTGACACTGGCTGGATTACGGCTTTCAAGATTTTTTACTAGATAGCTTAATGTGAGCCCAGTATCAATGATATCTTCCACAATTATTACATGCTTACCTTCGATACTTTGTTCAAGGTCTTTGGTTATGCGGACAACCCCAGACGATTTTGTTGCATCACCATAGCTTGAAATAGCGATAAAATCAAAGGTAACTGGCATGGTAAGATGTTTTGCTAAATCAGTCAGGAACATTAATCCGCCTTTGAGAATACATAATAAATGTACCGTCTTACCCGCATAGTCTTTATTTATCTGCTGGGCTAATTCGCGGACCCTTTGTTGAATCTGCTCTTCCGATATTAGTATGCTTTCTAAGACATCCAATTTATGTGACTCCTCTCTTTGTTTGATTATTTTATGATACTATTGGTGAACCGAAAAATCAAGGGATTGATCGGCAGGAGATAGGGTGACCATGTAGAAGTAGAGTTTGTGGAGGGAACATAATGGAACCAAAAAGATGGGTCGCCCCAGCGGATGATGCTCGGGCAAAGGAATTAGCTTCACTCTTAGATATATCACCGATTATCGCTCGTATCCTACTTAACAGAGGTATTGATTGTGTTGAAAAAGCACAATCTTTTTTAAATTTAACGTTAAATCAAACACATTCTCCATTTCTTCTTAAAGACATGGATAAAGCAGTTGAACGGATTAAGTTGGCTATTGAGAGAAAGGAACGTATTGCAGTCTATGGCGATTATGATGTAGATGGGCAGACCGCAACCGCATTATTGGTCAGAGTTTTTAGAGGACTTTGCCCGAACCAAATCTCCTTTTACATTCCCCACCGGATGGAAGAAGGTTATGGGCTTAACTCGGAAGCGATTATGGAATTATCGCAGAGCAATGACTTGTTGATTACGGTTGATTGTGGAATCGTTTCGTACGATGAAGTAGCTTATGCTAATAGTCTAGGACTAGATGTTATCATTTCGGATCATCATGAACCTGGCGATGTACTACCTGATGCGATAGCGGTTCTAAATCCGAAACGGAATGATTGTACTTATCCATTCAAGGACTTGGCGGGAGTGGGAGTGGCATACAAGCTAGTGGAAGCCTTGGCTAGTATTTATGAGATAGACTGTTCGAAACATCTCGATCTTGTGGCGCTTGGTACAGTAGCTGATATTGTACCATTATTAGATGAAAACAGGATTTACACTAAGTATGGTTTAGAGCGGTTGAACCAAACCGATAAAGTAGGGTTAAAAGCATTAATTAAAGTTGCAGGCTTAAATTCCAAGATTGACGCAGTAGATTTAGCTTTCAGGCTTGGTCCACGTCTCAATGCAGTTGGGCGGATGGGAGATCCAACTAAAGGAGTGGATTTATTACTATCAGAGGATGAAGAAAAAGCGGAAGAATTGGCACAATTATTGGAAGAGGAAAATCGAGCTAGGCAATCCATGGAATCACGGATCTTTACCGAAGCAAAGAAGAAAGTGATCGAAAACGGTTGGGAAAAAGATGCAGCCATCGTTGTTGATGGTGAAGGTTGGCACCCTGGAGTAATTGGTATTGTGGCATCCAGGCTGGTTGAGGCTTTCTATCGCCCAACCGTGGTCATTGGGATTGAGGAAGGTGTTGGAAAAGCATCTGCTCGCAGCATTGAAGGATTTAATATCTTTCAAGGGATCAAAAGTTGTAGTGATCTTCTTGACAGATTTGGCGGACATGAGATGGCTGCTGGCTTAACGATTCAGAGCGATAGAATCGATGAGTTTCGCCAGAGGTTGGTTAGAATCGCCGATGAAACCTTGACTGCAGAAGATTATATTCCTTTAAAAAAAATCGATGCTGTAATGGCGCTTAGTGACGTAACAGAGAGTTTTATTGAGGAACTTGAACTACTTGAACCGTATGGCATGGGTAATCCTAAACCTGTATTGCAGGTGAATACATCAATCGTTGATTTTACTTTGGTGGGTAAGGATAACAAGCACTTAAAGTGTAAGTTACAGGACCATACAGGTAAAATCGTTGATGCAATCGGTTTTAATATGGGTGAACAAGTAGATTATCTCAAAAAACATCAAGAAAGTGTAGAATTTTTAGTTGATCCGCAAATTAATGAGTGGAATAATCGGCGCTGTGTCCAGTTGGTTCTTCGAGATATGCGCAGTAGAGATAATAAAACCACCTTTATTGAAAAATGGATGATCCAAAACTATCCTTGGGATTTCCCACCTGAATATTCCTTGGTTCAAAAACTTTATTTAGAATCCAAGACTAGTGAGACATTAGATTCTGTGGGGGAACTTAAGATAAATAGGCAGGTGGTTGATGCCCGCGGTCAATTTGATAAAGTGAGTTATATTTTAGAACACTCCAGTGCCAAAGAGAAAGCTGTTATTTATGTAAGCACTCCATTAAAAGCACTAGAGCTTTGCCGTGAGTTAAGAATCAGATTTCTTGGCGTTGCTGACCATATAGGATTTTATCATGAACTACTGTCTGATGAGGAACAAAGTGAGTTAAAAGAGTTACTAGTAACTAACCAAATAACTTGGTTAGTTTCAACCGACCCAAGCTTTATTTCCTATATTCGCTGGGAAACTGATTCGGTTTATATATCTGATCTACCGTATTCTAAGTCATTTTTTTTCACTTTCGAAGAAATCCTAAAAAAAGATGGAAAAATCCACGCTCTCTACGGGAGTCGGGACTTAGCGGAACTTGCGGCTTATGTGCGCAATACCTTTTTGGACCGAAATGACCTCGCAAAGCTATACTTAGCTTTAGTAAGAAGCAAGCAGGATAGTTATACAAAGGAAGAATTAGTAACTTTAAGCTCGAGCCTCAATCTGGCACCTGGGGTGGCGTACGCGATTGGAGTTTTTGATGAGTTGGGTCTAGTTTCAATGAACGAAAATACCATCAAACTCATGCCAAAACCCGATAATAAACTAGACTTGACTTGGTCAGTTCTGTATAATGAAGGTATGGAAAAACGTAACCAAATTATTATGTTTTTGCGAAACTGTTTGGAAAGGGGCTTTTTCACTAATGAATCTCAAAGAAAAGATAAGGGTTATTCCAGACTTTCCTAAGCCAGGTATTAGTTTTAAAGATATTACTACCCTTCTAAAAGACGCCGAAGCTTTTAGGTATGTAATTAAAACTATGGCTGAGTATTTTAAAGATAAAAAGATCGATATGGTTGTCGGAGTTGAATCCCGAGGTTTTCTCCTTGGGGCTCCTCTAGCTTATGAAATGGGATTAGGTTTTACTCTAATCAGAAAACCTGGAAAACTACCTGGAGACGTTTTAAAGGTGGATTATGCATTAGAATATGGTACGGACTCATTGGAAATCCATACTGATTCTTTTAAACCAGGATCAAATGTACTCTTGGTTGATGACTTGCTAGCGACAGGCGGTACAATCGCTGCCGCGGCAAACTTAATTGAAAGATTAGGTGGAAAAATCGCTGGATTTGCGTTCTTGGTAGAGCTTTCGGCTTTAGAAGGCCGTAAGAATCTCAAGGATTACGATATTTTAACTCTAGTTCAGTATGATGACTAGTTGTAAGGAGAAGGTGGACCATTGGACCTGAAGGTTTTAATTGAACAGGTAACCAAATATTACCCTTCGGTTAATCATGACCTAATACGGCGGGCGTACGAGTTTTCCAAAAATGCTCATGAAGGGCAGTTGCGGGAATCGGGCGAGCCATATTTTGAGCATCCTTTTGAGGTTGCCTGTATTTTGGCCGAACTTGAACTCGATGTCGAAACCATCGTTGCGGGTCTTCTTCATGATGTCCTGGAGGACACGAGTGTAACACGAGAGCAACTTAAAGATGAATTTGGTCCCCAAATTTTAATGTTAGTTGATGGTGTTACCAAGCTTGAACAACTTCCATTTAAAAACACATTCGAACGTCAAGCGGAGAATCTCCGGAAAATGATCTTCGCTATGGCTAAGGATATTCGAGTGATCCTGATTAAACTAGCTGATCGCTTGCATAATATGCGAACGCTTAGGCATTTAAGCGAAGAGAGACAAAAAAAGATCGCCGAAGAAACTCTTGATATCTACGTTCCGTTAGCTCATAGACTAGGAATTTGGACAATCAAGTTTGAAATGGAAGATATTGCTTTTCGCTACTTGTGGCCAGAAGAATACTATGCTTTGGTCAACAGTATCTCGAAAAAGCGTAAAGAACGTGAGGGCGAACTCCAAAACGTGATGAATATCGTGAAAACTAAACTCGATGAGGTTGGGATAAACTGCGATATCCAAGGGCGCCCAAAACATTTTTATAGCATTTACCAGAAGATGCGGTCGCAAAATAAAACGTTGGATGAAATCTATGATCTCATGGCAGTTCGGGTGATCGTTGATTCGGTTAAAGATTGTTATGCGGTGTTGGGCATAATCCATACCGTGTGGAAACCGATACCTGGGCGATTCAAGGATTATATTGCCATGCCTAAGTCCAATATGTATCAATCCTTGCATACAACCGTGATTGGACCTAATGGTGAATCTTATGAAATCCAAATTCGTACTTGGGAAATGCATCGAATCGCGGAAAAAGGAGTCGCTGCTCACTGGCTATATAAAGAAGGGCAATCAAAGGCTCAAAGTTACAATCACAAAATCCAGTGGCTCAGGGAAGCAGTAGAGTGGCTTCAGGAGATGAAGGATCCTGAAGAATTCATGGATTCGTTAAAAATCGATTTATTTGAAGATGAAGTTTTTGTCTTTACTCCTAAAGGAGATGTAAAGTCTTTACCAAAGGGTTCAACGCCAGTGGATTTTGCTTTCGATGTTCATACAGATATCGGTCTTAGGTGCGTGGGAGCCAAGGTAAATAGTCGAATCGTTACATTGGATTATGAATTAAAGAACGGTGAGTTTGTGGAAATCCTTACCAGCAGGCATGCTTCCCCTAGCCAAGACTGGCTTAATTTTGTTAAGACTTCCAAGGCGAAGAATAAGATTCGTAGCTGGCTGAAGGAAGAAAGACGCGAAGAGAATGTTCTACGTGGAAAAGAGGCTTTAGAAAGGGAAATTAAAAAAGCTAATCTCGAACCGAAAGAAATCTTAATCGAGGAAAAATTGGTGGAGATCGCCAAGCGCTATGGAGTAGCTTCCGCAGAAGATTTACTGGCAAGTGTTGGTTTTGGTAGAGTATCCCCGCAACAAATATTGCAGAAAATAATCGGAAGAGAAGTAGAAGAAAAGTCCATTCCCAAAGTCGCTAAGAAACGTTCGCGCGACACTAAGGGCGTTGTCATCAAGGGAATAGATAACCCATTAGTTAGATTTTCCAAATGTTGCAATCCTGTTCCTGGCGATGATATTGTAGGTTATATCACTCGAGGACGAGGCGTATCGATTCATCGAACCGATTGCCCGAATATCGCTAGTATTGCTAGTAATGATGGTCGCCAAATCGAAGTTTCTTGGGGAACAAAAGAAACAGGTTCATATCCTGTGGAAATTGAAATCACAGCGATCGATCGGGTTAATCTTTTAGCAAAGTTGATGAACAGTGTTACAGAGGTAAATACAGATATTGAAGCGGTAAACGCCAGAAAAGGAAGGGATGAACTGGCGAATATCCATTTAGTGGTTGATATTCGTAACTTAGATCATATGAACATGGTGATGAATCGCCTTCGTCAAGTTGATGGTGTGATTAGTGTTCGAAGAGCAAATCCAACCTAATAAATCTTTCAGGAGTTGAATATATAGATGCGTGCTGTTGTTCAAAGAGTTCGCTATGCCTCAGTTAAAGTTGCCCAAGAAATTCATGGCAAAATTGAGGACGGGTTATTGATTTTACTTGGTGTTGGCGGAGATGATTCAGAGAAGGATGCAGAATTCCTAGCAGATAAAATAGCGAATTTGCGAATTTTTTCGGATTCTGTAGGTAAAATGAACTTATCTTTGAAAGATATCGCAGGGGAAGCTTTAGTGGTTTCCCAGTTTACTTTATTTGGTGATTGTAGGAGAGGTCGGAGGCCTAGTTTTTCAAAAGCCGCGACGCCAGAAGATGCAGAAAGACTCTATCAGTACTTCGTGGATTGTCTCAAAGCAGCTGGTGTTCCGACGGAAACTGGTGTGTTTCAGGCAGATATGAAGGTCGAATTATTAAACGATGGACCTGTAACCCTAATGCTTGATTCTAAAGGAGAATTCTAAGATTATGCCTATTCCGCAACAATTTTTGGAGGAAAGTTTCCAAATTGAAGCGCCATCGGGGTATGAAAATACGGTTCGAAGAGCAATTGCATCCCTCCTACCTGATGCAAAGTTTGGTAAGGGGCGTAAAATTTCTGTTGAAGTTAAGAGTAAGGAGCAAAGTATTTGCGTAACTGTGGAACTTGAGGGTTTGGAAGGTAAGAAATCCTATGTAGATACAGAGCGGTTTGCGGAGGACGAAAAACGTTTAAGAACAAGAGAGCGTATCAGAGCGGGAGTATTTGCGGTGATTTCACTAGCCTATAATATCCCGCCGAGTCCCTGGGGTACCTTGGTAGGTGTAAGGCCTACCAAATTGGTACATGCATTGTATGACGAAGGGAAGTCTAAGGAGGATATCGCTAACTTTTTGAGCGATATTTATCAAGTTTCAAAAGAAAAGATCGACTTACTTTTTCAAGTCGCCGATAAACAGCGAGAGTTTTTTCATCCATCCCCCAAAGGACCAATTAGTGTTTATTTAGGAATTCCATTTTGTCCTACACGTTGTGGTTACTGTTCTTTCGCCGCCTATCCACTTAAAAGTCATGGACATTTGGTAGCGGACTTTTTTGAGGCTCTTTGTTGCGAAATCAAAGAAATTGGCACGTTGCTAAAAGATCTAGCCGTACCTGTCGAGTCTATTTATCTTGGTGGAGGGACCCCCACTACCATAAGAGGTCGGAACTTAGAGATTTTATTAGCATTAGTTCAAGAATATTTCGGAGAATCGTACAAAGAATTCACAGTTGAAGCTGGTCGACCCGAAACCCTTACCAAGAATACCGTGCACATCCTTGCGCAAGCAGATGTGACCCGAGTAAGTATTAACCCGCAGACTATGCGCCAAAAGACCCTGGACCGTGTTGGAAGAAGTCACACTGTTGGTGATGTACTGGTAGCTTTTGAAAATTGTCGCTCGTATGGTAGTTTTTTGATAAACACGGACATTATTCTCGGTTTACCAGGCGAACGAGTATATGACGTGGAATACACTCTTACCCAATTGCAGCCTCTAAAACCAGATAACCTTACCGTTCATAGCTTAGCGATGAAGCGGGCAGCTGATTGGCGCCAGATTTTCGATGAGCTAGATTTGGCTCAACAAGAAGGAGCACAGATGCTTGCTTTAGCAAGTCAGTATGCTAGTGAATGGGGAATGGAACCTTACTATCTATATCGCCAAAGATATATTCTTAGCGATTTAGAAAACATAGGTTTTGCGCCGCTTGGAACCGAATCAATCTACAATATCCAAATGATTGAAGAAAAACAAAGCATCATCGGTTTAGGGGGAGGAGCGATAACAAAATTCATTGGGGGGATTAATGGGCGAAGGATTTCAAGACATGCTAACCCGAAATGTCCTGCTACTTACGCAAAGAGTATTCAGGAGATAATTGCAGACAAAAAAAGCCAACTTGTGAAATACTTCTCTGTTTGACATGTCCTAGCGTTTAGTAGTACAATAACGTTGATTATCGTTGGAATTATTGTTTTTATTTTTTGGATAATGGAAAGGAATGGTTAATGTGCTCTTTAGTAAAATGCGCAATTCGACAAAGTTTCTAATTGCGATTTTAATCTTTGGTATGCTCGGCGGTAGCATTTTGGCAGGAGGTTCGCTCCTCGGGTTATGGGGAGGCCAACAAGCTTCAGCCCAAGCGGCGATTGCTATTGTTAATGGCGAGGAGATCAGTTATAATACGTTCTCTAGAGCGCTTTATTCGTTGTTAACTAATTACGAACAACAACTTGGTTATATTGATAGTCGGACTTATCAGCTTTTAGAAATGAACGCTCTTGAGGATTTGATCGGCGAGATTATTGTAAGGCAAGAAGTTAATAAAAGAAAAATTAAAGCTTCGAAAGCTGAGGTTGAAGAAGCAATTGCTGAGTGGAAAGAATCCACTTTTGGAGATGAAGAGACTTTCGAACAATGGTTAAGCATGGTGGGTTTAACAAATGATTATCTTCGTGAATACTTTGCGGAAGACGTAAAGATAACTAAGTTACAACAGCAAATCACGGGCGATATCGCTATTACTGAGGAAACATTAAAAGAGTTGTATGAAGAAGTAAGACATGCAAATGAAACTATCGAGGTAAGTCATATCCTAATTAGAGCCGACGAAGACAATCTCGAAGAGGCAAAAACTAGAGCTGAGGAAATTCTAGCTCAAATTACACCAGAGAATTTTGCCGAATTGGCCAAGCTCTATGGTGAAGATGGCAGTGCTGAAGACGGTGGAAACCTTGGTGAGAGACGTCGCGGCGAATTCGTGAAAGAATTCGAAGAAGCCGCTTTCGCATTGGAAGCTGGCGAGATTAGCGGTTTGGTAAAATCTCAATTTGGTTACCATATCATTTATGTTTCCGATCGCTACAATCTAGTCGGCGAGTATGAAGAAGAGAAAGAGTCTCTCCGTGAGTATGCAAAAAATATGGAGATTCAGCGTTTAATGATGGAATGGTACGAAGAACTTCGGGATAATGCGAAGGTTACTATTAAGGATAATAAGATTCTAGCCTTTAAGTACTACCTCGATGGTGATACAGATAAGGCTATCGAACATTATCTCTTAGCCATCGAAGAACGTCCAAATGACGGATACCTTAACGCTACTCTCGGCGAGTTATATCTAGAACTAGAACGAGCTGAAGATGGTTTAGAACAATTTAAACAAGCTACTGCAAAAGTAACTCATGATCCAGTATTATTCTATTACCTCGCTCAGATCAATCAACAATTAGGTAATTTAGACGATGCAGTGGATGCTTATTATAGCGTAATTGAACTAGCACCAAATGATGTGTACGTGATGATGCAAGCTGCAAATCTTTTGAATAGACTTGAACGTACTGAAGAAGCTCAAGAGTTAGAAGCAAAGATCGAAGAAGTTTTAGCGAGAGAAAAAGAACTATTAGAAAAATCGCAACAAAACTCACAAGAAGAAACTAACGTCGATCAAACTCAAGATCAAGTCGAGGATCAAGTTGACGAAACAAGCGAAGATAGTAAGTAGTATTTTTAACCAGTAAAGATTTTTAACCAGTAAAGGTTATTGACCATTGTACTGGAAAGCGAGTGGTGGAATCCCGCCACTCGCTTGTTTGAATATTTACAGCATTGGTTTTGGAGGTAGATATCTAATGGCGATTACAACTAGACCACGCGGCACAAATGATATTTTGCCGGCGAAAATTGGCATTTGGCATAAAATTGAGGATACTATAAGAAGGATATGTCATCAATTTGGCTATGAGGAGATTAGAACACCAATCTTTGAGCATACAGAATTATTTGAACGCGGTATCGGTGAAGCAACTGATATTGTGGAAAAGGAAATGTATACTTTTACCGATCGGGGCCAGCGGAGTATTACTTTACGTCCAGAAGGAACCGCTCCAGTTGTTAGGGCTTTTTTAGAAAACAAATTGTATGGGGGAACCTTACCTGCTAAAGTTTACTATGTTGGTCCAATGTTTCGCTATGAAAGACCTCAGGCTGGTAGATACCGTCAGTTCAATCAATTTGGAATTGAAGCCTTGGGTGGTGCTGATCCAGCTTTAGACGTAGAAATGATTCTGATCCCAATTGAGGTATACAAAGCGGTCGGATTAAAGGACTTTGAAGTACAAATTAATTCCATCGGTTGTCCTTCGTGTCGGACAGCCTATCGTGAGGCTTTGAAGGACTCGTTGCGAGAGAATATACATAAGTTTTGCCCTAGTTGTCAATCGCGATTTGATAAAAACCCTTTAAGAATACTTGATTGTAAAGTCAAAGAATGTATAGAGTTAACAAAAGATGTCCCAGTTTTAGTAGACTATTTATGTACTGATTGCTCTGAGCATTTTTCTAAAGTAAAAGAGTATTTGGATGCTCTAAACATTAACTACTCTCTTAATAATCGTTTGGTGCGCGGATTTGATTATTATACTCGCACTGTATTTGAAATTATCTCTGTCGGACTAGGTTCCCAAAATGCGGTCGGTGGAGGTGGCCGATATGACGGTTTAATCGAAGAAGTTGGCGGGCAACCACATCCAGCAGTCGGATTTGCAGCAGGGTTAGAAAGATTAGTTCTGGCTTTAGAAAACCAGAATATGGAAGTAGCAGACCAACGGACTCCTGATTGCTATATCGCACAGTTTGGTGGACAAACCAAGACAGAGGCGGTAAAATTGGCGTATGAACTTCGTCAAGCTGGTCTTTGGGCTGAGTTTGATTACATGGAAAAGAGTCTAAGGGCCCAAATGAAAGCTGCTGACAAATTTGGAGCAAAATTCGTGATTGTTATCGGCGAAGAAGAAATAGCAAGTAATCAAGTTAAGGTACGGTCAATGGTTACAGGACAGGAAGAACTAGTAAGTCTAGGTGACATAAAAGAATATTTAATAGGCCATGGAGGAGAAAAAGATGGTTCAATGGAAGCGAACTCATAGTTGTGGACAAGTTGATCGAAGTTTAGTTGATCAGGAGATAACGTTAAATGGCTGGGTCAATCGACGCAGGGACCATGGTGGTGTAATTTTCGTAGACTTAAGGGATCGGGACGGCTTGGTGCAAATCGTGTTTAATCCAGACCTTTTAGCGCAGGAATTATTTGCGCTGGCAGAAAGACTTCGGAGTGAATTTGTGCTATCAGTTACGGGTAAAGTAGTAATGCGTCCTGAAGGGCAAGAAAATAAAGCGATGAAGACCGGCGAAGTTGAAGTATTAATTACGGATTTTAAAGTCTTATCCGAAGCAAAAACGCCACCGTTTCCGATCGATCGAGACGTGGATGTTGATGAAAACATTCGTTTAAAATATCGTTACCTTGATCTGAGAAGGAACGATCTCCAAGAATGTATTAAACTTAGGCATAAAGCTGTTAGTATTATTAGAGATTTCCTCAATGAAAACGGCTTCTATGAAATTGAAACTCCGATGCTTACCAAGTCGACTCCAGAGGGGGCACGAGACTACATCGTACCGAGTAGAGTGCATCCAGGCAATTTCTATGCCTTACCCCAAAGTCCGCAAATGTTTAAGCAATTGCTGATGCTTGCTGGCTTTGAGCGCTATTACCAAATAGCTCGGTGCTTCAGAGACGAAGACTTGCGAGCTGATAGGCAACCGGAATTTACTCAAGTAGACATCGAAATGTCCTTTGTTGATCGTGAGGACATCATTGAAATAATGGAAAAAATGATTATCGAAGTCTTTGAACAGTGCAGGGGTGTAAAAATTCCTACGCCAATACCAAGAATGAGCTATCAAGAGGCGATGGATCGTTTTGGTTCTGACCGTCCTGATACTAGATTTGAAATGGAGTTAAAGGATGTAGGGGAGAATCTGAAGGATTCTGGATTCAAGGTTTTTTCTGAAACCATTAAAAATGGTGGAGTGGTCCGCGGCATCAATGCTAAGGGCTGTGGGGCAACCTTTGCTAGACGCGAAATTGATCAATTGGTGGAAATGGCCTCCTCATGGGGTGCTAAGGGGCTAATTTGGATGGTTATCGGCGAAACAGTGAAATCCCCTGTTGCTAAGTTCCTTACCGAAAACGAGATTTCCTCGATAGTTGAAGCTTTAGGTGGTGAAGAAGGGGACCTCTTGTTATTAGTAGCAGATAGTTTTGAAGTTACTTCTGTTGTTCTTGGTAGATTACGTCTCTTTTTAGGAAACAAACTAGGCTTAATCGATGAGAATAAGTTGAACTTCCTCTGGGTGGTGGACTGGCCACTATTGGAATATGATGAAGAGGAAAAAAGATATGTAGCTGTTCATCATCCATTTACCGCTCCTTTGGATAGCGATGTCGACATACTTGAAACCGAGCCTGGAAAAGTGCGTGCGAAAGCGTATGACTTGGTATTAAATGGTACCGAATTGGGCGGTGGAAGCGTTAGAATTTCGCATAGTGAGCTTCAAGAACGGATGTTTAAGGTGCTCGGATTTTCGTCCGAACAAATCCAAGAACAATTTGGCTTCCTGATCGAGGCATATCGCTATGGAGCGCCTCCCCATGCAGGTATCGCTTTTGGATTGGATAGAATCATAATGTTACTTGCTGGTAGAAGTACTATCCGAGACGTAATTGCTTTTCCAAAAACAGCGAGTGCAACGGACTTAATGGTCGAAGCACCAGGAAATGTTTCGCCAAGACAGTTGCAGGAGTTAAACTTAATTATTAAAAGTTAAGTCGTTTAGCAAGATCATGGACTATATTCGCTCCGCGTGATACAATGATGCCTGTCAAAATATAGTCTATTTCATGCAGTGCGACATGGATCTGGAGTGAGGAAAAGATCCCCGTTTGGGTAACCCATGAGAGAAAAATACCGATTGCTCCTGCAATCACTGTAATATATTGTTTATCCAGTGATGGGATTAACTTTTTGACAAAGTTGGTGATAATTTCAACCAAAATGGCGATCGTTAACACGGTTTCCAATAAAGGGTTCATTTTATCCCTTCCTTTCAAGTATCTAACTAAATATATGAACAAGGATTGGCATTTATCCCTGTAATTTGAAGGGCTTTTTGGTTGAATTGGACTTAGATTTATGATATTATCTTAAGCAGACGGAGGCCCTGCTGTGCTCGTGATCAAGCTGGCTTTGTTATGAGCCAACACCATAACAAAGGGAATCTGACTCTACTGGTGGAATGCATGCCACTTTGAGTGGAAGCAAGAAAGCAGTAGGAAGATACCCACCTGCTGGAGAGCAGGTTCATTCAGGTCAGCAAATAGCGGCATGGTGGGGGACACACGGCATTAATTCCTCATAAAGGGTAGTGGCCCTTTATGAGGAATTTTTTTGAGGTGATTTAACATGTTACATCGATTTAGTAGAACAGAATTGATTATTGGTAAAGAAGGACTCGAAGCTTTGAAAGGCTCAACGGTCGCTGTCTTCGGTATCGGCGGTGTAGGCGGTTACGCTGCTGAAGCCTTAGCGCGCAGTGGTGTTGGTAAATTAATCCTAGTTGATTATGATGATGTTTGTTTAACTAATATTAATCGCCAAATAATTGCCCTCCAATCCACGATCGGTCAACCCAAAGTGGATGTAATGAAGAATAGAATTAAGGATATTAATTCAAAATGTGAGGTAATCACATTTAAAGAATTTTACAAACCAGAACGCGCTGAATTCCTCTTATCCTCGGAATACGATTACGTAGTCGATGCGATCGACACTCTGTCAGCGAAAATCGATTTGATTAAACGCTGCTATGAGCAGGATATTCATTTGGTTTCCGCTATGGGAGCAGGTAACAAACTAGATCCGACTAAGTTTGAAGTTGGTGATATTTCGGAAACGCATACGTGCCCTCTCGCAAGGGCCGTTAGGCAGAGATTAAGAAAAGAAGGAATAACAAAGGGAGTTAAGGTGGTATTTTCCACTGAACGACCGTTACCGCTTCAGGAAGGCGGACCAGATTGTAAAACAAACTGTGTTTGCACCAACAAAGGAGAAGTGGAATTTAACTGCACAATGCGTAAGTCGATTCCAGGCAGTAGTCCATTTGTTCCGCCAGTAGCAGGATTGGTTATGGCAAGTGTGGTAGTTAGAGATATTCTGGAGAAACACACTCGAGGTGAATAATATGAATCTCTTTACCCTTGGCGAAAATCAAGAGGTTAATGCCCCATTGGCTGTCCGACTGAGACCGAAAAGTTTGGCTGAATTTGTGGGTCAGGAGCATATTCTTGGGGAAGGAAAACTGCTCAGGAGAGCGATCGAAAACGATACAATATCATCCTTGATCCTTTATGGGCCACCAGGAACTGGGAAAACCACCCTGGCTTACGTAATCTCCCAAACTACAAAAGCTGAATTTCAGAAAATAAGTGCAACAACTACTGGGGTTGCAGAGTTAAAGGCGATCATCGAAAAAGCCAAAGAAACCAGAGCCTTCTTTGGTAAGAAAACCATTCTTTTTATCGACGAGATCCAACGTCTGAATAAGGGTCAGCAGGACGTTTTATTGCCAGCAGTTGAAGATGGACAAGTGATCTTAATCGCTGCTACAACTGAAAATCCATATTTTGAAGTAAACGCTGCCCTGTTGAGTCGTTCAAGAATCTTTCAATTAAGAACTTTAACTGCAAGCGACCTAAGAAAAATCGGGGAAAATGCACTTAAAGCAAGCAATGGCCTTGCACCATATAATCCACAGGTTAGTGATGAGGCTTTTGAACATTTGATCCGAACATCGGGCGGTGATGCACGGGTATTACTTAATGCACTTGAGTTTGCAGTTTTAACAACTCCTCCGAACGAAGAAGGAATAAGAGTAATCACTGCTGAGCTTGCTGAAGATGCGGTGCAAACGCAGCGAGTTCGTTATGACAAATCGGGTGACAGTCACTATGATACCATCTCCGCCTTTATCAAATCGATGCGCGGTAGTGATCCTGATGCAGCATTGTATTGGTTTGCGAGAATGCTTTATGCAAACGAAGATCCCCGCTTTATTGTTCGGAGAATCATTGTACATGCGTCAGAAGATGTTGGAATGGCGGATCCAACCGCAATGTTGGTTGCTCATGCTGCAGCAAATGCACTCGAATGGCTAGGAATGCCAGAAGCTCGTATTCCAATCGCCCAGGCTATTATTCATATCGCTACTGCACCTAAGAGTAACTCGGTGATAAGTGCGATCGATAAAGCGATCGATTTGGTGCATAGTAAGGGCTTTTACGAAGTTCCGAACCATTTACGGGATGCTCACTATCCAGGCGCAAAGAATTTAAACCATGGGAAAGGTTATAAATACCCTCATGATTATCCACACCATTTTGTTAAGCAACAGTACCTACCAAAAGGGCTTGAGGATGTAAGGCTTTATACACCCTCTGAGCAGGGGAGAGAAAAATACATTAAAGAAAGAATGGATTTTTTGAAAAAAGTTGACAGCTAATCATGCCCGTGCTATTATTAAGAAGAAAGAAAACCGACGGAAATACTCGGGATTAAAAAGCAATAGGGAGGGGGAAGATGGTTGAAGATTTCTACTCGTGGTGAGTATGGTGTGAGAGCGATGTTTGATTTAGCTCTTCATTATGGTCAAGGACCTATCCCTTTGAAAATGATTGCTGAACGTCAAGAGATCTCCGAGCCGTATTTAGAACAGCTTATGGGTGCTTTAAGAAAGGCTGGTCTGGTATCAAGCGTCCGTGGTGCTCAAGGAGGGTACCTTTTGGCAAATCCTCCTCATAAGACGACAATCGGCGATATTATCCGCACACTCGAGGGTCCGATAGCACCGATGGAATGTGTTGAACCAGGTGAAGAATCAACTTGTAATCAGTACAAGCTATGTGCTACTAGAGTACTGTGGACTAAACTGCGTGATAGTATGGAAGAAGTATTGGATAATACTACATTGGAAATGCTGTGCCATGAAGCGATGCGCCTAAAAGCACAGGATGATTCTTTTATGTATCACATCTAAGCTAGTGAGAGGTGTTCTTATGAAACAAGTATATTTTGATCACGCTGCAACAACACCAGTTGATCCTCGAGTTTTTGCGGAAATGAAACCGTATTTAACCGAGAAGTTGGGTAATCCCTCGAGCATCTATGCTTATGGTCGAGAGGCTCGGAAAGCGATAGATGACGCACGCGAAATTATTGCTAACTGTATCGGTGCCACTGCCCAAGAAATAGTTTTTACGAGTGGTGGAACTGAATCAGATAACTTAGCGATTAAGGGTGTGGCATTAGCTTTGAAAGATAAAGGGCGACACATTATTACTTCGGCAATCGAGCATCATGCGGTTTTGGATTCAGTTAAATTCTTGGAAAAACATGGCTTTAAGGTAACGTACTTACCAGTTGATTCGGAAGGTATGGTTGATGTAAAAGATTTAGAAAATGCGATCACCGATGAGACCATCCTGATAACAATTATGCATGCTAATAATGAGATCGGTACGATTCAACCAATCAAAGAGATCGGCGAGATTGCTAAGAAACATAACATAGTTTTTCATTCGGATGCTGTACAAACAGTTGGAGTTTTGCCAATCGACGTTAACGAACTTAATGTAGATCTGCTCACTTTTTCCGCTCACAAGCTTTATGGACCCAAGGGTGTTGGAGCTCTCTATGTTAGAAAAGGAGTTCGCCTCGGGACTCTGATCCATGGTGGCGGTCAAGAAAGAAAGAGGCGAGCAGGAACTGAAAATGTTGCTGGAATTGTTGGATTCGCAAAAGCAGTGGAATTAGCTGTTGCTGAGCAAAAGGAAGTTAATCAAAAAGTACAAGAGTTAAGAGAACGACTATTTAAAGGTTTGGAGTCGATCCCACATATCCGGTTCAATGGAAGTAGAACTCATCGTTTACCTAATAATGTTAATGTTTGTTTTGAATTTATTGAAGGGGAATCACTTTTGCTCAATCTCGACATGAATGGAATAGCGGCCTCAAGTGGTTCGGCGTGTACATCTGGTTCACTAGATCCTTCGCACGTTCTCCTAGCAATTGGACTTTCCCATGAAATCGCCCATGGTTCCTTACGACTTACCTTAGGTAAGGAAAACACGGCTGAAGAAGTGGATTATGTGGTCGAAAAACTTGAGGAAATTGTACAAAGGCTTCGGGATATGTCCCCACTATACAATGGGTGAGTGAAGAGGGAGGAATTTAGATGTATTCAGAAAAAGTAATGGATCACTTTCAAAGGCCACGCAATGTCGGTGAGATTCCTGATGCTAGCGGAATAGGCGAAGTTGGAAATGCTCGTTGTGGCGATATAATGAAATTGTGGATTAAGGTTGAAGATAACGTAATAGTTGATATTAAGTTTAAGACTTTCGGTTGTGGAGCGGCTATCGCCACTTCTAGTATGATTACAGAATTAGTCATGGGTAAGACTATCGAGGAAGCAGAAAAGATCACTGATAAGGCTGTTGCCGAAGCACTTGATGGTCTACCTCCAGTGAAGATGCACTGCTCGAACCTAGCTGCGGATGCTCTGCAAAAAGCTATCGCAGATTATAAATCGAAAAAAAGTGACATTTCCTAAGAAATGTCACTTTTTTTATGCCTCCTTCTACCAATAAATGAGAATTCAGGAAGGATTTGTGAAGTAAACAGCGTATTAAGTAATTATCTTTAGGAAATTATCTCTTTGCTTTATCATTTTTGAATTTGTCGAATTGGAGGCCTGACAATGTTTAAAAACCTGCGTCTAAAGTCCAAGTTGTTGTTCTTTTTCATCGGAATCGGATTGATACCAATGATTGTGATCAGTGTTGTGACTTACCAAATGGGCAAGAGGAATATCCAACAAGAGATTTTTGCCAAAAACCAACTCTATCTAACAAGCGTTTCAGACCAACTCAATGATTTCATGGAAAACAAATTAAACGAAGTGCAAATTATTGCTACCTCACGTGATGTATGGGAATCGATGAACACATTAAGGCAGTGGGGTTTAAGGAATAATGCCTGGGTGAATAGACGAGATACGGCCTTAGCGCCATTAGCGGAGAGATTAGTTAACGAATATGGATACTCCTTCGTATTAGTCTTAGACTGGACAGGAGGAGTAGTTTACAGTACTGTAGAGAGCATGATTGGAAATAGCATGAGTTCCGAACAATTCTATCAGGATGTTCGTTCTGGACTATCATCATGGTCTGACATGCATTTCTCAGAAATTGTAAATGATAATGTAATGATAGTTTCTCACCTCATCAGAGCAGCGGGAACCACTGGTGACATAGTGGGAGTGCTTTCCTTAGGAATTTCCGCTGATGCGATCCAAAATCGAGTCCTCGCTTCTGTTGAAGAACTAGGTGGATACATAGATGCTTACCTATTTGATGCCGAAGGAATCCTTCTTACCAGCCCTAAGGCGTGGAGCGATCAAGAAGGAATCGTTCTAGCAACAACCATTGAATCTGATGCAGTATCTTTACTTCAAAAAAGGCTTGCTGATTATGAAAGTAGTGGCTATTCAGCCGAAGATATATTAGGTTTCGTTGGTCAAGATTTTTGGGATGACTTTTCTAATCAAAGAGTTCTTGGTAGTTTAGAAGTTATCCAAATAGGTAATACTCTCGCTGGTTTGGTAGTTGAAATCAATGAGGATGAAGCTTTCTCAGCAATTACTGGCACCTTTGGACTTAGAAATATTTTGTTTATCATCGTTGGATTAGTTGCGATAGTAGGTGTGTTGGTATTCTTGCGGTTTGCTACTAAGATTACCAATGCGATAGAGGTTCTGTTAGTCGCCATCCAAGCAGCTGAGCAAGGTGATTTAACTAAAGTAACTAGTATCACATCAAATGACGAAATCGGAAAGATGGAACAATTCTTTAACAACATGCTGGTTAACCTTAGACGCTTAATTCAAGATGTGTCTCAGGCAGTAGATACTGTCTACGAATCAGCACAAGAAATGTCCTCTTCTGCTCAGCAAACAAGTGCTTCAGTAGAAGAAGTGGCTAGCAGCACCAATGCCTTCACAAGCTCAGTGGATTCAGTGAAAATCAATAGCCAGGAGATAGCTGAATTAGCGGTACAAACCAAGGAGGTTTCCCTCTCTGGAGTACAACAAGCTGAAACTACAGCTACAGCGATGACAGAAATTAGTGATACCGTAAAAGACTTAGCAGAAGGAATCAATCGACTTGGAATTCAATCTGATCAAATCGAAGGTATTGTTAATATTATTACGGACATCGCAGATAAAACGAACTTGCTTGCACTTAATGCAGCGATTGAAGCTGCTCGTGCTGGTGAACATGGACGTGGCTTTGCTGTAGTTAGTGAAGAGGTTAAGAAGCTTGCTGATCAATCCAGAGAAGCAGCTGGCGAGATTACGCAGTTAGTAACGGAAATCAGAAATTCTACTAGAAAAGCAGTTAGTCAAGCTAATGATGGTGCTAAGAAGGTAGAAGAAGGTATGGCAGTTGTTACTGAAAGCGGAAAGATGTTTGAGCAAATTTCCAATGCAGTTGAAAAACTGACCGCTGGTATTACTGAAGTAGCAACCGCTAGCGAGCAATTGGCTGCAGGGGCTCAAGAAATTAGTGCAACCACTGAAGAACAATCTGCTTCGGTTGAACAAATTGCTTCAGCTGCTGAACGAGTTGCCCAAATCGCAACTTCCCTAAAAGAAATGATGGATCAATTCACAGTGTAAGCGGAAAGTTTTTCGCTATGAACTTGCTGCCAATTTAATAAAGATTGTTTAAGCGGTTGGAACTAACTTACAGTTCCAACCGCTTTTTTCTATTATCCGCAGGTATAGCAAATCAAAGAGCAACTAATAATATAAGCAAGAGGTGATACTATGTTTTCGAAACGAACAATGTATTTTCTAGGTCTAATTGGAGTTGCCGCAGGAATTTATTACTTAGCAACATTGGATAATAGAACCGAGAGGCGACTTCGTTACAGGGGTCGTCGCTGGTTGAACACAGCCCGCTCAAGTATGTCGAGAATCGGTAACATGTACAGAGCAGGAAGAAACATGATGGATGAACGAATGGAGATGATGCGCCACTAGAGGTTGGATACCCAACCTCTTTTTTCATCATACCAAAATATTTTTGATCGATAATTGATTAAGGACGTGAAAGAATTGGGGTAAATCGAAAAATAGTGCTAGTAATACTCTTTCTTGCAGGCATCGTTTTTGTTTATCGGGTTAAGATAGTGATTCCCCCTTTCGCATTCGCAGCGATCATTGCCTATATTGCACATCCTTTGGTAAATGTATTTGAACAAAAGAAAATGCCGCGTCCAGCAGCAATTTTAATTGTATATTTAATTTTCGCAACCATCATTGGAATTCTAGTTTCGTTTTTGGTACCCCAACTAGTTGCAGAGATCGACGACATCTTAATGATCTTGCCTAAGCAAACCGAAAAAATCGAGGAATTGGGGCAAGATGCATTGAAAGGGCTTAGGAGAATAAAGATTCCAGAGAGTCTTAATGAGGGTGTTACTTTAGTAATTAGACGAATTGAGTTGCTTTTAGAAAACCTAGCTACACGGGTCGCTCAATTGTTACTCGGATTGGTTTCACATTTATTCAGCTTAGCGATCGCACCATTCTTAGCGTTTTACGTCTTACGCGACTCTGAAGCTCTAAGAGAGAGATTTTCGCTCTATATTCCTATTGGCTATCAAACCGAGGTTTCGCAACTAATAAATGAGTTTAATAAGATACTTAATGCTTTTATTCGCGGTCAACTTTTTGTTTCGATGATCGTGGGCGGATTGATTGCCGCGGGCTTAGCCCTGGTTGGTATTCGTTATGCCCTTTTCATTGGCATCCTTGCAGGTTTGTTCAATATTATCCCGTATTTCGGCCCCATTATCGGAATAATCCCTGCGTTAGCGTTAGCAGTATTAAAATCACCGATGGCGATCCTTTGGGTGATCGTAATTTTCATAGTAGTTAATCAAATTGAAGCAAATGTGATTGGTCCAAAGATCATCGGAGAAAGAGTCGGACTTCATCCACTAGCTGTAATTTTTGCCATTTTGGCGGGCGGTGAATTACTTGGAATCGTCGGGATGCTTCTCGCTGTTCCATTCGCGGCAATGATCAGAGTACTATTAATGCACTTTTTGGTCCTGCCACGCCATAGACCATAGAGTTGACAACTTATTTAGCATTGGATAATATAGGAATAGTTATTAAAATGATAATTGGGAGGCAGTCCGTTAAGGCAATTATGGAAAAATATACGGTTGATCAAATCAGACAAATGTTTTTAGAATTCTTCAGGGAGAAGCAACATCAGATTCTACCGAGTGCTTCGCTAGTTCCCCATGATGATCCTACACTATTATTAACTGTCGCTGGAATGGTTCCATTCAAGCGTTATTTCCTAGGTTATGAAAAACCAGAAAGTAAAAGGGTATCTACCTGTCAGAGATGTATTCGAACACCTGACATCGAGAATGTTGGTAAGACTGATCGCCACGGAACATTCTTTGAAATGCTCGGTAACTTCTCCTTCGGAGACTATTTTAAAGAAGAGGCTATTACTTGGGCTTGGGAGTTTGTTACTGAACGTTTGAAATTCCCAAAGCAATCGCTGTGGGTAAGTATTTATCATGAAGATGATGAAGCGTTCGAAATCTGGAATAAAAAGATCCAAGTTCCAACCGAAAGAATTATCAGACTAGGGGAAGAAGATAACTTTTGGGGAACAGGTACTGGACCATGTGGACCCTGTTCTGAGATATATATTGATCGTGGTAAGGAGTATGGTTGTGCGGATAACCCTGACTGTAAACCTGGGTGCGAATGTGAACGATTTATGGAATTTTGGAATCTGGTGTTTATCCAATTCCATCAAGATGAAACTGGTAAACGTACCCCATTAGAATCAAAGAGCATCGACACCGGGATGGGTCTTGAACGTGTTGCCGTATTGACTCAAGGGGTTAAGAGTATTTTTGAATCAGATCTAATTTATCCGATAGTTGATGAAGTAGCTCGCTTAGCTGGTACTAAGTACGGCGAAGATGAAAAGAAAGATGTGTCCTTAAGAGTTATCACCGACCATGTGCGCGGGATGACCTTCTTAGTTCATGACGGTGTTATTCCTAGCAACGAAGGGCGCGGTTATGTGCTTCGCAGATTATTAAGAAGAGCCGCTCGTCATGGAAAACTTTTAGGAATTGAGGGCTCATTCTTAAATAAAATTGTGGATGTAGTTATTAAGCAGATGAAGACAGGGTATCCAGAATTAGAAGGTAATGCTGAATACATTAAGAAAGTAATCGGTATTGAGGAACAGCGTTTCCAAGAAACCCTTGATCAAGGTATCGTCTTATTAGAAAGACTAATCGAACGATTAAAGGAACGTGGTGACAAAGTTCTTCCTGGTACTGATGTTTTCCGACTATATGATACCTATGGATTCCCAGTGGAATTGACCAAGGAGATTTCAGCTGAGGAAGATATTGAGGTGGATGAAGATGGCTTTCAACAGGCGATGGAACAACAAAGAGAACGGGCCAGATCTGCACGGACAAGCTATGGTTATCTCGGAACTAATGTTGACGCCTATAAGGATATCCGTGAGCAAGTTGAGGTAGAATTTATTGGATATAACTCCTTAGAAACCAGTACCAAGGTTGTTGCCCTTTTGGTTGATGATCAACAAGTTGATGTTGTGAACCAAGGACAAAAAGTTTCAGTAGTTTTAGAGAAAACTCCTTTTTATGCCGAAGGTGGTGGACAGGTAGGGGATTCTGGTACGATTACTTCAAAAGATGGACAAATCAGTATAGAAGATGTCAAAAAACCTCTTGAGGGAATAGTGGTTCATAAAGGAGTAGTATCTTCGGGTCAGATTAAAGTAGGCGATACAGTTATCGCTAGCGTATATCAAAAAGAACGCTTAGATACAGCTCGCAACCACACAGCTACTCACCTACTACATAAGGCATTAAAACAAATCATTGGGGAACACGCTAATCAATCTGGTTCTTACGTAGCCCCCGAAAGACTTAGATTTGACTTTACTCATTTTGAGGCTTTGACCAAGGAACAACTTTTTGAAATAGAACGGTTAGTTAATGAAACCATTATGAAAAACATTCCTCTGGAAGCGATCGAAACCTCGATTGATAAAGCACAAGAAATGGGCGCAACCGCACTTTTTGGTGAGAAATATGGCTCTAAGGTAAGAGTAGTCAAGATTGGTGACTACTCAATGGAGTTATGTGGTGGTACTCATGTGGGAAGCACGGGTGATATTGGCCTGTTTAGAATAGTGAGCGAAGGTAGCGTTGCGGCTGGTGTTCGCAGAATTGAGGCTGTTACAGGCAAGTATGCGCTAAAATATGTCGACGAGAAAGAAAAGATCCTAGAAAACGTATGCGAAGAGCTACAAACAAAACCTGAAGACCTTCTTTCAACGGTCCAAAGACTTTTAGAACAAAGAAAGGCATTGG
Source organism: Bacillota bacterium (assembly GCA_012728115.1). Classification (GTDB taxonomy): domain Bacteria; phylum Bacillota; class Limnochordia; order Darwinibacteriales; family JAAYFS01; genus JAAYFS01. Next base: position 1,683 of record JAAYFS010000015.1, on the reverse strand, counting down.
AGACTGAAATCAAGAATCTGAAACGCAAAGACGCGGAGAGTTTAGTGGATGGATTAATTCAATCTGCTACAAAAATTGAAGAGATTTCGGTAGTAGTTAGCGATGTCAATGATTTTACTCCTGAAGATTTACGTGAGCTTGGCGATAAAATCCGTAGCAAACTGGATCCAGCTATCGTCTTCCTAGGTTCTAGCACCGATGATAAAGTGTACTTACTCTCAATGATTAGTAAGAGTATCGCTCAAAAGCCTTATCATGCTGGCGAGCTAGTTAAAGTAGCTGCTAAGATCTGCGGTGGCGGCGGAGGCGGGCGTCCTGATATGGCGCAAGCGGGAGGAAGGTTACCTGAAAAGCTAGGTGAAGCGCTAGAAGAAGTTAAACGCCTAATTCTGGAATCAGAAAAAAGGTAAATTAAAACAAGTAGCGAATGTGTAAGGTAATATTGCGGAGTTGGGGGGGATCTGGATGGACAGTGCGAATTGGAATACTACCAAGTTTCATCAAAGTCTACGAACATGTCCAGATTCGATGAAAGATGTCCTTTGCAATGTTTACCAAGCACTTCAGGAAAAGGGTTATAGCCCAGTTGGGCAAATAGTAGGCTACTTGCTTTCTGGCGACCCAACATTTATCACTAGTTATAAAAATGCGAGGACAATGATCACTCAGTTTGAGCGAGATCAAGTCTTGGAAGAAATGTTGAAATCTTATCTCGAAAAAATGTGAAAAAGTAGTCCATTCGTTGCGAGAATTTTCGTAACGAATGGACTACCCTAATGAACAATAAACGTTGTTTAGTAAGGGGTTAATATGCCGAGAGTTTTTTGAGTCTTGAAAATCTTTGAAAATCTTTGAAGAATCGAGGGTTAAAATGGTAAGAAATCTGATTCGACGGATGAATCTATTTCAAGGCCAAGAAGAAGGGCCGAAGTACAGGTTAGCTTTGGATATCGGCACCGAGTATGTTAAGGCAATCTATATCGAGATGGATGGAACAAACTCTAAAGTGATCGGTGTTGGTAGGGCGCGTCAGGATTATGCTGATATGGAAAACGGAGCGGTAGCAAGTATTTCAGGAGTAACCTGCTGTTGCAGGCAAGCGATAACTCAAGGTTCAATTGTGGCAGGGGTTAAGCCAACCGAAGTTGTTATCGGTTTAGCGGGTCAATTTGTCCATGGAATTGCCAGAACAATTGAAAAACAACGTATTAAACCAGATAGACCCATAACATTACCTGAACTGGAAATGTTCGTAAAAGAAGCACAGAAAGAAGCACTAAAAGACGTAATGGAGAGTATCATTCAGAAATTAAACTATCCGAAAATGGATATCGAATTAGTACACTCCAGTCTGGTGTCAATTACGATCGACGGGTATCCAGTAACAAATCCTTTAGATTTTCACGGACGTAATCTTGAACTTACTATTTTTATGACATTTGCTCCATTAGTTCATGCCTCTGCAATGCGTACTATTGCTGGGCGATTAGGATTAGACCTTCTTGGATTAGTTGCGGAACCATATGCTGTTGCATCGAGTTCGTTAACCGATGAGGCTTACGAATTTGGCTCATTAGTAATCGATATAGGTGGCGGTAGTACAGATATCGCTTTAATCCAAAAACGGGGCATCACCGGTGTCAAAATGATGGCTATGGGTGGACGTGCCTTCACTAAGGGGTT